>JAABPW010000029.1 GCA_011391785.1 Verrucomicrobiota bacterium
GAGGAGCTGACGGAGTACATGACCAAGGATTCCACCGCAGTGTCGCGCGCCCTTGACCTGCTCCTGATCTCGCGCTACCTGGAGCGCATCGGCGACCACGCCACCAATATTGCCGAGATCACCATCTTCGTCGTGGAAGGCCGGGATGTGCGGCATCATGCGGATAAGAAGGCGGGAATCAGTAGTCAGTAGCCAGTAGTCAGAATTCTCCATCTCCCCTCACCCCTCCCTCTCCCGCAGGCGGGCGAGGGTGTAGATGGCCTGACGGAAGGAAATATTCTGCCCCCTCTCCCGCAGGCGGGCGAGGGTGTAGATGGCCTGGCGGAAGGAAATGTTCTGCCCCCTCTCCCGTTTACGGGAGAGGGAAGGGGTGAGGGGGGAACAGGAGACTGCGGGCTGTCAGGAGAAATGGCAGAAAATGCCTCGTTATTCTTGATTCCGGATTATGGATTCTTCTTCCTGGGGTCTGTGCTTTGGACGATTTCGCGGAGGATGGTGCGGTAGCCCTTTTTGTTGGAATCCAGTTCCTGGGCGACTTCGCGGACGATAGTGGTGGTGCCTTTTCCTTCTTTTTCACCCGCGTAATCCTTGACCAGCAGGAATTCATGGGAACCGATCCTGATGGTGTCGCCCAATTTGAGGACGGCAACGTCCGAACGGACGCCGTTGACGTAGATGCCGTTGCGGGAATGCAGGTCCTTGATGACATAGTCCTTGTCCCAGGCGCGGATTTCGGCATGGAGTTTCGAGATCTTGGTGTCGGCGACGGAGATGTCAGCCTCGGTTGAGCGACCGATAGTCACGGAGAGTTTTCCGGACAGCGGCATCACATGACGTTTACCCTCAGCATCTGAAAATTGCAGGAACATAAAAGCCTCCAAGATCGTTGAATCCCCTCTTCATATCAAAATACCGGCCCCATCAGCAAGCTTTCCGCCAAAGCGAAAATCAAGATAAGATTTACCACGGAGGGGCGGAGGCTGAGGGAGAGGGGGAAAGAAAATGTTGCGGTAATTTCAAAATGGCGAGTACCCCATTTTGAAATTACCGCAACCCTCCCCTGGAGAAGAATGCAGAGACTCCATCCGCCCTTCGGACAAACAAAACCTTCTTCTCTCTTCACCGGGAGGTGTTTCACGAATTTCACGGGGCAGGTACTCCGGCGCCGTGAAATTCGTGAAACATTTTCTTCCTACTCTCCCTCAGCCTCCGTCACTCCGTGGTAAATCTTGATTTCCGCTCCATGGAGTGGCCGGAGACTCAGCGCTTCCCCTGCCCGTAATAGGCGCCCGCGCCATGCTTTCGCAGGTAATGCTTATTCAGCAACACCTGCGAAACGGGCTTGGCCTCAGGGGCAATCCGGAATGTTTCAACCGCCAGCCGCGCCAGGTATTCCAGCACCGCCGCGTTTTCGACCGCTGCTGCCGCGTTCTTCCCCCAGGCAAACGGACCATGATTGGCCACCAGGACACCGGGGAATGCCCGTGAATCCAGATTGGTAAACCGCTCCACGATCACCCGGCCGGTGTTGACCTCATAGTCGCCGGTAATTTCCCGGGACGCCAGGATGCGCGTGCAGGGCACGGCGCCATGGAAATAATCCGCATGAGTCGTCCCCAGCGCGGGAATCTCACGCCGGGCCTGGGCCCAGGCCGTGGCATACAGGCTATGCGTGTGCACGACCCCGCCAATGACGGGAAAGGCCCGGTACAACTCCAGATGGGTCGCCGTATCCGAACTGGGCTTCAAAGCCCCATCCACCACCTCGCCGGTCTTCAGGGAGACGACCACCATGTGGTCCGCCCTCATGCCTGCGTAGGGCACACCGGAGGGCTTGATGACCACCAGCCCGCGCTTGCGGTCGATCCCGCTGACATTCCCCCACGTCTGCACGACCAGCCCCTCGGCTACCAGCCGCAGATTTGCCGCACAGACTTCCTTCTTAAGATTTTCCAGCATAAGGTTATCCTGTTCAGGTTCGCGCCTGGTTCCGAATCGCAATCAGCTGCTTCATGACCCCGTGAAGATTCCCCTTCCAGGTGGCCGTACCGAAGGCATCGTGCAGTTCACGGTACTGTTCGTAAACCTGCTGATAGACGGCATGGGCCGCCGGATCCGGGCTGTAGACCACGGCCTTGAGCCCTGTCATGGCCTTCTGCGCGGAAGCGACGTTCGGGTGCGCCCCGGCGACCACCGCCGCCGCCACGGCCGATCCCAGCGCGCAGGTCTGCGCCGAACGCGAGACCTTCATCGGCCGGCCCAGGATGTCCGCATAGATCTGCATGACCAGCGGGTTCTTTTCCGCGATACCGCCGCAGTTCACCACTTCCTTCACCGTGACGCCATGGGCCTCGAAGCGGTTGATGATCGTCAGCGCCCCGAAGGCCGTCGCCTCAATCAGGGCACGATAGATTTCCGCCGGCGTCGTGTACAGCGTCTGCCCCACCAGCAGCCCGGTCAACCGCTGGTCGACCAGCACCGTGCGGTTGCCGTTGTTCCAATCCAGAGCCAGCAGGCCCGACGCGCCCGGCTTGAGCTTCGCCGCTTCTTTCGTCAGGTGGGCATGGCCGCCCATTTTCCCGTAAGGCTCGATGTAATTCACGAACCAGTTGAAGATATCGCCGACGGCGGACTGCCCCGCCTCGAGCCCGTAGCAGCCGGGAAGCACGCTCCCCTTGACGATGCCGCAAATCCCCGGGATATCCGCCAGCTTCCTGTCGGCTGTCGCCACCATCAGGTCGCAGGTGCTGGTACCGATGGTCTTGACCAGGCGGCCCGGAACAATGCCGGAACCGACCGCGCCGAGGTGACAGTCGAACGCGCCGACCGCCACGGGAATCCCGGCTGTCAGTCCGGTTTTCCTGGCCCAGTCCTCCGTCAGGCAGCCAGCGGGTTCGGAAACATCATAGGCCTTCACGGGAAGCTGCTTGCGGAGCTGGGCAAGCTTGGGATCAAGCTTGGCCAGGAATTTCACGTCCGGGTAGCCGCCCCAGTCGTCGTTGTACATCGCCTTATGTCCGGCGGCACAGACACTGGCCTTGTAGGCACCGGGTTTCTGCGTCCCCGTAAGCATGGCGGGAATCCAGTCGGCGATCTCAACCCAGGTCGTGGCCGCGTCGAACACTTCCGGACTCGTCCGGAGGCAATGCAGCACCTTGCTGAAAAACCATTCACTGCTGTAAATCCCGCCGCATTTGTCCAGGTACTGGGGCCGCATTTTGCGCGCCAATGCCGTGATCTCCCCGGCCTCCTCCACGCCGGTGTGGTCCTTCCACAACCAAGCCATCGCCGCGGGATGCTTCGCGAACTTCTTCGTCATCGCCAATGCCACGCCATCCTGGTCCACCGGCAGGGGAGTGCTCCCCGTGGTGTCAACGCCGATACCCACCACCTGGGAGGGCTTGAACCCGCGGACGGTCTTGACGGCCGCCTTCAGGGCCGCCTTGATTGTGATTTCGGCGCCTTCCAGGTAATCCGCCGGATGCTGCCGGGCCAGATTCGGATCCGACGAGAGGATGACGCCGTCTTTCCCGTGCGAATAGACATGAACCGCCGAGCCCACCTCGGCACCCGTCGCCACATTGACAATCAGTGCCCGTACAGAGTTCGTCCCATAATCCAGGCCAATCGTGTATTTCATTTTACTGCCCCATCTATCAGAACGTTTATCAAGAATAAGCGAAAAGAATACTGTATTACCCCCGAAGGTCAATAGCGTACAGGACTTTCTACCGGACGCATCTCTGAGTTTTGGTACTTGGTCAGATAGGCTCAAGGTGGACGCCGACCTCCGGGCGGCGTTAGGCGCATAGGATGACCATGGATTAACCAAACCGCGCCCGGAGGTCGCGGTCCACCTTGGATAATGAATAGTCCAAAACTCGGAGATGCGCCCCTTTCTACCGCCCTACCCCCTGTAGCAGATGGCAGGCAACATCATTCCATCTCAATCCGGATCAGCTCGACACCCGCCAGGGCGGCGAAGTCCTCAAGATGCTCCACCGTTACCGCGCTGCTGAAGGCCGATCAGTTCGTTGACAATCAGGCGGAACCGGTCGCCCGGCGCTCGGGATTCAGCGCCCTTCATGATCATATTTTCTCCCCGGCGCATATCGCGAAGGCCGGAGTCATTCCATGGTCTTCACCAGGGTTTCATTTTTCGGATTGAAGCGATTTCATGGCCGCATCGAAAGCCGGTTCATATTTATGTTTCACAGCTTCAGCACAACTGCAGGTGATCACGATAACGCGATCACCGTCCTGGATGAGGAAATGATACACGGCCAAGGGTAGCGCCTCTTTGGTTTCCCGACGGGCCGCGATTTTTATCCCTTTCAAACCTGATTCAGTCGTGAACTCCTGTTGCTGCAGCACGGCATATGAATGAAGTTCATCACGGTTTCCACGAGTCATCTGGACAACCTGGTTGCTAATGACACCTGACCGGGGCGGTCCCTCCACGAAAATGTTAGGGCTGACCCCGTTGTCGGATTCCGCCGAGGAAATCACGAAGTCGATTCCGGCCAGTTTGGTTCGGAACCACCCCTCCGGAGTCACAAAGGAGAACTTTCCTGCCGGCTGCATAAGGCGGCCTGCCGGGACCGGCTTCTTGCCGCTGCAACCCGCGAGGACAGAGATCGTCAACATCACTATCAGTATCCTCTTCATCCGGGAAGAACCTCCAATTTCCAATCGGCTTAGCACGATTCCGCGAAAGGGAATTCAGCACCTGCTCTGTTATTTTTTCAATTCAAGATATTTTTCCGCATACCGCTGCCCGAGAATCAGGTAGCCCGCCCGCTTGAAATGGAGGCCGTCGTTGGCGCACCCCTCGGAACTGACCCAGGCGCAATTCGGAACCTTGCCCGGCAGGTCCTGGATTACCTTGTTGAATCCGTTCTGGTTGCACAGCTCCCCGACGATGAGGGGCACATCCTTCGCATTCAAATCCTTTCGAAGTCCAGCGATCATGGCAGCGAAACGATCCTTGTAGTCCTCATAGGTCGCGGGATTGCCCGCATCGGACTCGCCCTGGTGCCAGAGGATTCCGGCCAAGGTCCCGGACTTCATGGCGATCCGGACCCGGTCGACCGCATTACTGTAGAGCCAGACCTTCTTCCCCGTGGGGCTGCTGGGCATCCACTCAGCAAGGGCAGTGCCGCCGAACGCACACGGGATCAATCCGACCGTGACCCCGGGATCCTTCTTCACCAGTTGACGGGCGAACTCGGAACACAATCCCACGCCAGCCATACCGGGCTTGTCAAAATGAACCGGATCCCTGGCCAACACCCATTGCTTATTGGCGTTCAGCATGAATATGCGCGGGTTCAGCTCCCGATCCGCGGCCTCCACCGCCCCCCGGCCGGCCATATTCGACTGGCCGATCAGCAGGAACAACTTCATATCCTTGGGCGGAACGGCAGGCGTAGCTTTGCCTGTCAACGGAGCGGCAACCTGGCCCGGAAGTCGTCCCCCCAGGACCAACACGAACAACCCGGCCAACAGCATCATTTGCCCGATACGTTTCATGAATCAACCGCCCCTCTTCTTTTGGATTTACCCCGACCCCCGCCCGCCTTAAACATGTCCCAGGAAGGAATTGACCAGAAACCGCTGAAAACGCCAGAAAAATCTGATGCTGTTCGTAAGGGGTCAATTACAGGGGGGCGTCCCCGTGGCCTTCCTGCCCTGAGCGAAGTCGAAGGGGTGCCACGGGTCGCGAAAAGGCTCGTTTTCCGCCACGCAAGGTGGCGGGGCACCCCCTATTACTGACCCACTCCTGCTATTCCGCCAGAGGCGGCAACACCGCTTCCCTTCGAGATCAGGGAATCAACCTTGTCTTCCCTAGCTCAACCCTGATCTCAACCACGCCTTTCTTGTCCGTATGCCATGTCACTGGCCTTGTACTGCGCGACAAGCGCGGCAGGAATGTCCTGATTCATGGCTCGCATCTTCATCGAAGTGCTTGAGCATCCTGATCCGATCATCAACCCAACACCCAGCAGAGCCAACACCGCATTCTTCATTGCACTATATCTCCTTTCGCATAACGACCTGCTCTCGGGCGGCGTCAGCCGCACCGAGAGGCGGGTGGTTCTGCGAATCATCCTACCTTTTCGATCAAACGGCCATTGATGTATTTGTGAAGGATGCTTGAAATGAGCGTTTGGTAAGGCAAGCCCTCATGGACCGCCGTCTTTTGGAAACGAATCAGGTCACGTTCAGCCATCCGAATATTGACGCGCTTATCCTTCCGGAGTGTGGCGCGTGCCGCATCGCGGTAACGAACCGCTTCGCGTGTAAAGTTTGGGATGCGCTTCCATTCCCCTTTCTCAACGGAATCAAGCAGTCCCTTTTCTTCTTGTGTGAGCTTCATTTTATTCCCCTCCCAAGTATTGTTTTGTCATTTTGCGACTGGGAATGATGGTCTTGAGAAAGATCGTCTCGTCATCCTCCACGAATGGCACGAGGTAGGCGTACCCTTCCACATTCACAATAAATATCTTCTGCCCCGGGTACTGATCCTGATTGGGGTGCTCGATTGTGTCGAGTAAGCCTCCCTGCGACAGATGGAAGACAATATCCTCAAAAGTGACATCACGTTCCTGCCGCAGCCAGTCGTTCTTCTCATCATTCCAGTCATACGGCTTCATGGTGCAAATGTATCACTATGTGTGCACTTTGGCAACAGGGATCATTGTTTCATCTCATTGGCAGAATCGAGTAGCCGGGGGAGGCATTCCTTCCCAAGCTCTCACACCACCGGACGTACGGGTCCGTATCCGGCGGTTCTCAAGTTAATCATGTTTCACAGACTACCACGGCTGGAATCAGACTGACCAGCCCTTATCCCTCGCGCGCCAGCGGCGTTAGTCATCCGATCCCATTCAGTCCCCTCACCTTTTTTACATCCTTTTTACCTTAACCCTGATGACTGTTTATCAAATATATGCCACCATGCCGCCTGATGCGTGATGCGTGAAAGGAAACATATGAAGAACTCTCTCTTTTCAGCTTTGCTGGCTCTCGCTTTTATCGCCGGAAACATCCAGGCGAACGAGGAGCCTTTCGAAAAAGGCCTGAAAATGATGCAGGAAGGACGAAACACCGAGGCCTTCCGCTCGTTTCTTGAAGTCCCTGGCGCCGAACACCTGGCAGTCAAGATGGCCCGCCCCAAGGCAGCAGAATTCCTCGCGCTGCTTCCCGCGCTTTCCGCAAAGATCCCGACAGGCCGCCTCAAACTTATTGAGGGCGATCTGCACCTCGCCCTGGGCAACATAACCGCCGCGCTACAGTGCTACCGCATGGCCGCCACCAACCAGTCACCAGACCAGTACCCGGCTGAACCATCCTCTCCACGTTCCCCCGGCTATAGATCCGAACGCTATAGCACGGACACCCCGGCCCTGGCCTTCGGGATGGGCCCCGGCAGCCATCGTGACAATTGGCTGATCCGGCGCTTCATCGCGCTGGATGCCTGGGACGATGCCGCCAGGGAATTCGCCCGTATCTGGACCTTTCACCGCAACACTACACAGCCCCACGTCGAGACACGGATTTTCCCGTATAATCCCCCCGTCACCAACCGCATGGTCGTCACCCCCTGCGGCTTCAACGGCCAGGCCCTGCAGTTCGCCATCG
>JAABPW010000030.1 GCA_011391785.1 Verrucomicrobiota bacterium
TGGCGGCAAAACCCGGGCGGGCCCAGGAACACGCGGCGCTGTTGAATGCCCGGTATGATCTCTCGAAGAAGGTCAGCGCCGATGTTCTCATGTCGGGAGGAAAACGCATCCCGGTGGGGCCAACCGCCAGACTTCGAGGCATCACATGGGAGTCCTTCAACACCATGTCTCCGAATCAAATCAAGGAGCAGGGATTATTCCCGTATAAGCCTCTTCCGTTTGCTGACCACGCGGAAGGAGGCATGCTGTTTCCGGCCATGATCACCAACGTTCTCCCACGGCTGACTCGTTTTGACGTCGACTTCGATTTGCTCGAGCATTTTCTCCCGGATCCGGCGCCGGCGCTCTATCTCACCACTCGGCCCGATCTCGGTGACGTGGCAAAGGGGCGGCTCATCACCCTCGACAACTATTATGAGATCTTTAACGGACTACTGAACCCGAAGCAACTTGAGGGATTGCGCCTGCTCGTGACGCAATTCCCCCAGCAGCAGTTTAATGCGACGGAAGACCGCCGTACCGACCGACCCAGTCTAGGGGTGTCCTGTTTCGATTGCCATGCCAATGGACACGGCAATGGCGCAAACCATCTGGTAGGAGACATTCGTCCCCAGGAATTCAGGCACCGGATCGAGACGCCATCGTTACGCGGGGTAAATATCCAAAGGCTATTTGGTTCGCAGCGGGCGTTGAAAACGGTCGAGGACTTTACCGAATTTGAACAACGGGGCGCCTATTTCGATGGCGACCACTGCATGGCCGCCAAAAAGGGGGTCAATAGTCTTGAGCGTGGATCTCAAGTTCATTTCATGGCGGAATTCATGGCCTTGCTGGACTTTCCGCCGGCTCCTAAGCTCGACCTCTATGGCGCCCTGGATTCCGGAATAGCGACCACAAACGAATTGCGAGGCGAAATACTTTTCAACGGCAAGGCCCGGTGCAATGTATGCCACCCGGCTCCATATTACACGGACAACAGCATGCACAATCTGAAGGCGGAGCGCTTTTATAAACAGGAGCTTGTCAATGGCATGATGATGGCCCACGACGGAAGCATCAAGACATTCCCCTTGCGGGGTATTAAGGATTCGCCGCCGTACATTCATGATGGGCGATGCCTGACCCTTGAAGATACGGTCGAGTACTTCAACCTGATCCAACAATTGCGCCTGTCGTCTGAAGAAAAATCAGACCTGGTGGCCTTCCTGCGCTGTCTGTGACTAGAAGCGGAGACATTGTCGGCGCCATGCATCGCAATGGAATGGAGTTATTCTCAGCGACGTTTCAGGCTAACATCGCGAGACTGTGTAGGGTTATACCCCATAGCGTCCATAAGACAACCGGGGTAGCCTGCTAGCATGAATAGTAAACATCACTCACACCACCCGCAGCATGAGCATTCAGGTAGCGGACAACTGTCGGTGTCGGCTAAGCATGCCGATGCCAGGAGACTCAAGACCAAGCCGTCACACGATGAGGTGGCCCGAAAGGCCTACGAGATCTATGAGAAGGAAAGCTGTCCGCAAGGGTACGACATGCAGCATTGGTTGAAGGCTGAAGCCAAGCTATCGGTTCAAGAATGAGCAGGTTGAAACAGGTGATCCCGAGGTAGAAAAGAAGGAGGAAATCATGAAGGGTTCCGTACAAGTTGTGAAGGGTCGAGTCGAGGAAGCGGCCGGCGCACTGACCGGTAATGACAGACTTCGCGCAAAAGGCCGAGCCAATCAAGCCGTGGGGCAGGTCAAGAAAACCGTTGAAAAGATCGTTGATAAGGTTGCAAATCTAGCGATGACAACCAAGCCATAATAACCTTCTGTTTGCAACTATCGAGATGATGATGACTAATAAAACCCGAAGTTTCATTATTGCAATCGGCGCCATGTCAGCCGCTTGGATGGCCACACAGCTTGTCCCCTGGCAAACGGTGTCAAAGGCTTGCCTGGCAGGCGTCGTGGCGGGACTAGTCGTCACAATCCTCATGTACACGGTGCCGAGAAAACCGGAAACCAAACCAGGGCATCTCGAGGCGATCGACTAGGCTGCAGACACTATCTTAACGCCAGCTTCTTGTACTTTCCCCGGCGATGGAGCCGCCGCTCCTCGTTGCCGGCCAGCACCTTCTCCTCGTAGTCGGCAAAGTTGCCCTCGAACCAGCTGAGCTTGCCATCGCCTTCGAAAATCAACAGGTGGGTGCAGATGCGATCGAGAAAATAGCGATCATGGCTGATCACCATGACGCACCCTGAAAACTGGTTGATGGCCTCTTCCAGCACCCGCATGGTGTTCACATCCAGGTCGTTGGTCGGTTCGTCGAGCAACAGCACATTGCCGCCCCGCTTCAGTAATTTTGCCAGATGGACGCGGTTGCGCTCACCGCCGGACAGTTTTCCGACTTTCTTCTGCTGCTGGGGACCCCGGAAATTGAACCGTGAGAGATAGGCCCGCGAGTTCATCTTGCGATCACCCAGCTCCACCTCATCCCGCCCGCCGGTGACCTCCTCGAAGACCGTCTTGTCGTCGCTCAAGGCATCACGGTGCTGGTCCACATAGGACAACACCACGCTTTCGCCCACCGTGAGCGTGCCGGAATCGGGCTTCTCCTCGCCCACCACCATCCGGAACAGTGTCGTCTTTCCGCAACCGTTCGGACCCAGCACGCCAACGACACCACCGCGGGGCAGGCTGAACGAAGCCTTGTCCAGCAGTGCCGTTCCGCCATAGCCCTTGGTGACCCCCTCCAGGACCAGAACTTTATTGCCCAGGTGCGGCCCGGGCGGAATCTGGATCAGCACATCGTCCTTCTCCGCCTCAAACCGCTGACCCGCCAATTCCTCGTACCGGGTAATTCGCGCCTGGCTCTTCTTCCGCCGCCCTTCAGGGGAGCTACTGATCCATTCCAATTCGTGGGCCAGGACCTTCTGCCGCTGGCTTTCCTTTTTCTCAACCTGCCGCAACACTTCCGACTTCTGCTTGAGCCAGGAGGAGTAATTCCCCTCGAACGGGATCCCCCGCCCGTTTTCGAGCTCCAGGATCCACTTGGTGATATGGTCCAGGAAGTACCGGTCATGGGTCACGATGATCACCGTGCCGTGATAGTCCCGCAGGGTTTTCTCCAGCCACGCCACGGTCTCGGCATCAAGATGGTTGGTCGGCTCGTCCAGGAGCAGCAGATCGGGCTTCTCCAGAAGCACCTTGCAAAGCGCGACCCGGCGCCGCTCACCACCGGACAGCTTGCTCACATCGGCATCGTCCGGCGGCAGGACCAAGGCATCGGAGGCCACATCCAGCATCCGGTCGACCTCCCAGGCATCCATCGCGTCAATCTGGTCCTGAAGCCGGCTCATCTCGTCCATGAGCTTATCCATCTGGTCCTTGGGCAGCTTTTCGCCCATCTTGTCGGCCACCTCATCATACCGCCGGATCAGGGCGTGGACGGGTTCAAGCGCCTCCTCCAGGTTGCCCCGCACGGTCTTCTCCGGGTTGAGCCGCGGCTCCTGCGGCACATACCCCACCCGCATTCCCTTCATCAGCGTGGCGGTACCCATGTAATCCGAATCCAGCCCGGCCAGGATCCGGAGCAAGGTGGTCTTGCCGGATCCATTTTCGCCAACGATGCCGATCTTGGCGCCATAGTAAAAGGAGAGACTGATATTCTCGAATACCGTCTTGTCGTTATACTGCTTCGTTAAATTCTGCGTCTGAAACACAAACTGGGGCGCCATACGGCCTCCTTCATTTCAAGGAAAACTCCAAAAGTGACGAACTATAGGAAGCCCGTCCGACTTTTTCAATCTTGCATATCCCCGCGCCATACGAGAGGCGCGTCTCTGAGTTTTGGACTATTCTTTTCCGGGGCGGATAGGAACTTCTGGGCGCGGTCAGTCCATCCCCTACTCTTCCCCCGTTGGTGTACCGCCTTCAGGCAGCGGGGGAAAGACCGGCTGAAGCCGGTACACCAACGGGCACGCTCCCACCTGCACCCCGGCAGCCCCCAGGGGTCGCAAATGAATAAAACCTCATGCTTAACAGTTTAAGCAAACGGTTTCCGCGGCGAGAACATCGACAGAAAGTCCCGTTCGGAGGGACGGCGGTAAGCGAGGGCGGCTATGCAGACAAGCAAGATCCCGACCGAAAAGTAGCTCCCGGTAAGCATCGTCACCACCGCCGCGAACAGGCCGCCTCCTTCCAACAGAGCCCACTGGACAAGGCAGATCACCTGGTATTTCCGGATGAGGGAAGCGGGATCCGTCGGCATCGGACGAGACCCCGGCATCACACGCCTGACGATATTCGCCACAACAATGGTTCCGACACACATCATTGCGGCAATGAGAAGCACCGGATTGGAGAACTCGGTGGTCATGCGATTGTGGGACGAGAACATCACCACCCCGCCAAACATAACCATCCCCATCAGCAACGAGACATGAATCAGCCGGATAGTCGTGAATTTAGCCTTTACCGTTCTCCCGGAATCGCCCTCCGTGAGCAGGTCAGACAGCTGAGAGAGAAAGTTCCCATGATCCATTATTCACCCTTGTTTCTTCCGCGTGTCGCCCCGTAATCCGAAAGGGACGCACTACAGGAAGCCCACCGCTCTTTTTCAATTATGCAAATCAGGCGTGCAGCCCGGATCAAATACGCACGCAACGCCGCCGGAAGGGAAAGAAACCGCAGATGAACGCAGAAGACACTGATGGGGAAGCTTTTCATCCCGAACTCATCACCGTTTTCCGCGTCCATCTGCGGTTTGTCTTCTCCCCCGCCTTTCCTGAACCCTTCCTTTCGGCTCCTACTTGTCCTTGACCAGCTTCGGCAGCAGCCTCTCCGCGATCTGGGCGGCGGCTTCCTGGATGGCCGCCTTGCCGGCGATCTGCTCGGTCAAATCGACTACAACGGCCGTCTGGCGGTCATTGGCGACTATCTTGCCCGCAGCGTGGTCCGAGGCCTTGATCTCCAGCCGTGCCTTGACGCTGACCAGGTTGCCATGCCGCATCGCGAACTCGCTGAATCCTTCGCCTTCCAGCGTGATGTCGGCCTTCTTGGCCGATGTATTCGCATCCAGGACTTCGAACCCGGTCCCCTTCAGGAACAGCATCAGCTCCGTCTCCGCCGCCGGATCAATCGTGGCCTGCCCGACATGGCGCTCAGTGACCTTGACCATCACCGTCGGGCGCTTGGCATCTCCCAGGCTCTTCTTCAGTGCCGCGATCCGGTCCTCGATCTTGACCTCCTTGGCCACGAGCTTGTCCGAATTCTTAAGGATCGACTCTCCGACCTGCTCGGCCAGCTTCTCGACAAGGGGGGCGATCTCATCGCTGGAACGACCCTTGACCGAGGCACCCAGTACCCGGCTGGTTTCAGTACCGATAATCTTAGCCACCAGATACAGGGTCTTGTCGGCTTCGATCACGGAACCGGTCACAAGGATCTTGGCCCCGGTCAGCTTGCCCACCTTGACCGCCTGGTCGGGCGTTACCATACCCGACAGGTTCAGCTCGTGCTCATCCTGCAGCTTCTTCAGATCCTGGCGGTCAACCAGATACAGGTTCGGATCCGCCGCCAGTCTGGCAAACAGGATATCACTCACCTTGGCACCGACCCCCTTGACGCCATCGCCGCGATCCTCGAAGGCGAAGATCGCCGCCGGGTAGACCGAAGGCACTTCCGCCTTTGCCGTTTCCGCCTTGCTCCCCTCAGCCGCAAACAGTTTCGAGACAATCCCCAACGCCAACCCCGCGACCATGACCATTCTCGTCGTTTTCATGACTCTCCTCCTTTTTGATCATCCAATTTCCTGTTAGACACGTCTTCCATTAATTTCCTCAGCAAGAAGCGCGGCGTGGGCGACCCGGCCCATTTCGCCACAATCCCGTATCCGCAAATCACCCACTTGGCCTTGTGCTGCCCGTATTGCAGCTGCAACCACGCCCAATCCCCGGTGCCCTGCCCCACGTCCACCAGCACCGGCCCCCGTTCGCCCCGGAGCGTCATCCAGCTGACCACCGCAGTCCCATCCGGTGCCCAGCCGGCCCTGTCCAGCCTCTTATCAAGCCTGGCCAGATTGCCTTCCCGTGAAAACGCCATGTCGACCGGAACGGGAAGCTCGACCTTGCCCGCTGAGGGAAGCGTGATCTCCCCTTCCGCCGGCGCCAGGCAAAGCACGTTTACCCCTGCCGCACTGGCCTTGAGCATGCCTGCCGCCAACCCGCGGTACTCCTTGAACGATAGCCCCTCGCCTATCACAACGAATCCGTCCTTGAGCCCCGCCAGCTCCTCCACGGAACGGAGGGCCTTGCTGGGGATTCCCGCCTCGTCAAAGAGCTTGGCGGTCCTGCCATCGGGATCAAACAGCCTGATCTTCATCGCCTTCAGCCATTCACCGCAGTCGGAAAACGCATTCTCCGGGAACACCCACAAGGGTTTCGTTTCGCGTGCCGCTTCCTTCCCGGACTGAAGCACCGTAACGATGAATTGGGCCTGGAGGATCACGCCCGGCTTCACCCCGGGAATAGACACCCGGATCGCGGTATCGCCGGAGCCACGCGCTACCGCCGCCTCCCCCCTGGACAGGGTACGGCCATCGGCCACCAGCTGCCAGCCCAGTCCGCCCTGGAACGATTCACCCGCCTTGACCTCGACATGGAACACGCTTTCCCTGCCGCCAAACACGTTCGACCACGGCTCGCGAACCGCCACCCGAATTCCAGGCTCACCCCGTACACCAAGGGGCGACACCGCCGCCAGCAACGCCAGGATCATGCTACCGAATTTCATGATTCAGACCTCCCTGGAGAAGCCAGGGGCTCAACTGTCTGGAACACCTTTATCTCCTCGTTCCCCCTCCGGGTATTCGACACTTCAACCGGTTCTCCCATGCCGACGACCGAGTTCAGGCGTGTCGAGAGCGAGGCGGGCTTGTCCAGGGCGATCGTCGTGTCAACCGCCACCTTCCCGTTCTCCAGGGGATAAACCCACAAGGTCAGCTTGTTGTCCCACTGGCGGCTGGGCGTGATCTCGACCAGGTCCTCCCCGCGCATCACGACGTCCGTGGACCACGTCCTCCTCCAGTTCTTCTCGCCAGAAACCCGTGTGACCATCACCAGCCGAACCAGCATAGCCTGGGTATCGGGAATGGGACGGCCCTGCTCCGACTCCACGCCCATCCCGACATCACCGTTCGATTGGGCGATCCAGCGCAGCTGGTTCGGGAAGATCCGCGACGTTTCGGCGAACAACTTCCGCACCGCGTCCACCTGCGACCGGCTTGGGGCCACCAACTGGGCAATACTGGCGGAGCCACCCTCCCCCGATGGAGCCGCCGATCGCCCGCTCCACAGGACGAGTCCCGCAATCGCCAGCACGGCTCCCGCCACCCCGTATCCCAGCTTCTGCCAGAGCAAGGCCCCACCCGCGACCGTTGACTGATGCCGCAGATACCTGTTCCTGGCGGCTTCGGTGGCAATGGTCCTGGCCAGCCCGTCCAGGTGCTCCTGTTGCGGGACATGACGCGCCGCCCAATCCTTCAACTGCCTATCAAGATCCGTTTTCACCGCTCTCCCCCCCCTTCCGACAACATTTCCCTCAGGAGCTTCCTGGCCTGGTGTACCCGCCAATACAGCGTAGCCACG
>JAABPW010000031.1 GCA_011391785.1 Verrucomicrobiota bacterium
TGGTGTCATGAAACGTTTCTGGATTGGATTGCTGACGGTAGGTGTTCTGGCGTCTGGGCCCTGTTCCGGGATCGCGGCTGAGGAGGAGGCTCCCAAGACCACGGCCTCCCACGGGGTGGTTCACAAGATACTCCTGTACATCCCCAACCGCGTCCTGGATGTCTTTGATGTTGTCCGCCTCCGTCTCCGTGTCGGGCCGGGACTTGCCGCGGACGTCCGGGCCACCAAGGTGGCCTCCGCGTTTGTGGGGTCATACGGGTCCGTCTATGTCGGCTTGCCCGGTCCACGTAACCGCCGTCTGCCTAAACTCCCCGTCGGCTTCGAAAGCCGGAGTGGCGTTCAGGCCAGCGTGGCGGATGCCACGGTGAGTGGCGGTATTGGTCCGGACTACGGTCCGACCGAAATTGGCGCGGGCGTGCAGGCGCTGATCGTGGGCGTCGATGCCGGCATTGAGCCCCTGGAATTCCTCGACCTTCTAGCCGGCTTCTTCTTCATCGACCTGAAGGATGATGACCTGTGAGGAATTGAAGATTTTTGATTGAAGATTTCCGATTGAATTCATAATCGTAATCTTAATCATCTGACCCAGAATGGATTAAGATTACGATTCACTGGCGTCCCACAGGATACGGGCTAATAGGTATCAGGCTGAAAACTGGTAGGAAATCCAAGAACTTCCGATCATTTTCACTCCAGTTCATTTCTGAAATATCAAAAGATGTTTTCTGCCATTTCGCCGGACAGGCTTTCTCCCCTCACCCCGGCCCTCTCCCGCAAGCGGGCGAGGGTGCAGGCCAGCCCTCACCCTGGCCCTCTCCCGCCCTTCGGCGTTGCTCAGGGCAGGCAAGCGGGCGAGGGTGCAGACCAGCCCTCACCCTGGCCCTCTCCCGCCCTTCGGCGTTGCTCAGGGCAGGCAAGCGGGCGAGGGTGCAGAGGGGCTGCAGGAACGGAATATTCCGCTCCCTCTCCCGTTTACGGGAGAGGGCTGGGGTGAGGGGCGCAGGAGACTGAAAAGCCTAATCCACTTCAACTATGGGGTCCCCTATGGGATGACAGTGAATCGTAATCGTAATCGTAATCTTTTCGGAAAGCAGAGGATCCCGCGCGCCAGCGGCTATTGCAACAGTAGGATATAAAAAGGTCACGCGGTAAGCTACGTTCTTCATGTGCGCCAACACAAAGGAGAACAGTATGACTTACAAACGCGTGACCGCCGGAGAACGTACGCTGATCCACAGGTGGAAGCAAGAAGGGTGTGGGATTCGCGAGACCGCTCGACGCCTGAAGAGATCGGCAAGCACAATATCGCGGGAGATATCGCGCAACGAGGGGTTTCGGGGCTACCGGCCCCAACAAGCGCAGGCGGCGGCGACGGAGCGCGCATTGCGATCCGGGCCAAGGCGCTTCACGGAAGAGGTTCGGCTGGATGCTGAAGCCAGGCTCGAAGAGGGCTGGACGCCTGACATGATTGGTAATCGAGCCCGACTGGAGGGGCGTGCGTTTGTATCGAAGGAGACGATTTACAAGTACGTCTACGCTGACGCCAAAAGGGGCGGGACATTGTGGAAGCATCTTCCGCGGGCCAAGCGCAAGCGGCATCGACGGTGTGCCCGCAAAGAGGGGCGAGACTGGTGCCGGATTGCAAACCAACGCTCGATAGACACCCGTCCTGCGGACGTGGAGACCCGGCAGACCGTGGGGCATTGGGAAGGCGATCTGATCGCTGGAGCGAGCCGGACAGGCAACCTGGTAACGATGGTTGAACGCAGCACACGCTTTACCCTGGTTGGTCGTACGGACAGCAAGGAGGCAAGGGAAGTTCTGGTTGAAATCTGCAGGTTGTTCGGCAGCCTGCCGGTCAAGGTCCGCCAGACAGCGACGTTCGACAATGGCAAGGAATTTTCCTGCCACGAGGAGATGGCAAAGACTCTGTCCATGGACGTGTTTTTTGCCCACCCCTACCATTCGTGGGAACGCGGGACGAATGAAAACACGAATGGACTGATCCGACGACTCCATCCGAAGAAAAGTTCGTTCGCAGGGATCGGCGAGGAAGAACTGCATCGCATTGACCGGTTCGTGAATGATCGCCCGCGTAAGTGTTTGGGGTGGAAGACGCCCAGGGAGAAGATGACGCTCTTCATGGTGTCGGCCCCGTAAGCGGGGCGACACAACCTCTCCCTGCTTGGGGCAACGGCGTGGCCTTGCCCCTCCGGGGCACCCCTTCGGGGCCGGCCACGCCGTTGCCCCAAGCAGCGCCCTGCCCAAATGCCCCCGTTTACCTTGTTTTTCGGCTCTCATCATGACAATCTTACTCACTTAACGGATGCACACGAATACGAAGCCCCGCTTTGGATGATGCTGTTGCATTGGCTACTGGCTATCGGGGATTACGATTAAGATTATGATTACGATTATGATTAGGATTGTAATGGGATGCTACTGATTTGCCTTACCAGTTGATCCTGGCCAACAAGATATGCCCCGATGTCCTTGTGCGAGGCGCAAAAATCCTTCACATCCGATTCAGTCATGACCATGAATGCGGTTGAAAGCCCGTCGGACACGGCGGCCGAGGGACAGAGCGCCCAGGCGGCGATGTGACCTGTCGCCGGCCGGCCGGTGCGCGGATCGAAGATGTGTTCCCCTTTCACGTCCTTGCCGGAGCCGCTCAGTGCCCCGTTGCAAAGGGTCACGGTTTCGATCCCGGAACGCTTTCCCCAGTCGCCCCCGATGCCGACCGACCATCCGCCGGGCCGGTCGCCTTCCCCGATTGCCAGCACGCTGCTGGTGCCGGCATGGAGAAGCGCGTTGCCGATCTCCCACTCCTCAAGGATTTCCGCCGCCTTGTCCAAGGCATACCCCTTGCCGATGGCGCCCAGATCCAGCACCACCCCGCACTGCACCCCCACGCGATACCGCGGCACATCCAGCTCAAGATGTTTCATGCCGATTTGCCGGAGGGCCTGTGCCCGCCTGGCTTCATCGGGGACCTGGAACGTGCGGTCCTTGCCCCTGTAGCAATCCAACAGAGGCCCGATTGTCGCATCGAATGCCCCTTGTGTCTCGTTGGAGACCCAGACGGCCGCCAGCAGGCATTCCATGACCTCGGCGCTGATGCCGACGGTCTGTCCCGGTTGCAGGAGATTGATCTGGCCGATATCGCTTCCGGGATCAAAACGGCTTAGCAGCCCTTCCAGTCGATCCACCTCGCGGAACACCGCCAAGGCCGCCTGCCGGGCGTAATCGCGCTCGGGATGGGCGATGATCACCTCGAAGAGGGTGGTCATTGCCTCATGCCCGAAGCGATGTAATTCCAGGGTCATCCCACAGACTTCTTGCCGGCACGGGCCGCGCAGATTCCGTAGCACAGGGTCGCCAGGACCATCACGATGCTGCTGATGTGATGCGTCAGGCTGGCGGCGTGCTGGCCGCTGGTTCCCAGCAGGGGCACCATGGACAGGAGCATGGCGGTCACGGCAACCAGGCCGCTGATGATCAGCGCCCAGAAGAATATCCGTTGCCACACCGACGTCACCCTGGCCTCGGCATGATGGAATCCGTGTTCACTCGCCCGCAACAGGGCAAGCGAGGCCAAGCTGACCGCGAACAGGCCGACCAGGCTCATGCGGATCATGACGGGATATCCAATCAGGGGTGTTCCGGGATAGATCGTCTCCATGAATCCGGCGATACCCAGACCCGCTCCGCTCAACGCCGTCACGGCCAGGGAGGCCCTCTGGAGCCAGGCCATGCCTCGGCCTTCCGTCTGCCGCCTCAAGGCCAGCATCACATACAACAGCAGCACGATCGCGGACACCAGGGCGGCGATCATGACCACCACCTTGAACAGGGGCCGCATCGCAAAGCTCGTGCCGAACAGCCGGTTGAAATTCTCGGGCTGCTTCTCGAAATGATGCATCGGCGTACTCGCGGACTGTTCCGTTTTCAGGGGGCCCATGGCGGTGACATTGGCGAAGAAAAACCGCGAATTCTGGCTGTGGCAATCCGTGCAGTGCTTTGCCCCGAGCGCCTTTGTGGCCGGCCGGACGGCGTGACCCAGGGGCCAGCTGACCGGAGCCGCCGCGGCATGGTCGGAGGTGGCGAGTTTCCCGGCGCTGTCGCGCTGGAAGAGTTTGCCGTTGCCGATATAAGCCGATTTCGGGCCGAGCTTATCGAGAATCAGGGTTACTGCTTCCTCGGTCAGCATCCGGTTTGTGCCGACCAGTTGGGTGACAAACCGCGACACGGTATCGGGTAACAGGGGGATGATCCGGTTATCCTGCAACCAGGCCCAGTCCAGGCCGGCCGGTGCTGACGGCTGTGCCAAGACCGCCAGTGTTCCATTGGTGTCGCAGGAGTACACCTTGCCGCCATTGAGCACAACCGGGATGGCACCCGTTGGCGCGATGGCCTTCAAGGCGATGAATACGCCCTTGATGGCGTCACGGGCTTTCTGATCGGCCTCGTTCTCGTCAGGGATGAACTTGGCGGCGTCAAACGCCGGGACCGTGCTGGCCCAGCCGTCGTTTGCCTGGCAGACCCACGGGCCTGGAGCCTGGGCGAGGGTTCCGGCGGGATCGAGCCCCTGGTCGACATTGGGGCGATAGAGTTTTCCCCCGGCGGCATAGGCAAGCGCATTGGTAAAGACGGCTTCGCCTGAGCCATCATCCCTGACCGCGCCTTGAAGTGCCTGGAGGATGCGCGCAACCTGTTGTGGCGCGTCCAGGATGCCGGCGCCGGCCGTTTGCACGAGTTCCGGCGCGATGGGCGTGACCGTGGCGCCATCGACCTGTGCCCAGAAAGCAGGCCACATCATGCGGCGCGGCTCGATTTTTCCGTTGGCGTTTTCCACGAAAACCGGCTCAACAATATGGGGCAGGGTCGTATCCCACAAAGCCTTGCCGTAAATGCCCAGCCGGTTGGCCCGCGAAGTGCGCACCACGGCGGGATCCGAATCAGGACCGGGGCCGGAATGACACACGGTGCAGGTGAGTTTTTCAAGGTGATGGGGCGGCAATCCCTTGTGGAGCGGCCTGGGCGCGCCGAACTTGTTGGCGTCAAGGTGGCAGCCGCGGCAGGAATGAGCGCCTTCCAGCCCGCGGTCAATCATGTGGGAGATGTTGTTGTTGTGGCAGTCCACGCACTTCAAGCCGGCGGCGGTATGCACGTCGGGTGCAATCGCATGCCGCTGCGCGCCTACCGGCGCAACCGAGTGGCAATGCTGGCAACGGTTGTCAGTCGGGCGGTTGGCAAGATCAAAGAAAACGGTGCGCTTGCTGTCGAAGCATTGCGGCCCGTAACGGACCGAGGGCGGAACGGCGTATTGCCGGTCATCGGGGTTGGGACCATCGATGGGCGCCCAGGAGTCGCGGACCCGTGAGGCCATGCCGCCGACATCGGCCATGCCCGAGGCCGCCGTGGCGGCCCAGCGGAAGTTTTCCCGGGCGATCTGCTTGGTCCACTCGGTCATGTCCTGCCGGGGCGAGGCGGTGTGACAGATCAGGCAGTTGACCTCGAGCTTGCCGGAAACATCCCAGCGGGCCTCGACGTCCGCGATGGTGTTGCTGGGTTCACTGATGCCGCCACCGGGCGTGTTCCGACCGAACAGCTTGGTGAATTTCCAGGGGGTGATGCCGAGTTCTCCGGGCTTCCGGAGGTTGGGCCAATCGCGGCTGGACAGGGGAATCTGGGTTCCGGTGGCTTCGTCCACCAGCACCCACGGTTCACCCGGGCGTCCAGCGGCGGCTTTGGGGTCGGCGGCATTGAAGTGCCAGCCGCCGCTGATGGCCCCGTAGTCGTGGCATAATCCGCAGGTGGTGCGCGTTGAAAACGGCATCGCGTCCGGATCGGCGGGAACAATGGACTGGCCCTCCTCGTCCAGCAAGGGGATCTTGTGGACCGGGACGGTGTGCGAGCCGTCAGACTGGTGGAAGAATGGTTCGGCTGCACCGGCGCCCGGCATCGAGCAGTACCCTGCGAGCAGGGTGATGATCAGTGTATTCCTCATGTTCATGGGAATCCTTAAATGGTGAACTGCGATGGTTTGAATTCAATCTTCTGGTTGGTCCGCACCGCCTCGTTGCAGGCGAGCACGGCGACAGCCGTTTCGTAGCCGATTTCACCCGGGCAATTGAGCTTGGTGCCCAGGCGGATGGCATCGAAAAAGTTTTCGAGATGGGGCTGGTGGGCCGGCTTGGCCAGCTCGATCGGCAGGGGATATCCTTCCAGCTGCGCGCTGACCCGTGCATCCACGTTCGTGTTCTTCGTGGCAACCGGACGGATCGGCGTGCGCGTGGAGCCGAGCAAGCCCTGCTTGACGTACAATTCCCAGTCCGAGCGGCCGTACTTGAGATCCTCCTCGGGGTTGCCCGTGGCCTTGTTCTGGGCTTCCTGCGTGGCGGTGTTGCCCACCGGCGGGACTTCGGAAATGACGATGTTGCCGTTCTCGCCCATGAACGTCTCCTTGAATCCGCCGTTCGAGGTGGTCGTGAGCACCTGGTAAAAGGCGCGCGACACACCCTTCGGGGTATCGTATTCGAAGATGCACATCACGTTGTCGTACCATTCGTGCGTGGTGTAGAAGTCCACGCCGCCGGAGGCGATGACGGATTTCGGATTGGAGCCGAAAACCCACGAAAACAGGTCGATCTGGTGCGAGCCCAGGTCCACGATCGGGCCGCCGCCGAATTTCTTGAACCAGCGCCAGTTCCGGAACTCATGCATGGAGGAATATCCGTATTTGGACAACCTTTCGGTGGAAAGCGCGTACTTCTTCGGCCAGCCGATGTCATCGGATTTGGAGCGGTTCCACTGCGCATTGGCGTGGGTGACGCGGCCGAGCAGGTTGGTGTCGCGGATCAGTTTGTTGAACGCATGGATGTACCGGGGATTGCTGCGGCGCTGGTGGCCGATCTGGAGCAGTTTCTTGGTCGAGCGTGAGGTCTCGACCATGGTCCTGGCTTTTTCCAGGGTGTTGGACATCTCTTTCTCGCAGTATACATGCCGTTCGGCCTGCATGCAGGCGTTGGCGTGCTCGGCGTGCATCCAGTCCGGTGAGGCGACGATGACCGCATGGAGATCCTTCTCCTTGTCGAGCATTTCCCGGTAGTCCTCATACACGTTGACCTTGTGCCCGTGTTTCATCAGGAAATTGCCGGCGTATTGCTGGCTGTAGTCCCACACGTCGCATACCGCCTTGAATTGGATGCCCGGGATATTCTTGGCCGACTCCAGCAGGATGCGGCCCTGGGCGCCCGCGCCGATAATGGCGACATTCACGGTTTCCGAGGATGATCCCGGCACCAGCGGGGCGTTCTCCGCCCCGGCTGCCCAGCGTGACGCGGCCACGGTAGCCCCGGCCGCGGTGATCGACTTCAGGAAATCTCTGCGAGTTAGTGTCATGTCAATATACTCCGTTGTTGGTTCTTGTCTTAATCGTGAGCCGGATCAAAGAGGGGGATTGGGAGGTACAGATAAATATTTACCATATCGTTTGACGTTCCGCCTACTTAAAAAAACATTTTTTGTAAGGTATCAGTTACAGGGGGGCGTCCCCGTGGCCTTGTGCCACGGGTCGCAAAAATGTTCGGTTCCCGCCACGCAAGGTGGCGGGGCACCC
>JAABPW010000032.1 GCA_011391785.1 Verrucomicrobiota bacterium
GGGGCAATGGGTTCCCGACACCCAGTGCGGATACCGCCTGTATAAACTTTCCGTCGTGCCCGGGGTTCCCGCCGAGTCCCCCCGATTTGCCGCCGAGTCCGAGATCCTGATGGATCTCAGCCACCGGGGCATCCGGATTGGCAGCGTGCCCATTGCTACGCTCTACGGTACCGAGAAAAGCAAGATCCACCCGGTCAAGGACGCATTCCGGTTCATGAAAATGCTGCGGCAATACCGCAAACGAAGAAAGGCTTTATGAAAACTTGTTCACAGAACGAATCCCAATCGATTGAGCCGGCCCAACTGGCCGCCCTGCTGGCGTTCGTCCCGGTCTTCGAGGCGCCTGCCTTCTGTCCCGGTCAGGTCATCCCCATGGATGAGGACGGATTCCCCGCCGAGGAGTTCAAGAGTGTGGTGTCGGGCTTCATGGATACCTGCTACAAGAACGGGTTCGTGGTCAAATTCAACTGGGAGGACTGGGGGCCGGAGGCGGAGCGTTACACGGCTGACCCGGATCTGCTTAAAAGCGCCGATTTAGCCACTCTGCGACGCCTGATCACCTGGCATATCCGGCAGAATCGCTTCTCGAGAGACCACCTTGCCACCCAGATCGCACAGGGGCATATTCTCGCGATTTTGCGGCGGCTCAGCGTGACCTGAACGCTGTTCGGGGCGTTAAAATCCTACAAAACGCGCGTTTGGCATCAGGAAAGCCCTGATGCGGCTATCAGGTGTTGACCTGATTGCGCGATTCCTCGGGTTTGCCTACTCTTAGCGACATGAATTCCGGAACTATGCAAGTTGAGTATCAGGATCTGTATCAAGTCGCGACCCCTGACTTGCCCCAGAGGACGATGTGTCGGGCAAAAGGAATTGCGCGGAGCTGGCTTATTGAGTGCCAGGTCAGCAATCCTGAAAAATGCAGGTTTGTGGCTTCCTCGGACGGCAGGTATTTCTGCCATCATCCTGAATCCAGGGATATAGCCCTGGAAACGGAAGTGAAACAGAGAGGTCTGTGAATGCCGTTGTCATTGATGATGATCCGGCGATTGTGGTACTCCTTTCCAGAACACTGAAGCGCAAGGGATACCTGGTTTCCTCCTACGCGAATCCCAATCTCTGTCCCCTGAATTGCATCGAAGCGTGTCCCTGCGCCATGGGTCATGCGAACTGTCCCTCCATCATCATCACGGATATCATGATGCCGGAGGTGAATGGGATAGACTTTGTCAAGCGGCTCAAGCAGAAAGGCTGCCTCCGACCTCATGTCGTGATGATGTCCGGCTACTGGATGCATCCGCAGGAGCAAGAGCTGGTGGGGGCGCTGGGTGCCACCTTCCTGGCCAAACCGTTCCGCATCAATCAGGTCAATGAATGGTTGGACACGGTTTCGAGGGAATCAACTTCCCGCAACCCGCTTTCCCCTCAGTGAGGGTTCTCTGCCGGCGTTGAAGCAAGGACGGGCATGCTCGCGCAATAGGCCTTCGCGGCGTTTATGTCGACAAACACCTGGATCGAAATCTCGCTCCTGATCCTGAGTTGTGAGGCAAGCAGTTCGGCATGGAGGAGTGTTGCGCCCCTGGCGACGACAGCCATGTTTCCGTACGGGGCAGTCCGGCCATGTCCGACAATCTTCATGACCTCGGCGATGTTGTCCTCATGCAGGGACATGCAGTTCGCATGTTGGAGATCAATGAGGACGCTGCACCCTTTTCGTCTTCCGGGGTCAATCCGGATCCTCTTGAACAAGTCCATGCAATCCTGAATCCCGATCGGGCCGTCCCCGGTGATGTGAACTTCCCTTCCATCCTGTGAAATTGAATATTCGAGTGGCATTGTTTTCCGGGCCACAGGGCCTATAACATGTCACTACTAAATGCCAAACGTGATGCGCTGGCAATCAGGGGTACCCTGAAAATAGCATCAGGAGTTTCCTGATGTTGATTTTCACTATTTGGCTGGAGCCGGAACAGGTGAGCGTGTAAGGTAACAGCCATGTGTCCTGTAGAACATGATTTGCTTGGCGAAGTGGAGGTTCCTGAGGGAGTTCTCTACGGGATCCAGACCGAGCGGGCACGTTTGAATTTCAATGCGGCCGGACGGGTCGTGCACCCCGCCCTGATCACCGCGCTGGCCCAGGTCAAGCTCGCCTGTGCCCGGACGAATCAGGCGTGCGGGTTTCTTGCGCCCGAAACCGCCGATGCCATTGCCCGTGCCTGCGGGGAGATCGTCGGGGGCCGGCATCAGGACCAGTTTGTCACCGATGCCCTTCAGGGGGGGGCGGGAACCTCCACGAACATGAATGTCAATGAAGTCGTGGCGCGGCTCGCGTCGCTGAGTCTTGGCAGCCGGGTCGATGCGTTCGATCATGTCAACCTTCACCAGTCCACCAACGACACCTATCCCACCGCCCTCCGGATCGCGGCCATCTCGCTCCTGAAGCAGCTGGAGCCGGTGATTGTCCGGCTCCAGGAGGCCTTCCAGGCCAAGGAGCGGGAGTTTGCGGATATCATCAAGCTGGGGCGGACCCAGCTGCGTGACGCGGTTCCGGTGACGTTGGGGCGTGAATTCGGCGCCTACGCCAATGCCCTGGCGCGTGACCGCTGGCGGATCTTCCAGTGCATGGAGCGCCTGCGCGTGGTAAACCTCGGCGGAACTGCGGTCGGGACCGGGATGGCGGCGCCGCGGCAGTATATTTTCAGCGTGGTGGACAAGCTGCGCGAAGTGACGGGATTGAACCTGGCCCGTGCGGAAAACCTTTTGGAGGCGACCCAGAATCAGGATGCCCTCCTCGAGGCTTCGGGAATGATCCGGACACATGCGGCCAACCTGGTCAAGTCGGCGCGTGACCTCCGCCTCATGGCCAGCGGGCCGGAAGGCGGTTTTGGTGAGATTGACCTGCCGGCCGTCCAGCCTGGATCCACGCTGATGCCGGGCAAGATCAATCCCGTGATCCCCGAAATGGTAATCCAGTCGGCGTACCGGGTGATGGCCCATGACATGGAAATCAACCTGGTGGTGATGTCCGGCGAACTGGAACTCAATGCCTTCCTCCCCCTGGCGGCCGATGCCCTGCTGGATTCGCTGGACCTGTTGCGGCGCGTGGACCTGGCCTATGCGGACCGTTGCGTCAGCGGAATATCCGCCCGCGCGGATCGATGCCGCGCGGCGATGGAGAAATCCAATGAGATCATCACCGGGCTGATCCCTCACATCGGGCATGAAAAAGCGGTTGAACTTGCCCGCCTGATGCGGGAGCGGGGGCTATCGGTCCGCGAGGCGATCCATGACCTGGGCGGTATTCCCGGGCAGGATCTGGATGTGCTGTTGTCGCCCGAGCGGCTTTGTGCGCTGGGATGGAAATAGGCGTTGTCGGGAACCTGGAGGATGCGGTGAATCGGAGTCATTTATTCAAGCCGGATGTAGGGACCAGTTACCCCGATTTCCTGCGGGATGAGTCCCGGCGCACGGGGCAGGCCGATACCTTGTCCTTTGCCCTGGATGAAGACGACATCCGGCATGTCCTCGCCGCCGGATTGCCCGTCACGTTACAGGGCGCCAGGACCGGAATCACCGGCGGTGCGGTGCCCAACGGGGGCAATCTTCTCAACCTGACCCGGATGTCTCGGATCACCGGATTCCGTTACGACTCCGCCCTGAATACCTTCTTCGTGACCGTCCAGCCCGGGTTGCCACTGGTCGACCTGAGAAAGAGCCTCAAGACCTGCCACTTCGACACGGATGGGTGGTCCGGGGATTCGCTCGAGGCCCTGGCGCGCTACCGCCTGTCGCCGCCGTGTTTCTTTCCACCCGATCCCACCGAAACATCGGCGACCCTGGGGGGCATGGTGTCCTGCAATGCTTCGGGGGCCTGCACCTTCCACTACGGCGCCACGCGTCCGTACGTCGAGTCGCTTCGTGTCATCCTGGTTGACGGTTCCGTGCTGTCGCTCCGGCGGGGGTGCGACAAGGCCGATGGCCGTGCCTTCACCCTCACAACCGATACAGGGCGCCGGATCAAGGGACGGTTGCCGGATTACGCCATGCCGCCGGTGAAGAATGCGGCGGGCTATTTTTCGGCAGACGACATGGATCTGGTGGACTTGTTCATCGGGTCCGAAGGGACGCTCGGCGTGATTTCAGAAATCGAGTTGCGCCTGGTTCCGCTCCCGGCCTGCCGGTGGGCCGTACTTGCATTCTTCCCGTCGGATGCCGCGGCGGTGGAGCTGGTTATGGCGGTCCGGGGCCTGCCGCCAGCAGAACGGCCGGTGGCGATCGAATATTTTGACCGCCATGCCCTGGCGCTGCTACGCAAGCTCAAGGATGCCGGTGGAACGGTGCCCGGAATTCCCGACCTGCCCGCCAACAGCCATGCGGCGTTGTATCTGGAGTATCACGGGGAGGAACTCCAGGTCACCGATGCCGTGGGGGCGATTCCGGCCCGGATGGAGGCGGTGGGCGCCTCCGGCGAAGCAGCCTGGATCGCGGATTCGGAGCGGGAGCTTGAGCGGTTCAAGTTGTTCCGCCATGCCGTGCCCGAGACCGTGAACCGGTTGATTGACGAGCGGCGGAAGAAGGAGCCTGAAATCACCAAGCTCGGTACGGATATGGCGGTTCCCGACCCTGAATTGAAGGCGATCCTGGAGCATTACAGGGCGGGGCTGGATGAGGCCGGGCTGGAGGCGGTCATGTTCGGGCATATCGGGAATAACCATATCCACGTCAATATCCTGCCGCGGACCCTTCAGGATTTTGAGCGGGGGAAGGACTTGTATCTCAAGTGGGCGCGACAGGTGCTGGCAATGGGCGGAACCGTTTCGGCGGAGCATGGCATCGGGAAGTTCAAGGTGGCCCTGCTCAGGGAAATGCTGGGTGATGCCGGTATCCAGCAGATGCGGGATGTGAAGCGGGTCTTTGACCCGGATGGACTCTTAAACTGCGGAAACCTATTTTAATCATGAAAGCTTTTGTCCTCACAGGCCTCAAGAAAATGGCGCAGCACGAGGTGCCTGCGCCCCGGATCGTGAACGACGACGATGTGCTGCTGAGGGTGGCCGTGGTCGGCGTGTGCGGATCCGATGTCCACTATTACACCTCAGGCCGGATCGGGAGCCAGGTGGTCAACTACCCCTTCACCGTGGGGCATGAATGCGCGGCCGTGGTGGAGGCGGTCGGTCAGGGAGTCACGCGCGTCCGGCCGGGCGACCGGGTGGCGATCGAGCCCGCCATGTCATGCTGGGCCTGTGACCAGTGCCTTGAAGGGCGCCCCCATACCTGTCGCCGGCTTCGTTTCCTGGGGTGTCCGGGCCAGGCGCAAGGGTGCCTGTCTGAATTCATTGTGATGCCGGAAACCAGTTGTTTTCCCATTCCGGCGGCGATGACCCTTGAGCAGGCGGCGTTGAGCGAGCCGCTTTCCATCGGCGTGTATGCCGCCAAGCTGTCCGAACTGGGAGCCGGGGCGCGGATCGGTATCCTGGGCTCGGGCCCGATCGGCTTGTCGGTGTTGCTGGCCGCCCGCGCCGCGGGTGCCGGGCCGGTCTATATGACCGACCGCCTGGATGCACGGGTCAAGATTGCCCGTTCAGCGGGTGCCGCATGGGCGGGGAATACCGCGAGTGAGGATGTGGTAGCGGAGATCACGGCGGCCGAGCCGCTCCTGCTGGATGTTGTTTTCGAATGTTGCGGAAGGCAGGAGGCGGTCGACCAGGCGGTGACCCTGCTGAAGCCCGGCGGCAAGCTGATGATGGTCGGGATTCCTGCCGTTGACCGCATTGCCCTGACCATCGACCTGGCGCGCCGCAAGGAGCTGTGTTTCCAGAACGTGCGCCGCCAGAATCATTGCCTCCAGGAGGCGCTGAATCTCATCATGGAGCGGGCCGCGCCCGTGGACTTCATGGTGACGCACCGGTTCGCCTTCGAGGAGACCCCGGCGGCCTTTGCGCTGGTGGAGGGGTACCGCGACGGTGTCGTCAAGGCCATGGTCACGATGGCGGGGGACAAGGCATGAGCGCTTCCCCGGGACAGGGTTCGATTGCAGGTGACGGCTATTCAGGACGCGTTCTGGCCGAGCTTGTTGAATCCCAGGCGAAGCGTATCCATGAACTCGAGGAATCCCAGGCCGCGCTCACCCAATTGATCGTGAGGGATATGAAGGCGCCGCTGGCGG
Source organism: Verrucomicrobiota bacterium (assembly GCA_011391785.1). GTDB lineage: Bacteria > Verrucomicrobiota > Kiritimatiellia > CAIKKV01 > CAITUY01 > JAABPW01. The sequence continues at coordinate 6,167 of JAABPW010000032.1, forward strand.
GACTCGCCAACCTCCTCGAGATGGCGGACCGTACTTCCGCAAAACATTTCAAGCATGAGGCCGCCCAGTACGTCAATGATGCGTTGGGCGCCACCGAGACCCTGGAGGAGATGGTGGAGTTCCTGCAGGGGGTCCGCAAGATGATGGGGGGGGAGGAGTCCCTCGAGAAACGGCCTTGCGACCTGTTTGCCCTGGTACGCACCATTGCCGCCGGACTGACCGAGGTGGCGCAGGCGGCCGGTGTGGTGCTTGAGGTGAAGGGCGAGCCGGTCACGGTGATGTGCGTCCAGGAGCAGCTTGTCAGGGTGATCCGGTATTTGATCCGTGACGCGGTCGGGGCGGGCGCATCCGGGAAAACCATCAAGGTCCAGCTCATCCGCGAGAGCGGAAGTGTGCGTGTTTCCGTTATGACGGAAGGCACGGGAAGGCGGGAAGGCGAGAAAGACGGACTCCGGGCAACCTATTGCCGGCTGGTGGCCACGGCTCATGGCGGCGAGTTCGGCGTGATCTCACATGGGGTTCAGTCTGAGGACTGGTGGATTTCGCTGCCTGAAGCCAAAGGGGTTGCCGTGGCTCCCGTGGCGGTTCCCGCCGTGGCTTCCGCAGCCCTTCCTTCGCGCCGTTATCGCGAGGCGAAAGATTCGAAGTCTATCCAGCCTCCGGCCCGACTTTCCATTGCCTCGCGGGGAACCCGTCACCAGTTCGGGGTGGCGGTGGCGTTGATGTCGGCAATTCCCATCCTGGCGTTTTCCTATCTCCTCGGGGACGCGATATCTTCACGGTCGTTTGACATGGAGACCCTGTACCTGATGCTGCCTTCGATTGTCGCCCTGGTGGGACTGGGGATCATGCTTTTGGCCCGGCACACGATCGAGATAACGCGGCTTCGCAGCTATCTTGACGGGATCTCCTCGGGGCAGGTTCCGGTGGAGGGGCTGGATGATTCAAGCGAGGACTTCAAGGCCATCAAGCGCTCGCTGGGAGCGGTTATTCGCCAGACTGACGACAAGGTCAAGATCATCGAGGAGCAGTCGAAGGCATTGCTCCAAGCCGAGCAGCAGCGGGTCATGGCGGAAACCGTCGGGGCCGCCTGCCATCATCTGGGGCAGCCCGCCACCGTGATCCGGGTCTATTTGGACATCATGAAGAAGGCGGAGATGTCGCCCGAAATGCAGGGCATGATCCAGGAGTGCCAGGCGGCTGCGGAGGAAGTGGCCGAGGTGCTGAAGCGTTTGCAGGGGGTTGACAAGTACAAGACCGAACCGTATCTCGTCCCAGTCCTGGAAGGCGCCACCCGGACCGATGAACGCATCCTGAAGATCTAGAAGTCCTAGTTCGTGCGCAGGGCGACGGGTTTTCCGAGGACTTCCATGGTCACGATCATTTTCCGGAGGGCCATCGGGTC
>JAABPW010000034.1 GCA_011391785.1 Verrucomicrobiota bacterium
CGGCCATACTTTTTCGACGTCTCGACCACCGCCTGGCCCTCGGCAATGGTCATGCTCGAGGGCTTTTCACAGTAGACATCCTTGCCGGCACGCATGGCCAGTATCGATGCAAGAGCATGCCAGCGATCGCCCGTGGCAATCAGCACCGCGTCGATATCCGTCCGTTCCGCGAGGAACTGGTTCATATCCCCGTACAGGGCGCAATCATGATTGCCCTGCCGCGTGTCCACCACCCGCTTGACCTCCTCGCGGTTCCTCTTCTGCACGTCACAGATGGCCACGAACTGCACGTCCCGCTCCTCGAGCAGCCAGTTGAGGTCACCCATGCCGCGGTTATGCAGGCCGATCCCGCCCACGACAATCCTCTCGCTCGGCGCCACCGCCCCGCCGCGTCCCAGCGCCGATGCCGGAATGATGTATGGCATGGCCAGCGCCCCTGCCGCCGTCACGGCCCCCTTCAGAAAACTCCTGCGGGTTGTGTTCATTGTTTTATCTCCTTTAGGACGATATTCTTGAACTGAACCTTCATCGGCGGCCCCGGATGCATCTGCAGGGCAATCACTCCGCTAGTTGCAGGTTCCCTCGTATCGTTGTCCGCAAACTGGCACATCAGCACCCCGTTGACGTAAAGCGTGATATCAGGACCGCGGCAGACGATCCGGTAGGTGTTCCAGTCACCTTTCTTGAAGTTTTTAAGCAATTCCGCCGGATTGCCAAGAGGCGTCACCGTCTTTTTGCCGTCAGCTCCAATGACGACCTTTTCCCCGCGTCCGGCGATAAGCCCGCGCTTATGATGATACACGAAGCCGACCAGCTTGCCGTCACCGGTCATATCCGCCTGGTAGCCACAGGTATCCCACTTGGGAAGCGCCTGCGACCGGATCTGCACCCCGGAATTCGCCGACTCACTCAACTTGAAGTCGGCCGTCAGCTCGAAATCCGCAGGACGGGAGTTGGTCCAGACCAGATAGTTGCATTCCTTGCAGGGCTTGTCAGGTGTGCTTTGCGCCGTGAGTGCACCATCTTCGACATGCCACCATCCAGGCGCCCCATCCCAGCCAGCCAGGTCCTTGCCGTTGAAGAGAACCGTGTCGCCCCCATACGATGTCGCCGCCAGGAGAAACGCACCAGCAACAAAACCCAAACCCTTTTTCGCCGCCAAGTATGATTCAACCTTCATGAGTATCCTCCTGTTCAGAAATGGAATTCCCGACATTCATTGCCTGACCATGCCCGTAACGGCAATGCCAGGACAACAGGGATGAGGATCTGGATAAAAAAACGACCAGCTTGACTCGGCTCCACCACAAGTCCGGGGAAAAAGGTGATTCAGTATTGCCCATCAGGCTGAAAGTGTAAACTAAAAAACGACCGCATGCGATCAGACGGCGTGCAGGACACTCCTATTTGCTATTTTACACAGGTTGGAATGGCGCTAAATTACAAATCTAACCGTCTTATTCCTCAAGCATCAGCCTGATTCCGCCAACGTCGTTGCCAAAAGCAGCACGGGGCATGCGGGAGAAGTATGTGCTGGCCATCATACCTGCCTTGTTCGGATTAGTGCACCATTCACCGGCATTGCCGTCCATATCATATAGCCAGAAGAGGTTCGGCATTCTCCTGCCAACCGGCACGATCTCGCGGCTCGCGGCCAGGTCCCGATAGTCATCGGAATCCCCGAAGTAGAAGCGTGTGACGGTTCCTCCCCGACAGGCATACTCCCATTCGTCAGCCCAGGGCAATCGCGCCGTCTTCCCCTTGAGCTGTTCCGCGCACCGCTTCTGGAACGCATCTGAAAAAACCCTGGCTCGGTCCCATGACACCCCTGCAACAGGATACTCTTCCCCATTGAACACAGGCTTGTCGGGCATCATGACACGCTGGAACTGGTTAACAGTGACCTCATATTGTCCCATCCAGAAGCCCTTTGCCGCAGCAACCTTGCGCCTCGCCCGCGCTCCCCCGTTGCCGCCATCGCCCACGGTAATTTCACCCGGAGGAATCCAGACAAACTTCATGTCAACGCCCTTGCCCAGGTCAAGAACCAGGACCTTGCGGCCCTTTTCATCGGGAAAGGCATCCACCCTTCTTTTCTCGCCCGCCTTCAGGTCGAAATCACCGCCCCACTTCCGTCCGCACCAGTCCACGGAGATCTTATGCCTTCCCGCCTTGACTGAACCCCAATGCAGGGGGCGGCCAGGCCACATCTTGTACTTCTTATCATCAAAGCTAAGAATGCCTCCCGCCTCGGCAGCGATGGTCAGGTCGCAGGCATCGCCAGGATCTACTTGTGCCACCGGACCGGCCGTTGCGTCCACAGCGGCGCGCAGAGTCCTGGCATCCACCAAGTAGAGGCCCCCACTGGTGCAGGCGACCAGCTTGTCCTTGTGCCTCGCCACAAAAAAGGGAGCGCACTGATCAAGCCGCGTGAGCTCTGTCTCATATTTCAGTTCCATCTTCGTCATCTTGGCCAGCGTCCATGGCCGGACCAGGATGTCATCAAAGAGAGGAAAGCCCGGGGGGAAGTCGCCCGTTCCCGGCTCCATGAAACGAGGGGGCTTGTCTGTCAACGTTGACATCAACGGCCGCGGCGCTCCGCCGGGTCGCCAGGCCAGCCATTCCGCGCCACCTAGCCCTTGCAGCACAAACTCACCCGCCGCGTTGGTTCCAAGCAAATGAGGGCCATACACATTCAGAGGCAGCTGCCTTATGGCTCCCGTGTTATACTCGTATGCCCACAGCCCCCTGAGGCCGATGCTCGTCACGGTGAAGAGGAGCCTCTTGTTCTCCTGGTCATCGAGCATGCTGCTGATGGCGAACTTGTTGATATTATCCAGTGGCGATTTCTTTTCCCGCCTGGTGCTTGCCGCCAACAGCTCCATGTTCGCGCCGTCAGGCGAGCACTTCACGAGGTAACTCTCACGCCTGGCCGTGGTATATACCACCCGCCTGTCGCAAAATATATAGAGGGTATCCCCGACCTCGCAGCATGCGCCCACCTCATTTGCCGGCAAGCCCGATTTCTCGTCAAGGATCCATCCCTTGCCGCCTTTCAGGGGAAACACCAGCAACCCCTGCTGGGTGTAAAGGTAGACATTCTGCCGGCCAATCATCATGCCGGTGATGCCACCCCAAGCCACACCTCCTATCCTCCCCAGGGGCGAGGCCGACTTCGAGCCAAGATCACAGCGGATAATTCCAATGGACCTGCCCGCCTTGTCCGCAACAGCGATATAGACTCCACTTCCGTCGGTTGCCGCGGCCACAATTTCGTTCTGCAAGTTGGTCATGCCTAACGAGAGCAGTGCCGCTTTACTTGGGGACCGGTCATTTCCACGCTCCGCAGCGATACCGGGAAGGACAAACAGGGGCTCTTCATCAAGTTCAACTTGAGCCACCTCGCCCAGCTCGTTGCAGGCGCCATAGCGGGCAACTCTCATGGCCTTCAGGGATGCCACGCAGTTTTTCCGAGTGCCCATCCATGCCCCCGGGCCTTCGCCCCACCGCGGCCGTAGCACGACTGGGACCATCCGGTATTTCGAATCTACAAGCTGGGCGATGGCTTCGTCCAGGTACATCCCCGGGTAGGTTGCCCCTGCAGGATCATGCCAATCCAGTTGAACCAGGAGATCAGGACAGGCAACTTTGTTCTCCCTCATCAGCGGCAGGAGTTCCCTCAGGGCCTCCACCAGGACAGCTGGTGGAATCACGAAACCGACCGCCGGCACACGCTCGCCCCACGGAGTCCCGTCAACAAGCCTGCCAAAGCCCGAGACCAGCCCCGGGTCCGCTTTCACGAGTCCTTTTGCCGCCTCGAGATGCTTCCTGATAATCTCCTCATGATTCCTGAATATGTCCCGGTTGATGCTTGCCCATGTCATGCAGGCAAAGTGCATCTCCAGCGCCTGGCCGCGATCAGCGCAGTCCCTTGCCCATGATTCATAGAGGGCCATGAGCTTCACCTTGTTCTCATCCGAGAGTCCTTCTTCAGTGAAGTCTTGATAGGGCGCAACCCCGTTGCCGAAAGATCTGGCGCCTCTCCGGGCATCCTTCAATGTCGTCATGTTGAACAGCGAGAACGCCGCATGCGGCTCCAGCTTGACGCCGAGATCGCGGCTCAGGGCAAGATTCTCCGACAGGAACGCGTTGGCATCCTCGCACGCGGCCTCAAGCATATACGTATCGATGACATTCCCGTTGTGAATTCTTGTTTTCCGATGCCAGGCCAGCAGTCTTCTCCTCGCATCGTTCAATCGCACCACATCACCAGGTCCATCCGGCACCTGCTGAGCAGTCAATTTCATTGCCCGCGCCACGACGCCGGCCCGCGGAAATACACCCCTCGGTTGCCGCGGAATGCCATCCTTCTCGCCCAACTCAAGGACATCGATGCATCGCTCCAGCTTTGACAAGAAGACCCCTGTCGGGATCTCCTTGATCTGTGGCCAACTGCGCGCACTGCTGTTGAAGTTGGCAAAATCGAGCAGTACCCGGGACTGATACAGAGCCACATTGTATTGCTTCATGGCGTTCGTCCGGTCTAATGCCAGGGCCCCTTCCGCCAGGGCTACAGCTATGTTGAACGCACCAGACCGATAATACCGGTCAGCCTCCTCCGACAACAAGTCCGGGGGGGCCTCGATCCTGACTATCTTCAGTTTCCCGGCGATCTTGCCGGCAAGCTCCATCATCAGGGCAATGTGGGATTCGACGGCCCCTTCAACTTGGACGGCACCGGCCTCGGAGCCATCCCCCTTGCTGAGCGCCGCCCTTATCCTGAGCGCACCGCCCTGGGTCCGGCTCACATCCAGGTCAACGACTATGGCTGACGCCATCAATTGATCTCTCGTGTCCCTCGCGATCTCAGCCTCCTGGTTGATCCAGCCCAGGCGTTCCCGGTCAAGAACGGATATCTCCGGCGACAGGAGCAGATAACGCTCAAGAAGGGACGGAAGCAGCTGCGGCACGTACCGGAGAGAAGGCGGCAGGCCGACATCCCTGACCGAGTTGACGGACAAGGACTTCGTCTTCCCGGTTTTCAGCGAATCCCGCTTCTGCACCGCTGAGATGACAGACAAGCAGATCCTATTCACCCGCTCATCCAGCGAAAGATCCGCCGAAACAGGCACATCCACCAGCCTTGCGCCGGTTAGCCCATCGAGCGCACGCAGGTCGATCGTTTCCACCCTCTCGCCACCGATATCGACCTGCTTGAGATGAACATCGACGAATACATCGCATCCCATGAGCATTCCGGCCCTGAAACCATCCTTTTCAGAGAACAACCCCTTCCCCTTGAAATCATGCTCCCTCAACACCTTCTCGATCTGCGCGCGATCAAGGACCGCCACCTCGTCTCGAGCCGACAATTTTGCCTCGACCAAAGCAACAACCGCCTCAGCTTTCTTATCGCCTGAAGCCAAAATGGCGGCATGGGGACGCTCGGCAGAGCGGAACTGATCCGCAAGACACAGACCAACCTCCAATAGAAACGCGAATCCGATCCATGCCGTTCTAAACACAGCGACTCCTTTCATTCACTACCTCAGGAATATCAGCGGGAACCGGCAGGGGCGGGATCAGGCTTGGTCAAATTCACCCGCTCCTTGAGACCGGGAAATTGGGGAAACGAGGCGTGGGGTTCGGCCTGATACCAATAGGCTACTGTGGAAATCATGTCCTTCTTCAACAGCCTGTATTTCGGCCCCCACCCCAAAGCCTGGATCGTGACTTTCAAGTCCTTCTCGAAATTGACCGGGTCCTGGATATGCCACCGGTAGACACTCCATTTCTGGGGCGGCGCGGCATTTTCGTTGGCCGGCAGCACAGAACCTGAATAGGCGGTTGAATACACCGCCGGAAAACCAAAGCTTGCCAGGAAATAATCCTCGGTTCCAGTGCCACAAATCGTCGGGAACTTGTCATCGCCATCCATATAAAACTTAACCTCGCCTTCACCGAACCAGCCAGGCTCCATTTGGGTCCAGGCAAGGAACGTGCCGACGTAGCGCCCCTGCCCCTTCACGCCGTCAAGAATCACATACGGATTCTGGTCGGCCGTTTTCGCCTGCCGGTATTGGGCATGGAAGGAACCCGCCAATTTGGGCACCTTGGTCTCCATATAGGTGATCTGATAGGCGACGAGGACATTATCACCACTTCCCTCATTGGTGAGCGTGATCCGCGCCCGCTTGCGAAACGGCATCGGCCAGAAGCAACTCAAGGCGTTCCTGGCATTGACCGTTACCGGCAGGGAATTCACCTGCCCGACACGCCCGTGCCCCACGGCAAAGAATTCCAGGGCCGGACATTCGACGGAAGGGGTCTCCTCTCCGTCCCAATACATCCGGATGACCATGCCACGGTCCATGTTTTCGCCATGGATGTTCTCAACCAGCCACATGTGCTGAATGATGCCAGGTCCCTTGACATCCATGAGCACCGCGGTCTGCCCGGTGTTGACCCGGATAAAAGGCCGGACTTTCCAGCCCTGACCGAGATCGTCCGCGGCCCGGGCACCAGCCGCCTGGTTGGCCGGATCGGGAATAGCCATGCCGCCTTTGCCTTTTTCGCCGGTCGGGTTCTCGGCTGTAATCGAACGGGTCTTCCCCTGTCCAAGAAGCGGGAGCGTTCCAAGGCCGGTCTGGAAGCCAAGAACATCGTCGGCCGCTGGTGCACCAGTGGTCAAACAAAAACAGGCCGCCGCCAGCACACCACCCAGACGTCTCGAAATTCGCCCATTCCGGTTATTTGATATTTTCATTTTTTTGACCTTTCATGACTTCAATTTGCATTTTCAGGATATGAAAAGCGATAAAGCCCGGAACCAACCTCGTACACTGCGGCACCCGCCTCCATGCGCAGGAACTTCACGCCAACCGCCCGGGCGGCGGGCTTCCCGGACTCGGAAACGGCAGTCGCATCCCTTGCCGGCACGAAAATCGTCGCCGTGGTGTTGGGCGGAATCAGGACGCCCATCGTCACTTCATCCCCATTCTTTTTCCAGTTGCTGATGATCCGGCCATGAAGCGAGTCATAGCTGCACCTGACCCACTTCAGCTCGTTCACGGGACCGGGCCTGATGACAATTTTCTTGAACGCAGGCGCCGTTTCATCCGGCAGAATACCTGCAAGCCCCTGGCTCATCCAGCCACCCGGATTGAGAAAGCAGGCGTGAATCTGGGACCAGTGCCCATTCCATTCCTCCCCGAACGTGGTCGCCCCTTGCGACAGCAGATACCCCCACCCCGGGTAATTCGTCTGCGTCGCCATGGTATAGGCCAGGTCATTACGCCCCATCTGTCTCAGGCTTTCAAATAAAAAGTATGTTCCCAGCATACCCGTGTCCAGGTGCCCCTTGCTCTTCACAAGAATGATCTCCTCAAGCTTCTTTCCCAGGTTCCCCCGAAGATCATCAGGAACGATGCCCAGCAACAACGGCATGGCCTGATCAAGCTGACGCCCGCTGTCATAGAGTTGCTCATTCTCCTTGTAATACCTGGCATGGATGAGGCACCTCAGGC
>JAABPW010000035.1 GCA_011391785.1 Verrucomicrobiota bacterium
ACTCAACACTGTATTCACTTATCGTGTAATCCAGGGACTTCTGGAGCGAATGAGTCTGGAAATCCCCGAGCAATTCAATGTCACCCAGGTTCTGGGCGAAGACATCCGTGAATGGACCCTCACGAATAACCCGTCAGGTGGACGTGTATTAAATGTGATCCTGAGCCGGCCGAAGGATCGGCTCTACAGTCTGCGGATTGAAGGGGAACGTGTGCTGCCTGCATTTCCCTGCAAATTTGAATTGCCGGTGGTGGCCCCAAAAGGCGTTATCCGGGCCAGTGGTTTCCTGCTTCTCGGCACTGACAGCGCCATCAAGCTGCTGGTGGATAAATCGGCTGGCCTGAACCAGATTGATGCTGCGGCTTTCCCTCGGGGTAATGAATTTTCTGATGCCTCCTTGCCAACACGTTCCGCCTTGTCCTACCAATACGCCCATTTGCCCTTCAAGATGCAAATTGCTGCGGAAGATGTCATTACGGCCATGAGCGGGGATGAACGGCTTACGGTATCGTATGAGGATAACGGGGCAACGATTGATGGCGCCATCGACATCGAGGTGCGGGATGCGCCCGCTCGTGAGGTTGTTTTTGAAACCGATCCCCAGTGGGCTGTAGCTCAGGTGCAAGGCGCCAAGGTGTCGGACTATGACGTTCAGGACCGCAACGGAAAGCGGGAAATCCACGTCTATCTTCAGGAGGCGGTTATCGGCCATCTTTTGCTGACTTTGCGGCTCGAGCGGACGTTGGGCGAAGGGTTGGCTTCCTTTACTGTGCCTCGGCTGGTCCTGCGGGATGCCAGGGCAGAGCGAGGGTATGTGGTGTTGCGTGCCGAGAAGGGTGTTCGCCTGAAAGAGCAGAAGAATGAAGGTCTTAGCGAGGTCCATACTGCATCCGTTCCTTTCCGCGTTCCGGATGCCCAGCGGGCCTACCGGTTCAAGAGCAGCGACTGGATACTCCAGATGGCCATCGAGCAGGCTGATGCCGCCTTGCATGCCGAACTGTTCCACCTGGTCTCCCTCGGGGAAGGCGCCCTTTATGGTAGCGTATCCACCACTTATCGAATCGAAGGGGCGCCCGTCCGGCGGTTTGTCATTAAAATTCCTGAAGCCTACCAGAATATTGAATTTACCGGACGCGACATCAGGAGTTGGACACGGGACGGAGCCCTTGTCACCGTATTGCTCCAGGAAAAGGTTCTGGGTGATTACACGTTGCTACTGACTTATGACCAGCCATTTGCCTATGAAGGTGCAGAGCTTCTTGTGGGCGGAACGGAAACGGTCGGATCGGCAAGCGAAATGGGGTACATGGCACTTTCAGGTGCCGCCAGCCTGGCTTTTGATCCGGAAAAGCAGCAGGATACCGCCGTGATCTCGATCACGCCTGATGAGTTGCCGCGCGAATATTCACTGCTGGTCAACGATCCCGTCCTCAAGGCCTATAAATGCGTGGGAATCCCCCATATTGCCCGGGTGATGGTACACCGGATCGGAACGCAGGCGATGCTGGATCATGTGGCGGATCATATCTCCCTGCGCACCAAGCTCAGTGGGGAAGGCGAGGCAGTAACCGAGGCCACCTATTTCGTCAAGAACACCTCCCATCAGTTCCTGGGAATTACGTTGCCAGAGAACGCCCGCCTGTGGACGGCCAAGGTGGATGGGGACAAGGTTCGCGTACTGGATGACAGCAAGGGAATGAAACTAATTCCCATCAAGCGCCTGAATAACGCGAATACCCCCTCGCGCGTAGAGCTTACCTATGCCGAGAGTCGGCCGAAATTGCGATGGTTCAGCCGTTTAAACTTTGCCGCCCCTGTCTGCGCTGCTCAGGGAGTGTTCGCGCGCTGGACGGTTGTGACCGCCGATAAGTTTTCCCTGCTACCGTCGGGTGGCAATATGATGCCGCCCAACCGTCCGAAGGCCGGACTGGTGGCCATGGTCGACTCGCTCATTAAAAGTTTTAGAATTATAGCCACTGAATCCTTCTCATCGTTCGTGTGGGCCGGGATTGCGGGGCTCATGGTGTTGCTGCTCGCTTATTTGGTTGGACGGAAAGGGTGGGGGAGCGGTTGGTCCATCGTGCTACTCCTTGTTTGTGTGGGAATAGGGATCGCGGTGCTGGCAGATGGAATGCGAGTCTGTCGCGCGATCAACCGTGTCATGGCCGTGAGCCAAGCCGGCAGCGTGGATCTGGCGGCGCAGGCGGTATTCACGAAAGCAGTAACCTTGGCCGATCGCGACTTGTCGGTTGGAGTCCAAGTATTGCCGACCTGGCTTGGTGGTGTTGGCAGCCTGTTCCGGGTTGTATCGGGCGTGTTGATCGGGATGGGTATCATCCTGTTTTCGTGGCTAGGGGAACGCCAGGCAAAAATCATGGCCTTGGGCCTTACTGTTATCGCGTGGGGAGTCACCTCGATCCCGGGGCTCGTTCATACCGTTGCCATTGGCGTAATGGTGATAATACCCCTCATGGTAATAATTGGTTTGATTCGTAAGTTTCATGCCCTCGGAAAGTTGCGCAGACTTTCCGCCGACGCTGATATGAGACGGGAATTACCGCCGCCATTTTCATCGGTTGCCATGCCGTCGCCTGCGGTTCCATCACCTGAACCACCCCCGGCTGAACCTGCGGGTACGGCAGGACATGTGAAATTGAATCTCATGGGCATCCTCGCGGCGTTCTCACTGCTCGGATTGATCCTGCCTGTATGGGCTGAGAAGAACAAGAATCCCTTTGTTGCGCCTGAACCTGAAGTTTTATCCGCACCGGTCATGGATGACATCCAGCTTAAAGTTGAGGCGCCCGATCCGGCCAAGGATCGCAATGGGATTGCCAAGGTTGAATTGACGCTGGTGTTCACGACCAAGACTCCTGTGGATTTCAGGGTCATGCCACCATGTTATGTCCTGATTGAATCCAGCGTAACGGCCAAACAGGGAGAAATCCGGTCAAGCAAGTCCGGATACATGTTGCATCTCAACGAGGCCGGCAGTTATAAGCTCGTGTTCAAGGGTTTTGCCCCAGTTACCGGACAATCCGGGAGCTGGCAATTGCCGGTCTGTTTCCAGCCCCATTTGAAAAATAGCATTGTTGTGTCGATTCCGGCAACAGGATGGGACGTAACATCGCCCCAAGCCGCCTGGCAGATGGTTACTGAAAAAAACAGAGTCACGACAGGAACACTTAAACTCATCGGTACTGCGGAGACCGTGATCACCTGGCAGCCACGTGAGCGCAAGACCAAGCTGGAAAAGACAGTTTTTTATTGCGACTTGCAGAGTTATGCCATGATGGCGCCCGGACTGGTGAATATCACCCACCTGGCTCGATTCCAGATCGCTCAGGGCGAGGCGCAGTCCTTCCGTTTTACCGTTCCCGTCGGGATGAGTGTCACATCGGTGGACGGGGAGGGAGTGGGAACCTGGCGGTTCGAGCAGGATTCCCGCGTGCTTGAGGTCCTGATGGAGAAACCCGTCAGCGGAGATCTGGCCATGGCGATTACCACCCAGATGCCCCGTGAAGGGCTGCCTTATGAGGCCACGCTCATGGTGCCTGTCGTGGAAGGGTGCGCACGACAGCGGGGATCTGTGGCCTTGTCGGCGGGCGGCGCGGTGCAGATCCGGGTTGACGATCCTACGCTGAAGGGGTTGAGCCGAATGAATCTGGGCGATTTCCCTGCTGAGGCGGTTGCTGCGGCTTTGAAGGGTACGCGCTACGCAGAGGAACCCGAGGTCAAACATGCCTACCGCTATCATGATCTGCCAGTCAGTTTGTCTTGCCATGCTGAACGCGTTCTCCCGGAATTACGAGTTACGGAGCAGGCCAGTCTTGATATTTCCGATGAACGGGTAGTGTTGAGTTCAAAGCTTAACCTCGCCATATCGCGAGCCGGGTTATTCGACCTTCGGCTGGAATTGCCGGAGAAGTATGACATAGAATCCCTGACGGGTGACGACATCAGCCATTGGGATGAGTTGAGGGAAGGCGGCCACAGCGTCGTCATTCATTACCGAAAACAGGCCTTGGGTAACCGGGCGGTTAATGTGGTTCTCGGCAAGATGGAAAAGGGGGTCGAGAGCCGGATTCAGGTTCCGAGAATCGGGGTGCGTGATGCGGTCAAGCATGTCGGTACGCTCGCCGTTTCGGGAGAGCGTGGCGTCCGTCTGTTGACAGGCGAGCGGGAAGGGGTAAGCGAACTTCATCCCAAGGAATTGGGACTGGATCAACCTGGCTATCTGGCCTTCCGCATCCTTCGCCCGGAGTGGTCGGTGGCGTTGAAAACTGAAAGCCTGATGCCTGTTGTGCGTGCCGATGTCGTGCAAAGGGTGGATCTCTCTGAAGGCATGCTTCATGGGCATTGTTTTGTCCAGTACAAGATTGACCAGGCGGGAGTGAAGACATTCCGGCTTAAGGCGCCTGCAGGTGGTTTGCCTCTGACTATTTCGGGGCGCAATGTGGCAAAGGTTTCCGAGCTGGACCGGACAAACGGCCTGTGGGAAGTTGAATTACAGGGCAAGGTTGAAAATCGCTATACTCTGGATGTGTCCTACCAGCAACCTGTGGATCCCAAGGCCAAGACCATCATGGTCGTGCCACTGCAGACCGTGGGAGCAGAATCGCAGAAAGGCTATGTCGTTGTCTTTACCGGGGGCAGGCTTCAAGTCCGTTCGGAAAAAGTACCTGCAGGACTTTATGACGACGATGCCCGGAATATCCCTGCTTCTTTCGGGGCAGGGGACTTGTCGGATGCCATCCTGTGCTACCGCACGACACGGCCGGATTATCAGTTAACCCTGTCGGCCGTACGACATGAATCGGCGGATATGCTCCCTGCGCGAGTTCAGAACGTGCATATGATCTCGGTGCTTTCGGATGACAAGCAAATGGTGACGCGCGTGACGATCAAGCTGCAGACCGGGAGTCTAAGGGCTTTGGCTGCAACGCTGCCTCAGGGCGCGGTGGCGTGGTCTGCCTTCGTGAATGACAGCTCCGTGACCCCCCTGCAGGAGAACGGAAAGCTACTCATTCCCCTCGAGTCCGCCAGAATGCTTGGAACAGCGACAGTGGAGCTGACCTATGCTTCGCCTGCGGGATTCGGAGGTGGCCTCGGGAAACAGAAGCTCAACGGTCCTCGCTTTAATGTACCCTTGACGGATGTGCGCTGGGATGTCTATGCCCCTCCAGATTACCGTTACTATGGTTTTGGTGGGAGCTTGACGCATAAGGATGAGTGGCAGGTCAAAAATGTGGTTGTATTTGATGCCGCTCAATATGAGCAGGAAACGCGGAACATTGTTATGAGCTACAATGCCAGGGCTGAAGAAGTTCTCAAGCAGGGCGAGAATCTCTGGAAGCAGGGCAAGCAAGCCGAAGCCAAGCAGTCCTTGCAGCAGGCGATGGAATTGTCGAAGGGGCAGACGGCGCTAAATGAGGATGCCAGAATCCAGTACCGGAACCTGATGCGGCAACAGGCGGTGGTAGGATTCTTCAGTCGACGTGCGGCATTGAAGAAATACCAGAATGTTTCCGATGATTATGAGAGCGGATCAGCACAGGCAAACATGCCGATACAACAGGTTGCGGCAGGCAACTGGACGGCCGACTATGGCAAGCAGCTGGAGCAGCAACTCGACACCAAGGACAGCGACAACCTGAACAAGGTGGCGGACAAGATGCTTGAGCAACAAGCGGCAGCCCAGGTCAAGGCGAATCCCATCCGAGTCACTTTGCCCGTTCAAGGTCAACATCTGGCCTTTTACCGGGAATTGCAAATCCATCCGGATGCCGAAATGACACTGGAGTTCAAGACCAGCAGCGGTCGAATCATCAATATGCTGCTGTCCAGCGCCACGGCATTACTCCTTTGCCTTATGTTCTGGCTTGCCATCAAGGCGACGACAGCGCGAGCATGACTCGAGGAGCGAGACCATCACCTCCCCATGAGTCGGGGAAGGTGATGGGTGTGACGGTTACTTCCCGGTATCCGGGGCAGCAGGCGTGGCGGGAGCGTCGGCCAGCTTCTCGATGTTGGTTATGGTTTTAAAAGCGCGCATGGTTTTGCCTTTTTTCTCGAGGGTGTAGCCCTGACCAGTGACTTTGACCTTGCAGCCGACATACTTCTCGACTTCCCCCTTTGGGACTCGGATTTCGCGGCAATCCTCATCAATGAGCCTGAACCAGGTCATCATCGGGGTTCCGTCTTTTTTCTTTTTCTCCATCTTGTCTATGGTGCCGGTGATGGTCATCTCCTCTGTTGTCAACTCTCTGGTTGCATCAGCTTTTTTGTCCGCTTTTGCAACGGGCTCCGCTGCATCTTTTGCCATGGCGCCTGCCATGGACAGCGTTATCACGATTGCTCCAACAAGCCACACTTTCTTCATTTGCATCTCCTTGTTTGTCTGGCGAATCTGCCGCTCCAGCCACCCGGCAGGCGCGAAAGTTCCGCAATAAGACGATGCTATTAACATTCTAATATTAGTTATAGCAAGGTAAATATTTAAAAGTTTATGTTTCAAATCCGAGGACGCGAAGAAATCTGCTTGTGTTTCCGGCAACGATGATGCATATTCCAATACGAATTTTATCGGATTAAACAAAAACAAGAAATCAGGAGAAATACATAAATGGAAAACGAATCCTTGCGCGAACCCAAGAGCTCAGTAGTCATGTTTTTATCCATTGCCCTTGTTGTGGCGTTGTGCTGGGCGCTTGCCTTTACGGTGAAAGCCGTCAACCGTGGAAAAGATATTGGGCGCATCACCAAGGAGCTGGTTGACGTTCGTGCTGAAAGCGAACAGATCAAGCAGGAAGCCCAGATCACGAAGGCTGATGCGGACAGAGTGCGTGCGACAGCCATGGAGTGGACTCGTCAGCATCAGCTCCAGCTTCAGGCGGAAATGAACAAGAAGGCTGAGGAAGCCGCCAAGGCAGCTAAAGCCAAGGAAGAAGCCGCCAAGAAGCCGACCATCAAGAAGTCTTCAACGCCTGGCAAGGGCAAGGCGATTACCCCGGCCAAGAAGGGCACCAAGACAACTTCCAAGAAGGTCGCCCACAAAACCCATTCGTAAGCATGCTGGGAATTTGACGATACGGGACGCTTACGGGCGTCCCGTTTTCGTTTTTAAAGAAGTCCTTTTAACTAACCATCGAGGAGACACATCATGGCGGGAATATTCAAGGCATATGACATTCGCGGAATTTATGGAACGGGCTTGACTGAGGAGCTGGCCATGGATATCGGGCGGGCGTTTGTGACTTTCCTCAAGTGCAGGAAGGTTGTAATCGGGTATGATATGCGCCCGCACTCCATCCCGCTTTTTGCGGCATTGTGCAAGGGGATCACCGTCCAGGGCGCGGATATCATCAATATCGGCCTGTGTTCAACCCCGATGTCATATTTCGGCAACGGATCGCTAGGGGCCGATGCCAGCATCATGATCACCGCCTCTCACAATCCCGGGGAATGGAACGGATT
>JAABPW010000036.1 GCA_011391785.1 Verrucomicrobiota bacterium
GGCGCAGATGCCCAGCCTTGGCGGTTCAATCGGGCAGTGGTTTTACAAGGCCGCCGGAGGCATCCGTCCGGACCCGGCGTCCCCGGGATTTAAGAAAATCGTCATTAAGCCGACGATCATGGGTGACTTGACCTGGGTCAAGTGCAGCTATGACTCGAACTATGGCTTCATTATCAGCAACTGGAAGCGCGAAGGTTCCCGGCTGACCCTCGAGGTCGTTATTCCTCCCAATACCACGGCAACGGTGCATGTCCCGGCACAGGATGCGGCCGGTGTCACGGAATCGGGGAAATCCGCCGCGCAAGCCAGGGGAGTGAAGTTCCTGAGGATGGAAAAAGGCGTGGCGGTGTTCGAGATCGGGTCGGGCAGGTATAATTTCGTTTCAGTAATCTGAGGGGAAATTCAAATTCTGCCAAGACCGTGAAATAATCAATTGGGATTAAATACTGAGTACTGAAGGAGGAAGATGATGTTGAATCGTCGTGCGTTTCTGAAGGGCAGTGCGGTCGCCGCTGGTGCGGCAATGATGGGCGGCAATACCGAGGCAGGTGACGCGAAGGCCTGCGAGGTCAGCGGTTACAAGTACAGGCTTCCAAAATTCAAGACGGGAACCCGTCTGGTCTTCATGGGGGACTCCATAACCGATATGGCCCGGGGTCGCCATGAATCCGACCGCAATCATTATCTGGGGCATAGCTATGTGTACCTGATTGCAGCCCGGCTTGGCGTGGACATGCCGGAAGCGAAACTGGATTTCTACAACCGCGGGATTGGCAGCCAGAACTTCGCCGATTTCAGGAAGCGGTGGAAGACGGATGTCATCGCCATGAAACCGGATCTCCTGAGCATCCTTGCCGGCACAAATGACACGCATCGCCTGCTTGCCGGGATGGATATAAAAGAGTGGGAGGCTGAATATCGCGTGTCGCTGGAAGAAAGCCGCAAGGAGAATCCGGATCTCAGGATTGTCCTTGCTGATCCGTTTGTCCTGGCCTCGGGCCCCCTGAAAAACCCGGAAGAGTTCAAGCGAAGGCGCGGGAAAATAGACCTGATGCTGCCGGTTGTCGCGAAGCTGGCAAAGGATTTCGACGCTGTTCACGTCAAGATGCAGGACGTTTTTGATGGGGCGGCAAAGGCGGTTTCGCCCGAACAATGGATCTGGGATGGAGTTCATCCGTTGCCCCAGGGACATGAGCTCATCGCCCGTAACTGGATCAAGGAAGTCAGCACGCGGTGGGGTTGAGCCGTTTGAATGAAGATTGAAGAGTGATGAGTGAAGATTGATGAGTGAAAAGTTAAGGGAAAAACATGAAAAAAATAACGAGCTTTATCTTGTGTCTGGTTGTGGCGGCTGGAGTGGCCCACGGGGGTGAACCGAAGAATCTCAACCCGATCGGGTCGATCGGGAAGTGCCGGCAAATAATGAGCGACAACAAGGAGGTTGTTCTTTTCGAGCACAAGGGGAAGGGGTGCTTGACCCATTTCTGGTTCGGCGGGAACTTCGGGGGCGTTGAGAACACGCGCATCCGTTACTACGTGGATGGCGAGGAAAAACCTTCCATCGACATGGACCTGTACATGGGGCATGGGATTGGTTTCAATGACAACCATGCGCCTTGGGCCTGCAAGTTCATGGGTAAGCTCGGCAAGCAGAATGGAATCTTCAATAACTACCCGATTCCCTTCGGGAAGAGTGTTAAAGTGACGGCACAGAAGGCGCCCAAATCAGATCCCAATCCTGCCATCTGGTGGATCATCCGCGGGGTGGAGAACGGGCGCGTCATGCTTGGCGGAACCGAACTTCCCGAGAAGGCGAGGCTTAAGCTCGTCCGCAACGAAGGTTTGGAAGTCGAGCCGCGCCAGGAGTTTGACTTGTTCGATGTGCCGGGGAAGGGCGCGGTTTTTCAGGTGGCGATTGCCGCGAAAGGCCTGGCTGGTGGCGGGAACATCACGTACCTTGAGGCGTGCATCAGGGCCTATCTCGCGGGGAAGAAGGAGCCGGTCATGATTTCCTCGGGCCTTGAGGATTACTTCCTCGGTACCTATTACTTCGATACGGGCCGTTATTACAATGACATGGCCGGTCTTACGCATATGAACCAGGGAGACAACACCTTCTCCGCTTACCGGATTCATGATCAGGACCCTCTTTTCTTTTCCAAGGGACTGCGGTTGACATGCCGCAACTGGGAAACCGTGGATGGCAGCAAGGATGGTCCTCCCGCCTACGGTTCGCCACAGAAGGTGCGCTACACGACGTACGCGTGGATTTATCAGTGGTAGTCTGAAAGACCAGCAGAACGATGAGCAAATACGCAGTGATCTGTGGTGTTGCCGGCCTTGTCTCGATGAGCGCGGTAACGTCCTGCATCGTGGCCGACTCCACCCCAGGACGGCCGCCACGGAGTCATGATCAGGCCCCCGGGAAAGGGCCTGTCATGGCGCCGGTCCTGGCGTCGCTTGTGACCATGTGGGACAGCCCGCCCCAATCCTTTCCCGGAAAAGACCGCTGTTCCACCGGTGCGCCGCTGCTGGGCAATGGCTCCATGTCGGCCTGTTTCGGGGGTCCCGCTGACACGTTGCGTTTCTATATCAACAGGAACGACTTCTGGCGGCTCAGCAACAGTACCGAGGGAATGCAGAAGATCGCGGCCATTCTGGACATGAATATCAGCGGCCTCAAGGGGGCCACCATCCGTTTGGAGCAGACCCTCCGCGACGGGGTTGTGAGCGGTGTTTTCACCAAGGACACGCTGACTGTCCGGTTGACCTGCTGGCTGGCGGCGACCGAGGACCTGCTGGTCGTGACGTGCAGTGCGGAAGGGGGCGAAACAGCCGTGGAGCTCGCTCTTACGGTTCCGGCTGATCCGGCAGCCAGGGTCCAGTCCGGGGCAGGGGGGGATGTCGCCTGGGTCACGCGGAAATTTTCCGATCAAATTGAAATTCCCACCGAAGCCTCGACGGCGCTTCGCGTCATGGGTGCCGACGGACTTCGGTTCGTTCTCAAGTCTGGGAAACCGGTGACGCTGGCCTTGGTGACCACCAGTGCCTTCCATCAGTCCAACCCCTTGGATGCAGCCAGGAAACGTGTTGCGGCATTGACAGGAAAAGAACTTTCCCGCGTGCAGGCCTCGCACGAGGGGTGGTGGGCCGGTTACTGGAACCGGGCCCGGGTTCACGTGGACGACCCGTTGCTCATGAAGGGGTATTACCAGGGCTTGTACACGCTGGCGGCGTGCAGTCGGGATCCGCGGTTTCCGCCGGGTATTTTTGGAACCTGGATCACGTCTGACCGGCCGAACTGGTCCAATGACTACCACCTCAACTATAACTTCGTTGCCCCGTTCTACGGCCTCTATTCCGCCAACCGCCTGGAGCAGGCTGATCCCCAGGATTCCCCGTTAATTGAGTTCATGCCGCGCGGGCGGTGGTACGCCGAGAACGTCACGAAGACCCGGGGCGTGCTTTACCCGGTGGGGATCGGGCCGCTGGGGATCGAGGTGTCACGGGGCGAGCGGTACGGGTTTGAGCTGGGAAGCAGCGAACAGGGAGGATTGTTCCATCACCAGCGGTCCAATGCCGCCTACAGCCTGGTCAATATCGCCCAGCGCTGGCGTTGCACCTACGATCCCGCCTATGCCAGGAAAGTCTATCCGTTTCTGCTGGCTGTTACCGACTTCTGGGAGGACTACCTCACGCTGGTGGACGGCAAGTACCAGATCCACGGGGATGCCATTCATGAACTCACCGGGCCGAACAAGAATCCGATCCTCACGCTGGGGTTGCTGCGCAATTCGTTCGACCTGGTGATCGACATGAGTCAGGCGCTGAAGGTGGATGCCCCGCGCCGCGGGAAGTGGAAGCAGATTCTGGCCAATCTCGCCGACTTCCCGGTCCAGGAACGAAACGGCAAGACCGTTTTCCGCTACACCTCCGAGGGACCCGTCTGGGTGGATGGAAACACGCTGGGCATCCAACATATCTATCCCGGGAATGCCATTACCCTCGACAGTGCCCTGGCGCTGCTGGAAATCAGCCGGAACACCTTCGCCGCCATGAACCGCTGGCAGGACGGAAACGGTTCCAACAGTTACTTTCCCGCAGCCGTGCGCGCCGGCATCGATCCCGGCATCATCCTGGAGCAGTTGCGGCTCTATATCCAGGATACCTATCCGAACGGGTTTCGGCGCGGCAATGTCCATGGCATTGAGAATTGCAGCACGGTCCACAATACCCTCAACGAGATGCTCTGCATGAGCGCCGGAAACGTGGTGCGGCTTTTCCCTGTCTGGCCGAAGGACAAGAATGCCGAGTTCAGCAATATCCGGGCATGGGGCGCCTTCCTTGTGTCGGCCCGGCTGAAGGATGGCGTCGTGGGCGATGTCCGCATCGTCAGCGAGCGGGGGCGCGATTGCCTCCTGGTCAATCCCTGGCCGGGCCGGTCGGTTGCCGTGGTGCGCAACGGCAGGAAGGCGGAAACGCTGGCGGGCGACCGGTTGCTGCTGAAGACCAAGGTGGGTGAAGTCATTTCAATCACGGTATTAAACCTTTAAGTCAGGAGTTCGAAATGCGGAGCCTAATGATTTCCCTGATGTTGATGATGGCCAGTGCCGGCCCGGCCAGTGCCGGTTGGTTCAGTTCGGATGTGGCCCCGGCAGAGCTCAAGTGCGAGTACCGGGAGAATCCGCTGGGCATAGATGCGACCAAACCCAGCTTGTCCTGGAAAATTTCTGATTTCCGAATGGTGAATGAAGAATTGAGTTCGGGGCAATCGGAATTCGGCACTCTTCAATCCAAAATTCCCCGTGGTTTGCGTCAAACCGCGTATCACGTGCTGGTGGCGTCGAGCGAGGCATTGCTCAGGAGGAACACCGGCGACTTGTGGGACAGCGGCAAGGTCGAGAGTGACCAGAGTCTCCATGTGGAGTATGCGGGGAAGCCGCTCGTGTCGCAGATGCGCTGTTACTGGAAGGTGCGGGTTTGGACCGTTTCTGAATCCCGAACCCTGAACCCTGAACCCTCGTTATGGAGCAAGCTGGCGGTTTGGGAAATGGGGCTCCTGAATACCGGTGAGTGGAAAGCCAAGTGGGTTTTCTGTTCCCCGAAGGCGGGGGAGGGCGGGTTCCCGATGTTCAGGAAGACCTTTGTCCTCGACGAGGTGCCCCGGGACGCACGCGCCTACATCAGTTCACTGGGGTTCCACGAGCTGTATGTCAATGGCGCGAAGGTCGGTGACGATGTCCTTTCTCCCGCCGTGTGCCAGCTTTCCGAGCGGTCCCTGTACCTCACCCACGACGTGGGTTCCTTGCTGCGCAAGGGAACGAACTGCATTGCCATCCATCTCGGCCGAGGCTGGTATTTCCGGGGTCACCAGGACTATGCCGGGGTGCAGCGCACAGGAGGACGTCCTGCCGTCCTGGCGCAGGTGGATATCCGCATGCCGGACGGGCGGAGGATTTCCGTGGCGACCGATGAAAGCTGGAAGGCCAGTCCCAGTCCTTTTACCGCGTCAACCCACTGGGGGTTGCGGTATGACGCGCGGCTGGAGCAGTCCGGGTGGAACAAGGCCGGGTTCAACGACAGCGCCTGGATGCCGGTGGAAGTCTGTGGCGCCAGGATGCCAGACGCCTCCGCGCAGATGGTGGAGCCGAACCGGATTGTCCGGGTCCTTTCGCCGGTCAAGATCGAGGCGAAGGAGAGCCATTCATGGATGGTCGATTTCGGGACAAATGTCGCAGGATGGTGCACGCTGAAGCTCCACGATTCGCGGGAATCCGGGAAGAAGATTGTTCTCGAATTTGGCGATGATGCCCGCTGTGACCAGGACCGTGGGGAATACATCACGTCGGGCCAAGGCGAGGAGTGTTATGTGCCGCGGTTCTCCTACCAGGCGTTCAGGTATGTGAAAATCACCGGCCTGGCCAAGGCGCCGATGCCCGGGGATGTCTCTGCCTCCCTGATCAGGACTGACTATGCCACCGGCAGTTCATTCGCCTGCTCGAATCCGCGCCTCACGGCGGTGCATGACATGGTGTCCTACACGTTTCAGTGCCTGACCCTGGGGGGGTATATGGTCGATTGTCCTCACATTGAACGCCTGGGGTACGGGGGTGACGGCCAGGCCAGTGCCGAATCCGCAATGGTGATCCATCCGCTGGCTCCGCTGTACCGCAACTGGATGAGGGCCTGGCGTGATTGCCAGAGTCCGGATGGCGATATGCCGCATACGGCGCCGATCGAATTCGCCGGCGGCGGCCCCTATTGGTGCGGATTCATCATTGCCGTGCCCTGGCAGATGTATCTGCAATACGGAGATCTCTCCGCGCTCCGTGAGAATTATCCGGCCATGCAGAAGTGGCTTGGTTTTGTCGAGCAGTATTGCAAGAACGGCGACATCATGGAGCCGTGGCCGAACAATAACCGTAGAAATTGGTATCTGGGGGACTGGGCCGTTCCTGACGGGGTGAACCAGAATAACCCTGAGGCCGTGAAGCTTGTCGTCAACTGCTATCGGGTATACTGCTACGACCTGATGACGCGGATTGCAGAGGCGCTGGGCCAGAAGGAGGATGCCGGGCGGTACCGGGTAAAGGCGGATGGGCTCAGGCCGGCAGTGCACCAGGCGCTGTATGATGCCAAGCGGCAAACCTATGCTGCCGGAGGTCAACTTGATCTGGCGTTCCCGCTGCTGACCGGGGTGGTGCCCGAAGGCTTGCGGGCTGACATTGTCAAACAACTGGAGCAGGACATTGTTGTTAAAAGAAACGGGCACTTATCAGTTGGTCTGGTTGGCATTCCGATCCTTGTTAAGACCTTGATGGGGCTGGATCGGGATGACCTGATTTTCAGCATGGTGGATAAGGACACCTATCCGGGTTGGGGATACATGCTGAAAAACGGGGCGACCACGACCTGGGAGCACTGGAATGGCGCCCGTTCGCGTATTCATAACTGCTACAACAGTATCGGGATGTGGTTTTATCAGTCGCTTGGTGGAATCCAGCCAGACCCAGCCGCGCCGGGGTACAAGCAGTTCACGATCAAGCCTGCTTTGGTCGGTGATATTTCCTGGGTGAAGACCAGGCTGAACTCGGTTCGCGGGGCAATTGTCAGCAACTGGAGGAAGGACGGGAAAAAACTGAACATGGCTGTTGTGATTCCGCCCAACACCACGGCCATCGTGTATGTGCCCGCCAAAGATCAGGCTGGTGTGACCGAATCAGGTAAGCCTGCGGGCAAAGCCAGGGGCGTGAAATTTCTCAGGATGGAAAATGGTGCGGCGGTTTACGAGGTCGGGTCGGGGGCTTACAACTTTGCCTCTGAAGAATAGGGCGTTTTGGTGAATTAAGCGGGAGTGGAATATGTTGAAACAGGTGTTGATTGCCGTGATGGTCGCTGTGATTTGTCGCAATGAAGCGGCCGCGGCGTGGTTCAAGTCT
>JAABPW010000037.1 GCA_011391785.1 Verrucomicrobiota bacterium
GGTTTCAGAAGCGGCAAATATTCTTGGGCTAAAAATACGGGACTGCCAACTCGGCTGTTTTTAGTGACCTCCCGCACCGCTTTTATGTAGAGGAAGGCAGGAAGGCCGAACGGCCTTCCCCTATCCAGGTGTGGGTATCCCGATCCATGTTCAACGGAACATCGTTGTGATTCGGTATCAACGGTTGCAGAAGATCACAACGGACAAGAAAGATCCTTGGGGCTGATTTAAGTCAAGGACAATCAACCTTCAGGATGTCAGGGAAATAGTCAGTCATGACGGGCAAATCTTGCGCCAGGAAAGGAGATGTGAGAATGGAACGGATCAATCTAAAGGAAAAAGAGGTGTTCAAAAAGGAAGGGCGGGGCATGGCCAACGTGGTCGATGAACCGTATCTGCTCATAAACCAGGTCTGTCTGGAACCGGGGCAGAATGTGCCGGAGCATCAGGCCAATTCCAATGTGACCCTTCAGGTGGTCTCCGGCGAAGGAACGTTCTTCATCGGCAAGGAAAAGGTCAAAGCCGGGATGGGAAATCTCCTGCGCGTTCCACTGCATTCCCCCATGAGCATTCAAAATGAATCCCCAAAACGCCTGGTCTTTCTGGTCATCAAGACCCCCCATCCGGATGCCGCGCAAACAGATTCGTCTGAGGATAAAAACAGGGAAGGACGTTTCGTGAACCTGATCAAATTTCCTGCGTTGAAACCCGGGAAGGAGAAAGAATTTCGGGAATGGTTCGGGCGATCCAGCGAGCTTTTCGCCAAACATCCGGGATTCATCTCCCGGACGCTCCTGAAATCGACAGAGGGAACGGAGCAGTATGCCGCCGTAGTCGAACACGAATCAAAGGAGACCTTCATGGCGATGCACCTGAGCGATGAACGGCAGATGCTCTTCAAGAAGGTGGAAACGCTGATCGATGGAATGCCGGAGCCTCACTTCTACGAAGTGTTGACGACCTGGCGCAAATAGCGCGTAGGTTACGATGACGACATCCCTGCAATGAATGGAGGACAAACCGATGAAACGACCCATCAAGAACAACGTCTCATGGATCGGCAAGATCGACTGGGAGCTCCGGAGATTCCACGGCGACGAGTATTCGACCCACCGAGGCTCCACCTACAACTCCTATCTGATCGAGGAGGAAAAGGTCGCCGTGATCGATACTGTCTGGGCGCCCTTCGCCAAGGAGTATGTCGATAATCTTGAAAAACTGATCGATCTGAAAAAGATCGACTACGTGATCGCCAACCATGCGGAGATCGACCACAGCGGGGCGCTTCCCGAGCTGATGAGCCGCATTTCCGACACGCCAATCTATTGCACGGCCAATGGCGTCAAGTCGCTCAAGGGCCATTACCACAAGGATTGGAACTTCCATCCCGTCAAGACCGGCGACAGACTGAGTCTGGGGAAGAAGGAACTGGTCTTCATCGAGGCGCCGATGCTCCACTGGCCGGACAGCATGTTCAGCTACCTGACCGGGGACAACATCCTCTTCAGCAACGACGCCTTCGGCCAGCACTATGCGTCGGAATACATGTTCAACGACCTGGTGGACCAGGCGGAGCTGATGGAGGAGTGCATCAAGTATTACGCAAATATCCTGACCCCCTTCAGCGAGCAGGTAACGAAGAAGATCCAGGAGGTTCTCGCCTTCAACCTGCCGGTGGACATCATCTGCACAAGCCACGGCGTCATCTGGCGGGACAACCCCATCCGGATCGTCCAGCAGTACCTGAAATGGGCGGACAGCTACAGGGACAACCAGATTACGCTGGTTTACGACACGATGTGGAACGGAACGCGCATCATGGCGGAAAACATCGCCCAAGGGATCAAGCAGAACGATCCCCAGGTCAATCTGAAGCTCTACAACCTGGCCAAATCGGACCGGAACGATGTAATGACCGAGATCTTCCGCTCCCGGGCCATCCTGGTCGGATCCCCGACGATCAACCGCGGCGTTCTGACCTCAATCGCAGCGCTTCTGGAAGAGATGAAAGGACTGAAGTTCAGAAACAAGAAGGCGGCCGCCTTCGGCTGTTACGGCTGGAGTGGCGAATCGGTCAAGATGATTCGGGGGCAGCTTGAAGCGGCGGGATTCCAGGTGGTGGACGATGGTCTCCGGTGCCTGTGGAACCCAGACGCCGATAGCATCGCAAACTGCGTCGAATACGGAAAGAAGCTATCGGACCTTTTGAAGTAAAAAATGCAAAAATGCAACCTCCTTCACCATTAACCCATGGGAGCGAGGGGATGATACGCAACATTCCGATGTCGCGCATCGGACGGCGAAATCCGACCACGCGGTTCCGGGGTCGTTGATTTCATCGCCTTGACTTAAGTCAAGGATTTTTCGTTCTGTTGATGAGATACGAAGATACGAGAAACGAATTGTGACGCAGTCATAACAAATCGGAAACCGATTTCTGCTTAGGGGAGGCCAAGGAACCAATGAAATTCTTATCCATTAACCGCCGGATGTTGGCGCTCTTAGCGGTCGTCGTGCCGCTACTGGCCCTGTTGATCTACGTGGCGTTGCGCTCCGGACCGCTTGCGTCCATCCCCGTGACCGTGACCACCGCGGAAAGCCATTCCATCGCACCGGCCTTGTTCGGCATCGGCACGGTCGAGGCCCGCTTCACCTATCGGATCGGACCAACGGTTGCCGGTCGGATCAAACGAGTGGAGGTGCAGGTGGGTGACAGGGTCCAGGCGGGGCAGTTGCTTGGTGAAATGGACCCTGTGGATTTTGACGACCGCATCGCTGCGCAGAAGGCAGCGCTTAACCGCGGCGAGTCTGCTGTGGTTGCCGCCGAAGCTCAGGTGAGAGAAACGTTGGCACGCAAGACCTATGCCGAAAAGCAGGCAAGCCGCTATGAACAATTGCTGAAGACACGTTCAGTGAGCGAAGAGTCGGTTGAGGGCAAGCGTCAGGAGATCCAGGTAACCGAGGCTGGTTTTGCCGCTGCCCGTGCTAACCTCGGTGCCACACGTCAAGAGATGGCGCGCATACGCTCCGACCTCGATGGCCTGATTCAACAGCGCGCCAATCTGCGCTTGATTACGCCAGTCAGTGGCCTGGTGGCTACGCGCAACGCCGATCCCGGCACCACCGTGGTCGCCGGACAGTCGGTGGTGGAAGTGATTGACCCCGCGACTCTGTGGATCAATGTTCGCTTCGATCAACTGCGCGTATCGGGCCTGCGCACTGGGCTGCCGGTTCAGATCGTGCTGCGCTCGCAAGAGGGGATTCGATTTGCAGGGCGCGTGTTGCGCCTGGAGCCGATGGCCGATGCGGTCACCGAGGAAACACTGGCCAAGGTGATTTTCGATGCATTGCCTAAAAGGCTGCCTCCCGTCGGTGAACTGGCCGAGGTCACGGTTGAGATGTCCGCGTTGCCGGAGACGCCTGTGTTGCCCAATGCCAGTGTGCAGCGGGTCACTGGCCGTCTTGGCGTCTGGCTGATCGAAGAGGACAAACTGCGCTTCGCGCCGATCAAAGTGGGCGCGACCGACCTCGACGGACGGGTGCAGATCCTCGAAGGGATCAAGGCGGGCGACCGTGTGGTCGTCTATAGCCAGCGCGCCCTTGGACCCCGCAGCCGCGTCAAGATTGTTGAGCGCCTGGAAGGGGTTTCGCCATGATCAGTCTCGCGGGCCGCGACATCATGCACTCCTGGGGGAAGTTTGTCTTTACTGGCGTGGGGCTGGGGCTGTTGATCGGCGTTACGCTAACCATGGCCGGAGTATACCGCGGTATGGTGGACGACGCCAAAGTGTTGCTCGATAACAGCGGCGCCGACCTCTGGGTGGTACAGCAGGACACCCTCGGCCCCTATGCCGAGCCGTCCAGCCTCTACGATGACGTTTATCGCACCATTCGCGGAATGCCCGGCGTTGACCGGGCGGCCAACATCACCTATCTGACTATGCAGGTCCGCCAGGGCCAGCGCGACGTGCGCGCCATGATCGTCGGCGTCGTGCCCGGCGGCCCCGGCGAACCCGGGCAGCCCGGCTATCTCATCGCCGGTCGGCAAATCACGCGCAGCCATTATGAGGCCGTCGCCGATGTCGCCACCGGATTTAAACTCGGCGAGCGCATCCAGATCCGCCGCAACCACTACGCGGTGGTCGGCCTGACCCGGCGCATGGTCTCCTCCGGCGGCGACCCGATGGTGTTCATACCGCTCAAGGATGCGCAAGAAGCGCAGTTCCTAAAAGACAACGATGCCATTGCCCAGCAACGCCGCCGAACTGCCGGGAACCCGGCCTTCAATCGTCCAGGGACGCCGGGTCTTCTCGATGCGGTGCTTGCCTCACAAAGCATCAACCCTTACATCAATGCCGTGCTGGTGCAGGTCAAGCCCGGATTCATCCCGGAGGAGGTTGCTGAACCGATTCGGCGCTGGAAGCGCTTGCAGGTTTATACCCGCGTACAGATGGAAGAGATCCTGATCGGCAAGCTGATTGCCACCGCGGCCAAACAGATCGGCATGTTCCTGGTGATTCTCGCCATCGTCAGCGCCGCCATCGTCGCCTTCATCATCTATACCCTGACCCTCGGCAAGATCCGCGAGATCGCGGTGCTCAAACTGATCGGCACCCGAAATCGCACCATCGCCGGGATGATCATGCAGCAGGCGCTGGGTTTGGGTTTGATCGGCTTCGTCGTGGGAAAGATCGCCGCCACCTTCTGGGCGCCGATTTTTCCCAAGTATGTTTTGCTCGAACTGGGCGATGCGCTGCTCGGCTTCGCCGGCGTTTTTGTGATCTGTGCCCTGGCGAGCGTCCTGGCCATCCGCGCCGCCCTCAAAGTGGATCCGGCGGAGGCAATCGGTGGCTGACATGCTCGAAAAAGGGATCCGCATTGAGGGATTGCGCAAACGCTACGGAAAAGGCGACACGGCCCTCGATGCGCTCAAGGGGGTGGATATGCAGGTCGCCCCCGGTGAAACCGTCGGGCTGATCGGACCCTCGGGCTCCGGCAAGAGCACCCTGCTCAAATGCCTGGGCGCCGTGATCGAGCCCACCGCCGGCCGGATGACGCTGGGGGAAGAGGTGATCTACGACGACGGCTGGAAGATACCCGATCTGCGCGCCCTGCGCCGCGACAAAATCGGTTTCGTCTTTCAGGCGCCTTACCTGATCCCGTTCCTCGACGTCACCGACAACGTGGCGTTGCTGCCCATGCTGGCCGGACACCCCAATGCGGAATCCCGGAAGCGCGCGCTGGAATTGCTTGAAGCGCTGGACGTGGCGCATCGCGCCAAAGCCATGCCGTCGCAACTCTCCGGCGGCGAACAGCAGCGGGTCTCCATCGCCCGGGCGCTGGTCAACCGGCCGCCGGTGATCCTTGCCGACGAGCCCACGGCGCCCTTGGACAGCGAGCGCGCATTGGCCGTGATTCGCATCCTCAATCAAATGGCCCGCCAATACGAGACCGCCATCATCGTCGTGACGCACGACGAAAAGATCATCCCGACCTTCAAGCGCATCTACCACATCCGGGATGGCAAGACCCAGGAAGAAGCCGGCGAAGGGCGGGCGTTCGAATGAAAACCATGCATTCATTTTTGAAGCGGATTGGGTTAAAGGAGCGAATTTTATGAAGACCGATCGTACAGTGCACTGGATGGCCATCGCCGCAATCGTGTTCGGTGCCGTGACAATCGTCGCGATGCGTGCCATGAAAGCATCCCTAACTGGAGGTTGACGACTTGATGAGAATCATCAAAGGAATCGCCCAAGTCAATAATTTACGAGAACGGAACCGTCCATGAAAACACATAGCCGCATACGCCCCACAGGCGCATGGCTTCAACTGGCCTGCTTGGCCTTCTACGAGTGAGTACTGGCCGGTTGCGCCGTCGGTCCCGACTTCAAACGACCTGAACCGCCATCGGTTTCCTGGCAATACCTTTGGGCAACGCTGCACAGCTTTCCGTTGCTTTCAAATAGTAATTCTCAACATTCTCTTTAAGCCTTGTATACTTGACTCGTAGGTGTAGACAGCGATTCCGGGAGTTGGACGATCTTGAAAATCCCATCACTTTGATTTCCTTTTTTTATTGCGTTCTTTTGCACCATTTTACCGATCAGCCAGCCATTTAATGATATTCATATGTTGATACTCTGTGTCAAAAACCGGGTGATGTGCAGATGCTGTACGCCTTTTTCGCCGCCTTCCATAATTTTATACATCGAAACAACAAACTTCGGGTAATTGTCGGGTATCTGAAGGAGATTCCCAAATTCTCTTTCCCGCGTTTTTTTGTCGGGGATAAGATAAGCAACCTGCACGTAGAGCCTGCCCCCGTGTTCATGAAAAACGTGGAATAACACTCACTCTCAGCATCACATCCCCGTAACCCAGACATTCCACACCGACATCGGGACACCTTACATACCTCATGAAGTGAAAATTATCCGGGTCATGGCCTTCGCTTAAGCGTTCGTTAATCTGTGCGACTGGGATCATAAGCTGGAAAACAAGGTATACACACATTTTCTTTGGACACAGTTTGGTCAGTAAATTACCATCGACATCCAGGAAAAGCTTCTGGCCTTCAACATGACCGGAATTGCAATTGCGGGATCTGACAACCTGGGCTTCTATCGTATAAAGCGGAGCTGATTCGGCAAGGCGTTTTAAATGTCGTATCCTGTGCCCACCCTCATATAATTTTTCCATTTCAGCATCAGTGTAACCAACTCGCTCTCCATACTTTTTTACAATTTCATCTTCCATTTGAGTATCTCCTGTTTATATTAAAGCGCACTGCTCAGCATCAATGCGCCGCCAGGGGCCATATGAAATACATTGCCATGCCAACTACAAAACGGATTTTCCCTGGATTTCTCTTCTTCTGTTGGCTTATACTTTAATTGAAGCTCCCCGCTGCAAGCTACGGGGAATCTTCGACTGCATGGAATAGCATCTGTTTTTAATTCGCTCGCTAACCCCGCTGCAAGCAGCGAGGTTGGCGCTCGCTGTTTTAGTTTAGCAAGTAATTTATGAATAATACACTTATGAATTTTATGTAAAGCGTCCGGCAGGACGCTTGAAAATCTTGATTAGGCTGTCAAATTGCCTGATCAAAAAATCACAACCCCCATGATTTGTCAATGAATTAACACCCGGCTGGAAGAATACCTGCTCTAGAGAGTTCCCATGCAGTAGCATACGCTATGGAGCAGGCTTCAAGGATGAAGAAGGAGCACATAATAATTGTCAACCTTTCCGGAAGAGGCGACAAGGATCTCGGGATCGTTTCGCAGAATATAAGGAAGTGAATAAAGGATAGTAACCAGTGACCAGTGATCAGTAACCAGTGATCGGCCGGAATAGTTATCGGAAGCGCCTTTGAGCGAATAATCGAAGAAAACCAGGGCAATCCAAGCAT
>JAABPW010000038.1 GCA_011391785.1 Verrucomicrobiota bacterium
CGTTCTTTTCAATGGGAGGGGCTGTCTCCGCCACCGGCGGATCTATTCGACCCTGCCGCGACAGGCCTATTTGGAGCCCGGAATGAACCATCGCCGCACGGCATGTCCGCCGGAGTTCCGTAGGCGGGAGTGCGCCTCCCACATTGAATACAAGTCAGGCCGTGGCTTCGCCACGCCAAGTCACTGATCGCCAATGGCTTAACCTAAGATAGCGTAGCGATTTCCACCCTTAGATGCCATGTTTTGCCATTGAAATATGGGCTATAAGCAACCCTCACCCCAGCCCTCTCCCCTCCCAGGGAGAGGGGGTTGGGAGGGAAAGGCCCGCGGGTGGCCAGTGTCAGACCTAGAAACTAGAAAATGGGATGGGATATCGGAGAGGATAGGGTGCCAGGCTATTTGACCTCAAATTGCCTGATCACGACCTCACCTTCCGGGAAAGACGCCACTATCTTAAGGGTTCCTCCCATCGCCGACAGGAATTTCCTAAGGGTGCTAATGTACATGTCAGACTGATGCTCGAGCTTGGAAACGGCCGCCTGATTGATACGAAGCGAAGCGGCAAGCTGCTGCTGGGTGAGCTCCATGGCCTGGCGAACCTCCTGTAAAGCCATTTCCCCCGACAGCTCAACAATCCGAGCCCGAATCCGAGCCTGACTCGCTGGCGGCATCCCGCTAACTAACTTCTTGAATGGCTTTGACATGACTACCCTCCTCCTCGTTTCAACTCCTGCAAATGCTGGTCGTATATTCGATCTGCCATCGGCACGGCTTTTTCATACCATCGATCATCGCCCCCCTTGCTCCCTCCGACCAGAAGCAGCGCTTTCCGGCGGGGATCGAAGGCATAAAGCACCCGGTACGGCCCCCCTGCATGCTGAATCCTCAACTCCCGCATGTGCCCATGCTTCGACCGCTCAATTCCAGAGCTGTAAGGAAACGGCAGATGGGGCCCCTTCAACTCAAGCAATCCCACGCTCGCCGCAACCGACTCCTGTTCAGCCTCCGTCAACCCCACCCACCACTCGCCGAATTCATCCGAATACTCGACCTCCCAGCTCATCAAATATAACTTTCTGGCTATATAACCTAATGGTTATTTTTTATCAACTGAATAAAGGACATCACTACGCTTCAAGACTATAGGCCGATCACGATTAAAATGTATAGCTATATATAGTTGGTTTTGGGCGATGACGAGGACGGGCCCTGCTGAATTCAAAATCGATAGGGATCGGCCTGACAAAGGCGGCCAGTGTCAGACCTAGAAACTAGAAAATAGGATGGGATATCGGAGGATAAGGTGCCACGGAGGATAAGGTGCCAGGCTATTTGTCCTCCGCGTCCTCCAGCCAATTTCTCCAATTTCGTCATCTGAAACGTTTCAGATGACCGAAACGGGGGGCACCGGGGACAGGCCCTGTGGAACACCAGGTATTTGTCGTTGACCGAACTACGATGACTAGGTCACGGTTGAACCCCTCTGGCAACCGTTTCTTACATTTGCCTTGCAAATCTATACCTAATCTCCAATATTGCAAGGATATGAGTGATATTAAACGCGATCTCTATGGGAAAGTGACGACATCGTTAGGCTATTTTCCCGTAACGGCAATTCTGGGTCCACGACAATGCGGCAAGACGACGCTGGCCAAGAATTGTGTTGCCAGTGTGCCTGATGCCCTATATCTCGACCTTGAGCTCCCTTCAGATCGGGCAAAATTGATGGGTGACCCTGAAGCATTCCTTCGACGACATCAGGGCCACATTGTCTGTCTGGATGAAATCCAACGCGCACCTGATATCTTCCAAATCCTCAGAAGTCTCTGTGATGAGACCGGTAAGCCGGGCCAATTCCTGGTTCTCGGATCAGCATCTCCTGATCTGTTGCGGCAAACATCCGAAACACTGGCTGGGCGTATCGCCTACCTTGAATTGTCACCCTTTACCGAGACCGAAGTCGGAGCCGAGCATCAGGACGCGCTGTGGCTAAGGGGCGGGTTTCCAAAAAGTTACCTGGCACCTAGCGACGAAACGAGCCGGATGTGGCTGGAAAGTTTCATCATGACATTCCTCGAGCGGGATCTTCCACAGTTGGGAATCAGGATCCCCTCTATTACCATGCGCCGTTTCTGGGAAATGTGCGCACACCTGCACGGGGACCTGTGGAACCATGAAAAGATAGCCTCCTCCCTGGGGGTTACCGGAAAAACCGCGGGACATTATCTGGCGGTTCTTGAGCAAGCCTATATGCTCCGGCGGCTACCGCCCTATTCAGGCAATCTCAAAAAACGGCTAGTCAAGTCTCCCCGTGTCTTCCTGAGGGATTCAGGCCTGCTTCACCGCCTCCTCCGCATCGACACCCTGGATGCACTCAGTTCCCACCCTGTGCGCGGAGCGTCATGGGAGGGCTATGTCATCTCTCAAATCGCGGCCGCCGTCCCGGATGCGGATTTATCCTTCTACAGGACATCAGCTGGCGCCGAGATTGATCTTGTGGTAAAACAGGGTCAACGACTGACGGCCATCGAGATCAAGGCGACCTCATCCCCCCGGATGGAACGTGGCTTCTGGTCGGCTCTGGATGACATCAAGCCTGATCAAGCCTGGGTGGCCGCTCCAGTAAAGGAAGCGTTCCCGCTCGGACATAATGTGATGGTGGCCTCTCCAGCCACGATAGGCAAGGCGCTCCTCTGATCACGAGAGGCGGCCAGCGAGGATATTCGACGCGCCTTCGTCACCCGAAAGCGGCAAACAGGGTGTTCAACTCCTCGGCGACCTGATCGGCACCGTCAACGGTCTGGGAAATCTCGTCTCGCAACAGGTCACGGAATCGGTGGCGCAGGCGGTGGAGCAGGACCCGAACGGTGGGCTCCGCGATGCCCAGCGCGGCCGCAACCGATGCCATGGAAACCGCGCCTTTCCCATAGGCCAGGCAGGACTTCAATTCATTGAAAAGCGCCGCCTTCCCGGCGGCCACGTACTCGTCGCCCAGGCGACTGATGACGCAATCAAGCAAGGTCGTCGCCCAGGCTCGGTCAAAAAGCTTGTCCGGACTCGCCAGATCCACGGGCTCAATTTGGTAACGGGTCTCGGCATCTTGCCAGTCCAAGGATAGCGTCGCGATCCCGCCTCCGCGTTTCAGGCGTTGTGACCGATCCCAGTCATTAGCCAGAAAATTCTTGAAGGAGGCCAACAGGAAACCACGGAACCGTCCCCGTTCAGGCGCCAGTCCCGCAAAATCATTTCGGGCCAGCAACCTGGCAAAAAATGACTGCGTGAGATCCTCTGCGTCCTCCCGGGTTCGCCCCCGCCGTCGGGCATATACATAGAGCGGATACCAATAGATGCGACACAGCTCCTCCAATGCCATCGCCGCCGCCGGCGCGGACCGCTCTCCCGCGGCAACCACAAGCGTCCAGCGCGTCGTGGCAAAATTGTCATTCCCCCCCGCGCCAGTCATACGGATGGAATCCCGTTCTGGTCCTGGCGCTTGACCGGAACCTTGCTGAACTCGATCGTCCCGCCCCAGATAAAGTCTACCCCCGGATAGAGCTCCATCAGCCCCGGATTAGGCGTAAGCAGGATGGTGGCGTCCTTGATCACGGGATCCACCGGCCCGATTTCAACCTTCAGCTCTGAACTACCGCGCCGACTGAATCCGTCCTTGAGTTTGACGACCCGGATCTGGCCACAGGGATATTTTTCGCGGCCTAGGCAAAGAGTCACATCGAAACCAACACTCACCGGTATTTTCCCGTTAATATCAAACGACACCACCGCCTGGACGCCCTGCCCCTTGGCCCGCAGAATCACCTGCGGCGGTCCGATTGCGCCCACCTTCACCGGGTCCAACGCCGGGGAATTCGTCAGTGCCACGATCACGGCATCCAGCGAATAAACCACAAGGGGCACCTCCGTTGTCCGCACCCAACTGCAGGTCGGCCAGGAGGCGTCCGGAATCTGGCCCTCGACCCCGGCCAGGTCCATCCCCCTGACAAAGGCACTACGAACCTCGACCTTCACCGCATGCCGTCCTGGCGCCAGCGCAGGAACAGGAAGATCTCCTCTTACGTCGACCGCGTTCCAATACCGCGGGGAGAGTCCCGACATATCCACCGGCTGCCCGTCGATGGTCACCGTCTGGATCGAATTGATCATCATAACGCCCAGTGGCGACAGGCTATACCGGTTCTGCAGCTCCATCCCAACCGGCAGCAACCTGCCCCCTTCCCGCAGGCGCAGCGGCCCGTCAACACGAACAGCTCCCTCGAAGACCTTCATGAAGTTGACGGTCTGTTCATCGCTTACAAGTTTTCGACTGGCAAGATGGCTGAGGAAGGATGACAACCAGGGTATAGATTCGGACATGCCGGCAGGATGCTCCCGCTGAAACCACAGGATCAGTCCATTGATAATCTGATCCGCATCGGCCGCAGTCAGGGTACGCCTCTCCAGCTCCTGCCAGGCCCACGGATGAAGGGGCTTCACTAATCCCACCTCAATCACCCGGGCCGTCGACTGTCGCCGCAACAAGGAGGGACTATCGGCCATTGCCGCCAACTGGGAGGAACCTACCTCGCCTCCCTCGCGCCCCCAGTGGTCAAGAATCCTCCAGGCGATCAGCCCGACAACCAGGCTCACGACGACAACCACGACGGCATGCCGGTTCAATCGCGATGTTTTATTCTCCCCAGCCAAGACGGGCGGCTGCGCGATCCGCTCCTGGCTCGCCAGGTTTTGCAACAGGGTTTTCACCTCGCTGACCTGCTGGTACCGGAGTTCAGGCTTCCGCTCCATCGCACGCAACACGATCTCATCCAGCCTCACATCAATCTGAACCTTCCGCGATGGGGGTTTGAACTCCTCCCCGGGCAGCTCCCCGGTCAGCATCTGGTAGAAGACCACGCCCAGGGAATAGATGTCGGCGCGGTGATCAACATCATCCGGCCGCAGGCACTGCTCGGGCGCCATATACCGCGGTGTGCCGAGAACCTGGCCAGCCACGGTCACCTCACCCTCCATCACCAGCCCGCCATCAGGCGTTGCGGGCAAATCAGGCGACAGACAAGAAGCCACCGGCCGCACCAGCTTGGCCAGGCCGAAATCGGCGACCTTCACGCGGCCCAGCCGGTCGAGAAGGATGTTTTCAGGCTTGATGTCACGGTGCACAATACCCTGGTCATGGGCATACTGGAGCGCGTCGCAGATCTGCGGCACAACCGCCAGGGCCTCACGAGGGGCAACACGGCCATGGTCGAGCAATTGACGGAGGTTGACGCCGTCCACGAACTCCATCATGAAGTAGAACATGGCGCCCGCCGGCAGCGCGGCCGCATCGGCCAACGCGGGATCAACGGCAACGCTGCCAAAATCGAAGAGGGCAACAATGTTGGGATGGCTCAGCTTGGCCAATGACCGCGCCTCACGGGCAAACCGTTCCGCGAAGGCTGGTTCACATCCGATATCGGGTGGCAGCACCTTGAGCGCGACAATCCGGTCCAGTTCCTTCTGGCGGGCTTTGTAAACCGCGCCCATCCCCCCGCGGCCAACAAATCCCAGGATATCCAGCTGCGGAAAGAGCCCGGCGATCCATTCCACGGATGGCGGCTCAAACGTGGCCGCCGGTCCTCGGGAATAGTCGCGCCCCCCTTCCTGCAGCAAGCAGCGCGGACAAAGCCCTGCCACACCTCCCCCCGGAAGGCGCATTCCGCAATCCGGACATACTTGATCGACACCTGTTCCCGTCTTCATCTGGTTGGCATTCATATACCACTACCAGAAGCAAATCAGTCAAAAAGTTACAGTTTCCAATGGTCTCAGAATAATCCAGACATCCACAGGTGGACGCCGACCTCCGGGCGGCGTCAGACCGCGCCCGGAGGTCGCGGTCCACCTTGGAGGATGTCTAGAATATTTCAGGAACGTTAGTCTTGGAACCTGAAGCTATCCACCCGGCACAGTTCGGGGCCGCGACCGGAAAACTCCAGGCAAAGGCTTGTCTGTCGGGCTTCATTTGACAATTTGCAGGAGAACTCCTTGAACACAGCCCAGCCCCCGGTAGGGGTGATATGACACGTTCCCAGCACTTTTCCGGAAGGACTATTCTCCCTGATTTTGATCAGGCCGCCTTTCGGATTGCCGCTCGCGGCAACAATCGTCATCGTGACGCCAGCGACAAGATTGCTTACATTGGGATAATATAAGGCGCTGCCTTTGGCCAGCCCCCGCATTTCAAATCCACCGGCGGGACATTCACGCTTCTCGGCCTTAACGGACTTGAAATAGTCTTCAGCCTCGATTCGGGGCTGGGAAGCGTCGTATTGCCCCACCCCAATCCGGTCAATTCGAACCGGAGCAATATCACCATTGTCCTTGTAGTGTACCGTGGTAATGATCGAGTCCCGGTAATGCTCACCCCGCCCGGGCTGGCTCTTGTCGTTGGAGATGTAATACGTCTGGGTATTGAACTCGAAGAAATTACCGTGCCGATCATGCGTCAGACGCTGGTCACGGAACTCCGGCGCTACTTTCTGCTGATCAATTACCGAGCCCTTGCACGTGTAGGGACCGTACACGGTGTCGGATGTGGCGTAGTAACTGCTCCAGGAAAGGTAATAAATGCCATTCCGCTTGTGGAGGGAGGGCTTGTCGTCCGTTTTCCCCTTGCCATAAGGTCCCTCGGCATTGAGGATTTTGAGGGGATGGGCTGGTTCAGCCAAGGAAATCATGTCATCGTTCAGGCGAACAATGAAATAGTTGAACGTCCCATAAACGAGATAGGCTTTCCCATCGTCATCCATTAGCACATCCGGATCGCGAGATTCCGTTGGCGACATGCCCGCGGGAATCAGGGGCTTTCCGAGGGGATCCCGCCATGGTCCTGCCGGGGAATCTGCCGTTACAACCCCTATCTGCCTTTCACCCGCCGAGAAATACCAATAATACTTCCCGTTTTTACGAACGCCAAAAGTTGCCCAGCAGTTATTGAAAGGCTTGCCGATAAAAGTCTGTTCGGGCTTGAGGGTGCTCTCGTGTTTCCAATTCAGCAAATCGGACGAGGACCAACACCACCAGTCCTTCATGACAAACCCCTTGTTAGCCTTATCGAAATCATGGGTGGCAAACAGATAGACACGATCATCAAACACAACGGCATGGGGATCACAGAGACCCTGTCCATCAACGATAGGATTTGCGGCCTGGACCGCATTTTGTACCAACATCGCCAGAATTACGGCGAAACGTGTTCTCATATTCAGGATGTAGTTCATGGTTTTCACTCTAACACCCCAGGAACCTTACCGCAATGGGGCTTGGGGCGGGTCTCTGAGTTTTGGTACTTGGTCGCATAGGCTCAAGGTGGACGCCGACCTCCGGGCGGCGTTAGGCGCATAGGATGACCATG
>JAABPW010000039.1 GCA_011391785.1 Verrucomicrobiota bacterium
GGGCTGCTTCCTGAACCGGAATCCTTTCGGCGGATTCGTCGCCCTGCTCTGTCCCGTCGCCCTCGCCCTAGCCCATGATGCGGCCAGTCGCCGCCGGTGGGTGATGATGCTCGTTCATTTCGTGCTCTGCGGCATCATGATGACGGTGGTTTTCCATTCCCTGTCACGGGGCGCCCTGCTCGCTCTGGCGGCGGGACTATCCATGACCACCCTTTTCGTCGCATTCCGGCACCGGGCCGTCTGGGGCCTGCTGCTGCTCTGCCTGGTGCTGGCGGGCGGCGCCATGATCCTGACCCGCAGCTCCCCGGTCAGGGACCGGCTTCAGGGACTCCAGAATCCCATGGAACTGAACAGTGTCCAGAGCCGCCTCGCGGAATGGCGGGAATCCCTCCGCGTGTTTCCCCAGTACCCGGTGCTGGGCTCCGGAATGAATGCCCTGAGGATGGTCTATCCCCAGACTCGCCAGACCAGCGTGAGCGCACGCTTGATCCATGCGGAGAACGAGTATATCCAGCTCCTGGCCGAGGGCGGACTGGTCGGGCTGGGTCTGACCATAGCCCTCATCCTGGCCGTGGGGAAAAGGGTTCGTGAGGCGGAAGAACGTCTTCCCGGAATCATCATCGTCGCTCTGGCGGGCGCCTTGACGGTGACAGCTGTCCACTGTCTTTTTGATTTTCCCGCCCATCTGCCGCTCTACGCCGTCGTCCTCGGCGCCCTGACCGGCCTGCTCCTGCCGCCACCACGCCCCGCGGCCATCCTTCCGGCCGTGATCGGGCTGGCCGGAGCCCTGGTGATTTCGCTGAACCAGCCGGGAAAGTTAAAGACCCTGGATGATCCCGCCTACCTGAACACCGCCCGCTACCGGGACCTGCAGCAAGCCCTCACCTGGGCCCCCACCTCGTCATTCGCCTGGCTGTATCACGGGCACGCCATGATCCGGGAAGGATCAAGCCGCGAGGACTACGCCCTGTGCGCGGAGGGCGGAAAATTCTGCACCCGCGCCTCCGAGCTCGACCCCATGAACTACCGGCTCTGGCTTGAGCTCGGGAAGATCCGTCAAGCCCTCCACGACAACATCGAAGCCACCGAAGCGTTCCAGCGCGCCCATCAACTTCGCGACTGGATCGGCGTGCCATCGCTCCCCGGAGGCAGGCCGCCATGAACCACTTCCTCTATGGCGCCACGATCCCGTTCCTGATCGGAGCCTTCATCTATGTCCTGCGCCGCGGCCGGGCCAGCCTGATATTCCTCGTCGTGTTGCCGCTTGCCATGGTCGTGGCAGGGACCTGGGCGGTAGCCCCTGACCTCCCGAGACTGACGGGACTTCACGATCTTCAGAATTGCTGGATCCAGAATCCGGGCATGGACATCTTCCTGTGGCATTACACCCTCGACAGCCTTGAAACCTCGCCCGCCTGGTATTCGGTTCTCGAACGGGATTCATCCTGGTTTGCGGCAGGAATTGTTCTTGAAGCGGCGGCCCTGATGGCGGCGGCCTTGCGTGAACTCTTCAGGGAGGCAGCGAGGTAAATGGCACACGCAACCCTTCATTTTACAGCCGGCATGGTCGTGGGCATGGCCGCGCAACTGCCATTGCTCCGCAGGGGCTGGGGCCAGCACCGTGAACGGCCGAAGGCCCTCCTGCGCTGGCTCTACCGGTCATGGGCGCTGGGGGTCTGGGCTATTATTCCCAGCTTGCTCCGGTATGCCGGGGTTCCCGCTGATTTCTGCAAGGGATGGTGGATGAACTTGTTCCTGTTCCATCCCCTGATCAACCAGTGGGGTTTTCACGCCACCATTATCGGCGGCGTGACGCTGGTGGGGACTTTCGTCCTCCAGTACGGTGTCATTCTGGTCGCGCTGTTCAAGAATCAAAAGGAAAGGGTCACATGAGAAAGATCGTCTACGCAATGGGGGTATGGATGCTGGGGGCCAAGCTCATGAATGCAGACGCCGCCGGGGCACAAGCGGAACCAGCGGCGCCGGTCACGATCGTCCAGCATATCGGGTTCAACTGCCGGGATTTGAAAAAGTCGGAGGCCTTCTATACCCGGCACTTCGGCTTCAAGCGCGCACGGGTATTCAACCGGGGCAGGAAGGATGAATTCATCATGCTGCGGCTGGGTTCAACATGCCTTGAACTCTTTCCGATGGTAACGCCGAACCCGGAAGCGAAGGGTCAGGAGCAGCGACCCGGCTTCAAGCATCTGGCGTTTCTGGTTCCGGACATCAAGCAGGCGGTAGACCGTCTCCATGCCGATGGCTTTAAAACCGGCGACGTGATCGACTGTTCGGGCATTGTACCGGGAATGAAGGTCTGTTTCTTCGGGGATCCGGACGGCAATACGCTTGAACTGATGCAGGGATATCAGGACGAGGAGGCTGTTGCGGCCACCACGACCGTCAGCACGCCAGACAAACCCTGATTCCGGAAAATCACGGGGAAGCAGGACCGTCGCGCACTCCAGCGTCAGGTCGTCAGGACATCCATCACTTCGGAACTGCTCTGGGCCTGGAGGATACGATCCCGCTTCTCGGGATCATTGAGGACCTGGCTGATCTCGGAAAGGAACTGGATGTGGGGGCCGGTCCGGCTGACCGAGGAAATCGTCATGATGAAGATCGTGGAGGGTTTCCCGTCCATGGAGCCGAAATCCACGCCCTCCTTCTTGAGCGCCATGGCGGTCACCAGCTTGTCGACCGAATCTGTTTTGCCATGGGGAATGGCGATGCCGTGCTGCATGCCGGTGGACATCTTCTGCTCGCGTTCCAGGACCGCCCTCAGCGCCGCATCACGGTCCTTGATCCGCCCGCGCAATACCAGCAGGTCAATCATCTCCTCGATGATTCCCTCCTTGGTCGTTGCCTTGAGGTTAAAAATGATGGTGTCTTCCGACAAAAGCTTCTTCAGGTTCATACCCAATACCCTTAAAAATTCCGGCAATAACTATCACATCGTCCATCTATTGCGAGCTATTTTTTTCCGGCCCGCGGCGGCTGTGGCCGGGGCCCTTCCCGATGGTGCGCCCGAGCCGCGCCACGCGTCCCACGACGCAGGCTGAACATTGACCGCTATCCTCGTCCACACAGGGTTTGTTGGGGTAGAGCTGGTACAGCGCGCGGAATTTTCGCGGGGTGACGTTTGGCATGAACACATTGGCCCCGCGCGTAAGGACCAGGTCGCGTCCGCCCTCGAACAGCGCGTCAAACGCCGTGGTTGCCGGGATATGCGCTCGGGGATTCAGCAACCTGAGAACCGCCATGGTCTTGAAATAGATCTCGCGGTCCTCCAGCAGCGGTCGGGCCGAGAGCGGGGTTTCGGGATGCGACAGGTACGGCCCGCACCCGATCATGTCGAGTTCCAGGCGGGTCGCGAACAGGATGTCGCGGGCAATCGTCCCCGTATCCCCGCCCGGCAACCCGATCATGAACCCGCTCCCCACCTGGATGCCGGCCCGCCTGAGATCATGCAGGCACTGGATACGCTCATCGAAATCGTCGTCCGGATGAATCCGCCCGAACAGGTCACGGTCCGAGGTCTCGAAGCGGAGCAGATAGCGGTCGCAACCCGCCTCCTTGAACTGGACCAGCTCCCCGAGGGGCCGCTCCCCGATGGATAGCGTGATCGCCACCCCCGCCTGCTGGCGGATCGCCCGGATGATGCCGCACATCCGTTCCGCGGTGAACCAGGGATCCTCCCCGGACTGGAGCACCACCGTTGTGTTCCCCAGTTGTTTTGCCTGACAGGCCGTCTCAACAATCTCCTCCGGGGTCATGCGATAGCGCGTCACCGTCCGGTTGGGCCCCCGGATCCCGCAATAGTCACAACTTTTCCGGCAATGGTTGGAAAATTCGATGATGCCGCGCAGGAAGATCTCATCCCCCATGGTGTCATGCCGGACGCAGTCCGCCGCCTCATACAAGGCCTTCACGTCCGCCCCGCCACACTCCAGCAAGGACACCACGTCGGCCTCAGTGGCCGTAGCCTCGGAAGAGACTCGCTCGATCAGGTTCTTCATAATAACACTCATGATAACACACTAGTGTTCAGTTTTCAGTGTTCAGACTTCGGTCTTCAATCTAAAATCTTCATTCTAAAATCTAAACTTCCCCACGCCTCTTCTGAACACTGGATACTGAACACTGAACACTCTCCCCATAGACTTCCCTCTCATACGGAAAGGGGCTTAGCGCCCGGTCCAGGATGCCGAGGCTGTGGGCGATCGTCAGACCGTAATTCGTGATAGGGACGCCGGCCGCGCGCGCCTGGGCGATGCGCGAGAGCATCTGCCTCCGGTTCCACATGCAGGCGCCGCAATGCACGATGAGATTGAACCCGGCAATGTCATCGGGATAGTCGCACCCGGCCTTGGCCACGATATCCAGTTTCCCACCCACATACTGTTCCAGCCAGCGGGGGATCTTGACCCGGCCGATATCCTCACCGGTGGGATGATGCGTGCAGGCCTCGGCCACCAGCACCCGGTCCCCGGGCTTCAACCGGTCAATGGCGGCGGCCCCGCGGACCAGCTCCGCCAGGTCCCCCTTGAACCGCGCGAACAGGATGGAGAACCCGGTCACGGGAATCGAGGCAGGGACTTCCGAAATCACTTTCAGGAACTCCTGGCTGTCGGTAACCACCAGCGCCGGGGGCTGGTTCAGCCGCGCCAGGGCATGCGCCAGCTCACGCTCCTTGACCACCATGGCATAGCCATTCTGGTCGAGGATGTCGCGCAGGGTCTGCACCTGGGGAAGGATCAGCCGCCCCTTCGGCGCCTCGATGTCGATCGGCACTACCAGCACCACCAGTTCGCCGGGGGGCACAAGATCGCCCATCAGGGCCGGTGCATTGAGGTAATCCTCCGGGGCCGCGGCGATGATGGCCTGCCGCATCGCGTCCAGGCCGGTCCGCGTCACCGCGCTGACCGTCACCACCGTCTTTGCCCCCGCCGCGCGGGCCGCGGCCTCCACCACGCCCGCGGCGCGGTGATCACTCTTGTTCGCCGCCACCACCACCGGCGTCTTGCGCCCGAGGAAGAGGGCCAGCAGCCGCGTCTCGAAATCCTGCCAGTCATCCGTCACCAGGATGGCAAGATCCGTCCGCTCCACCACCTTCATGGTCCCGGCCACCCGGAGTTCACCCAGCGCGCCCACATCATCCACCCCGG
Organism: Verrucomicrobiota bacterium; assembly: GCA_011391785.1. Taxonomy (GTDB): domain Bacteria; phylum Verrucomicrobiota; class Kiritimatiellia; order CAIKKV01; family CAITUY01; genus JAABPW01. The sequence goes on from JAABPW010000039.1 coordinate 5,169, forward strand.
CGGTATCAACAAAAAGCACAGGGCCAAGGGGTTGCAGCTCCATGGCCTTCTCCACGGGGTCCGTGGTGGTGCCGGCGGTTTCGGACACAATCGAGACAGTCTGGCGGGTCAGCGCGTTCAGAAGCGAGGACTTCCCCACATTCCGGCGCCCGAATATCCCGATCTGCAATCTCAATCCTTTGGGTGTTCCCTGCATAGGCTGTTTCCTGACGGATAAAGACCGAAATAATCCTATTTAACCAAGCCCGGCGTCAAGTCCCTTGTCAGGAGGAAAAGAGTATTCAGTATTCAGTATTCGGTATTCAGAATCGCCCCTCCACCCTTTCCCCGGAATCTTCAATCCGAAATCTAAAATCTTCATTCTAAAATCTAAAATTCCGTTGACGCCTGCCGGAGACTGGCACAATACTACTGGAGAGTAGGAGAGAAACAATGAACCACCTGAAAATGATCCAGCAGTTCCTGAAGGAAAGGCGTGACTTCGAGGATCTTCCCGAATACGGCTATCCCTTTGTCACCATCTCCCGCCAGGCTGGCGCGGGCGGACATTTGCTGGCGTACGTCATCCTCACTGAATTCCTCAAGAAAAAGGAATGCCACCCCCTGTTCGAAGGGTGGCATGTGTTCGACAAGGAACTGACCGAGGTCGTGGCGCGGGATCCCCTGCTGACGAACGACATCGAGGGGCTCGTCGCCCAGAAACAGCGCACCCAGTTCAACGATTTCGTGGAGAGCCTGTACACGGGCCGCTCCGAGCAGTACGAACTCCAGCGGACCACCTTCAAGGTGGTTCGCATGCTAGCGCTCATCGGTAAAGTCATCCTGGTGGGCCGGGCCGGCTCCCTTGTCACCGCCGACCTGCCCCAGGGAATCCATATCCGGCTCATCGCCCCCGAGGCGCACCGGATTGTCTGGATGATGAAGCGCTTCAAGATCAACAAGGAAGACGCCTCGGAGCTGGTCAAGAAGCAGGATGCCAGCCGGCGCAAGCTGATCAAGCTTTTCTTCAATCGCGACATTGAATCCCCCCTCCTCTACGACATGGTCTGGAACACGGGCCGGGTGGGACTTGACGTGATCACCGCCGCCACAATCGAGCTGATCCGGCAGCGCAGCTGCCCCAAGCCGGCGTTGTCTGGACTGGGGTCGTAAAAAAAGGTTGAATCAGAAACGGGAACTGGTATCTTAACGCCCGTTTTTCATTGCGAGCGTAACTCAGTTGGTAGAGTGTCACCTTGCCAAGGTGATTGTCGAGGGTTCGAATCCCTTCGCTCGCTCCATTTTTCCGTGCCGGTCCTCGGTACGGGCATAACGGAAGTGTAGCTCAGTTGGTAGAGCAGCTGACTCTTAATCAGCGGGTCCAGGGTTCGAGTCCCTGCACTTCTACCACTTAAAGCCCAAAAGGATCAAGGGCTTGAGTGGTTATTCGGTTCCCGGACATTAACTCCTGACATCGCCTTCAGCAGCTTCGCCTCTTCCATCAAATTTCGTCTGAATCAGGGTGAAGTTCCGGTTCAAATCGACTGTCTTGAAATAGAAGTAAAACCCACCGTACTCAGGATTCCCCCTTTCCGCCTGGGGAACCATACGCTTCTCGAGCTTTTCGTACTCAACGGGTAACGCATAGGAGCCAAGCGGCTCTTCGTCCCGGGGATCATTGTCAATCCAGACGTGCTCACCCTTGTGTAGCACGGCTTCCCCTTCACCGGTGAAAGGGGCACCCCATGCGGTCATGTAACGAACAGTCTGGTCGCATCTTGACTCATACCGGTGGCCCTTCCTTGGGAATCGGGTACCCTCTGGAATGAGACTGCGCTCATAGTCTTTCGCCCACTGAGCTTCGGGATTGCCGACAGACTTGCGCTTGCCAGCTTTCATCTCCGCGAAAAGGTCTTCGAGCGTGAGATGCCAGTCGGGTGGGCGCGCTGGCTTAGCGGCAGTGGCCTTTTCTGGCAACCGTTTGCCGAATAGTCTCTTGATCCAGTTCATATCATATTTCAACCTGTCGCGGCCCCAGCGCCTTATTTCAGGCTCCCGTAGCCACCGGCGTTGGTGACGTCCGCGAATCCGGC
>JAABPW010000040.1 GCA_011391785.1 Verrucomicrobiota bacterium
CAGCGTTCGTCTGCGGTTGCGCCTCTTTTACGAGGATCAACAGCCTGGCACCTTATCCTCTTTCGACATTCCCCTCTTAATCGTAATCCCTTCCGGAGCAGAGGATTAAGATTACGATTACGATTAGGATTAAGATTTCCGTGGGACGCTAATGTCCAAAAATCAGAGATGCGCCGTCTTACGCGGTCGGGAAGGCGAACTGCTGGACATCGGACAGTTTCTCGTCGATGAAATCGAAGACCAGCATGGTTCGCTTCTTGGAATCCTTGCCGATGGTGTACACGACCCAGTAGCCATGGTCGTTCTGCTGCCGGTAGTCCGGCTCGCCCAACAGGCTGGAGATCGTGGATTCCGTGACGGGTTTTTTCTGGCCGAGGGCGGACTTGATCGTGAAGATCAGTTTCCTCTGATCCAATTCGAACAGGCTTTTCAGTTTCTCAGCCTGGGTCATCCGGTTTTGCTTCGGGCTTTTGCTGAACTCACGGCAAATATCGAGGGCGTTCCTGGAGACTTCCTGCTCCAAAGAGGCAACACCCATGGTGGGCGGGGGTGTAGTCCTGCAGGAGCTGGTCATCATAACCGCCAACATCGCCAAGATTCCGCTAGTGATCGTCTTTTTCATGGCTTCCCGATAGTTTGGATCGTTTCGATCCACTCTCATCTACGGGAAGTTACTATTGCAGGGACCGTGCCATGATTAGACTATCTGTTTATAATATGTTTATAGTCAACGACATATAAAATTTACTAAAAGAAATACCGCTCAAAATAATGTATCGATATGATACAACATGAACAGTTGTCGTTTTTAAAGTTACCCCAATTCAGCGACGCTGAGCATGCGGTAGAGGCGTGCGCGGCTGATGCCGAGCGTTTTGGCGGCGGCGGAGACATTTCCGCCTGCCTGTGAGAGGGCGCGCTTGACCAGCATGATTTCAGCTTCCCGAAGCGTGTCGGGAAGAGCCAGTTTTGAAGTGGATTCAGTCTGGCTGAGGGGAGTGGGGCGTTCCGGAGCCAGGTGGAGATGCCGGGGGAGGATGGTCCTGCCCCCGCTTTCGATGAGTGCCCGCTCGATGAGGTTCCTCAGTTCCCGCACATTTCCCGGGAAGGGATGTTGTTTCAAGGTCTCGATGGCGGTTTCGTCGAGGGCGGGGGGGCGGAATCCCATTTCCCCGGAAAGTGATTTGATGAAATGCCGGGCCAGCAACGGGACATCCCCGGGATGTTCGCGGAGCGGGGGGATCATGATGGGAAAGGCGCTGAGACGGTAGAAGAGGTCCGACCGGAATGCGCCCGATTCGATCTTGTCATGCAGGGCGGCGTTGGTTGCGGCGATTACCCGGACATCCACCTTGCGACCTTCCGTTGCGCCCACCGGTACCACCACGCCATCCTCAAGAACCCGGAGCAGCTTTGCCTGCAGCGATGTGGGCATGTCGCCGATCTCATCCAGAAAGATAGTCCCCTTGTGGGCCTGTTCGAAACATCCCTTGTGGTCGGCCTGGGCGCCCGTGAAGGATCCCTTGCGGTGGCCGAACAAAGTGGATTCGGCCAGTTCGGAGGGGATGGCCGAACAATTCACCGGGATGAAGGGTTGGCTGGCCCGTGATCCCCCGAAATGGATGGCTCGGGCGACCAGTTCCTTTCCGGTTCCGCTTTCGCCGGTGATCAGGACCGAGGTCGACGCCGACCGCTGGATCAGCCGGATATTCTTCAGGACGCCCTGAATGGCGGCCGAATCTCCGACAAAGGCCTTGATACCCCACCGGGCGATTTCCTGGCGGGTAAGGAGCGACAGCTGTTCCGCCAGCTCGTCGCGCTCGGTGCGAATCGTCCGGTAATGCACCGTGCGTTTGACGACCTCCAGCAGTTCCATCAGGTTGACCGGCTTTTCGAGGAGGCTGAACGCGCCCCAGCGCAGGGCCTCGATCGCGAGGGCCTTGTCGGCGAAGCCGGTGACGATGATGACTTCGACGGAAGGCAGTTTCTCCTTGATGGTTTTGAGGATGGTGATGCCGTCCACCTTGGGCATGCGGATATCGGTGATAACCACCTCCGTCGGATTCGCCTGGAGTTCCGCGAGGGCGAGCTGGGCGTCGGAGTAGATCCTGGGAGTGCACTCGATGGAGCGAAGGCCCATCTCGATGGCGGCGCAACTGTTGCGGTCGTCATCGATGATCGCCACGGATACCGAGGGTGTCTCGGGGGGCTGGGTCATGACGGGGCTCCTGTGCGGCTGATGGACTTGATGGTTTTGTCGAGAGCCGCGGGACTGACGGGCTTCTCGATGATTTCGTCAACCCCCTCCGGACGTTCCTGGGTGTGGCGCATGAGACTGCCGAATCCCGTGAGCATGATGACCGGAATGCCGGGAGAGATGCGTTTTGCCAGCTTGGCGACCTCGTCGCCCCGCATGCCCGGCATGGCGCGGTCGGTCAGGACGATGTCGAACGGGATCTGGCGCAGCAAGGTCAGGGCCTGCGTCCCGTTTTCGGCCAGTTCCGGGACATGTCCCATGGCGGTGATGTATTCCATCAGAAGGTTCCGGGAGACGGGGTCATCGTCAACCACCAGGATCCGGAGCGGGGAAAGAACCCCTTCCTCTAATGCGGAGGGCGGCGGGACGGCTTGTGCGGAATCCGGCAGGGGGGCTAACTGTTCTGAAAGCAGGCGGAGGATAATGGTTGTGCCCTTGCCCGCTTCGCTTTCCACCTCCAACGTTCCGCCATTCTGCTGGATCAGGCTATAGCTCACGGGGAGGCCCAGTCCGGATCCCTGTTCCCCCTTGGTGGTGAAGAAGGGATCGAAGCACTGTTGCCGGATCTTCTCGGTCATGCCGTGTCCCGTGTCGCTCACCCTGATGATCACCCAAGGGTCATCGCGATCCGTGCTGAAGGTGATGGTGCCCTCGGCCGCAATGGCATCAACGGAGTTCATGATGAGGTTGGTCAGGACTTGCCGCATGGTCGATTCGTTGATGAGGACATTGGGGACATCCTGGAATTCCGTCCGGATGGTAATCGTCTTGCCTGCGGCTTCCGCCTGTGATTTCCAGGAGGGTTCCGTCAGGGCGATGGCCTGGGTGATGAGGGTGGAAGGCGAACAGGGCGCCAGTCCGGGTTTAAGGTCCGGACGGTAGAAATTCCTCAGCCGGCTGATGATGTCCTGGGCATCATGGGCGGCGTTCATGATGGTGGTGAGCGCGCGTTCCACCTCCTTCGGGTTCTCGATCATCTTCGGGTTGGCGAGCATGAATTCAGGGAGTCCGAGGACGGGCATGAGGATGTTATTGAGGTCGTGGGCAATTCCGCTGACCATCTGGCCCAGGGCCTTGAGTTTTTCCTGCTGGATAAGCCGGGCCTGGGACAGCTTGATTTCCGCGAGGGCCTGATCGAGCTCACGGGTGCGTTCGACCACGCGCCGTTCCAGTTCCCGCTGGTGTTCCTGGTTGAGCTTTTCCAGCCGGTCCCGGTCATCCTCGAGCGACTTGAGTGTGGTGGCATTTCCAACCACCTTCAACAGGGCTTCCTTGGTGAAGGGTTTCGGGAGGTAGTCGAAGGCTCCAGCCCGCACGGCCTTGACCGCCGTCTCGATGGTGGGCTCGCCCGTCATCATGATGGCCTTGGTGTTCCGGGTCAGGTCGGGGAGGAGTTCGGTGCCGTGGATCCGGGGCAGGATGATGTCGGTCAACACCACGTCGAAGCTCTGGCTCCTGAGATACTCCCGGGCTTCCGGAACGCTCGTGGCGGTCTTGACGGTATAGCCGTCCTCCTCGAGCAACGACGCGAGGAGGAGCCGGAGGCTCGCCTCATCATCGACAATCAGGATGTTCGGCATGGTTCCCCCTGAGCTCATCGGGATTTACGCTGTTTCAAATGCTGGTGGGCGGGGGGGGACTTGAACCCCCACGCCTTGCGGCACAAGATCCTAAGTCTTGCGTGTCTGCCAATTTCACCACTCGCCCGGCCTTTTCAATACCAATACTGGACACTGCCGAGGAAGATACATGAGGAAGGGGTGGGTGGTCAAGGGAGGGGGAATAAAAGGGGAATTGAAGATTGAAGATTGTTGATTGGGGGTTGGGGTGGAGGGGAGTGAGGATTTTCTTGCCCCGCCCCCCTTGGTTCCTCTATAGTTTGCGAAGTTTTTCCGGAATGGGACCGGTGTTTGGTTTGATAATGCCTTGGGAGTGAATAACATGGAATACGGTTTTACTGAAACGCAGGTAATGATTCGCGATCTCGCACGCAAGATAGCCCAGGAAAAGATCAAGCCGATCCGTGAGCATTACGACGAGGCGAATGAATTTCCCCATGAAATCGTGAAGGTGTTTGCCGAAGCCGACCTCTGTGGCGTGTACATCGGCGAGGAATACGGCGGATTGGGCGGCGGGATCATGGATCTGGCCATCTGCGTCGAGGAGCTTTCGAAGGTGTGCAGCGGTATTGCCCTGGCGCTCGCGGCCACGGCGCTGGGCACGTTCCCGATCATCTTGTTCGGGTCGGACGAGCAGAAGAAGAAGTTCCTGCCCCGCATCGCATCGGGCAAATCCCTGGCGGCGTTCGGGTTAACCGAGGCCAATGCCGGGTCGGATGCCAGCGGCATCAAGACGACCGCCGTGCTGGATGGCGACGAGTATATCCTGAACGGAACCAAGCAGTGGATCACCAATGGCGGCGAGGCCGACATTTACACGGTCGTGGCCATGACCAACAAGAGCAAGGGGCCGCGCGGCGCCTCGGCGTTCATCGTGGAGAAAGGCACCCCGGGCTTCACCTTCGGCAAGAAGGAGAACAAGATGGGTATCCGCGCCTCGGCGACCCGCGAGCTGGTGTTCCAGGACTGCCGCATTCCCAAGGCCAACCTGCTGGCCCGGGAAGGCATGGGCTTTATCGTGGCCATGAAGACGCTGGACAGCTCCCGTCCCGGCGTGGCCGCCCAGGCGCTTGGCATCGCGGCCGGTGCGCTGGATGAGGCCGTGGACTACAGCCGCCAGCGCCGCCAGTTCGGCAAGGCGATCTGCTCGTTCCAGGGCGTCCAGTTCATGCTGGCCGACATGGCGACCCAGGTCGAGTCCGCCCGTGCGCTGGTCTATGCCGCCGCCCGCCACATTGACAGCGGTGCCAAGGACATCAGCAAGATTTCGGCCATGTGCAAGCTGTACGCCTCCGACACCGCGATGAAGGTGACGACCGATGCGGTCCAGATCCTCGGCGGGTACGGGTACATGAAGGAGTATCCGGTCGAGAAGATGATGCGTGACGCCAAGATCACCCAGATCTACGAGGGAACCAACCAGATCCAGCGCGAGGTGATCGGGCTGGCGCTTATCAAGGAGTCGGCCGCCGCGAAAAAATAGCCCGCCCCGGTTTCGGGGGTTTGATTTCGGGCCGGCCGGCTGATGCGGGCCGGCCCGTTTCGTTGAAAACGTCATGAATTCCTCCGGAAACATTCTTGAGCAGATTCGGATGTTCGTGACCGATGCCGACGGCACGGTCATGGGGCGGCGCGCGGAATTCGACCAGTACCGGAACTTCCGGGCGCAGATCAACAAGCTCCGCGGCACCTATGGGGCCAAGTGGGTGGTGTGCACCGGACGCAGCCTGGGCGGCTACAAGCGGATCTTCCACCCCATGAAGGTGTTCGGCATCGTGCCGGACTTTGTGATCTCCCGGCACGCCTACATCTATGAATGCCGGAAATGGGGATTCCTGCCGCATTGGATCTGGAACTTCCGGATCCTGTGGCTGCAGTGGAAGGACGAGATGGTGGTCCGGCGCGCGTTGCCGAAATTGCGCAAGGCGGTTTTGTCCTGCAATCCCTTCGCGCGGGTGGCCTACTCAACCCGGGTGCGGTTGTGTTTCCGGTTCGAGGACGAGGGGGCGACCGCGTACGGGGCGGAGATCGTTCGCGACGCCGTGCGGCCGCACCGGTATCTCCAGGTTTTCCAGACGTCCAACGAAGTGGATGTGCGGGTGATTCCCTTTACCAAGGGCCTGGCGGTTACCGAGCTGGCCCGGCACCTGGGTATACCCAACCCGCAGATCCTGGTGGTGGGCGACGGGCACAATGACATCAGCATGATGACGATGACGCCGCCCTGCCATGCCGCCTGCCCCGCCAATGCGGCCTCGGAGGTTCTGGAGACCGTGCACCAGGCTGGCGGGCATATCGCGAAGGAAGCCAGCCTGGGCGGAGTCATGGAGATCCTGGAGGCGTATGAAGCGGGCCGGATCAACAGCGACCTGCCGGTTGACTGGGTCGGATACGACAGGCCCGGACACATGGCCAAACCAACGCGTGGCCACCAGGGTGGGATCTTTTCGTTAATCCTGATCGCGCTGGTGATCTACTCCACCCTCCTGGTGGTGTCGTATTTCTGCGGGGTGCCGGGACGCCAGCGGATCCTGGCTCCCTATTTCAAGATGATCGAATTGATCACGGGCAAGCCGGTGAATAAAGCCCCCGTGGCTCCGGGCGCCTCCAAATGACGGGAACAGACGCGCGCAAAGACCGAGACGTGAACGAGGGCATGATGAGCATAGGATTTATAGGCGCCGGGAAAATGGCCGAGGCCATGATGGCGGGACTGATCGCGAAGCAGGGTTTCCGTCCCGGCGACATCGTGGCCGCCGATATCAGCGGGGACCGGCTGGCGGAGCTCAGCGGCCGGATGGGGATTCGCACTGTCCCGGATAATGCCGAGGTGGTGCGGCAGACGCGAACCTGCGTTCTTGCCGTCAAGCCCCAGCAGATGGATGACGTATTGCGCCGGCTCGCTCCGGACATCACCAGTGAACACCTGCTTGTCTCCATTGCAGCGGGCAAGACCATCGCCCGCCTGGAATCCCTGTTGCCGGCTGGCCGCGTGATCCGGGTGATGCCGAATATCGCCTGCCTGGCAGGCGAGGGCATGAATGTCTTCACCTGTGGCAGGCGGGCCACGCCGGCGGACGCCGGCGAAGTTCGCGCCCTGCTGGGCTGTTGCGGGAAGGTCATGGAACTGGCCGAGGAGCAGTTCGACGCGGTTACCGCCCTCAGCGGGTCGGGCCCCGCCTTTTTCGCCTGGTTGCTCGACCGGTTGGTCGATGGCGCGGTGGACGCGGGATTGACCCGCGGGCAGG
>JAABPW010000041.1 GCA_011391785.1 Verrucomicrobiota bacterium
GGGTGAGCCCGCGGCTGCCAAAATCGTGGTCTTCGCTCAAGTTGCACTACCGCTACCACGACACCTTCTATCACATCACCGTGGCACGTGCCGGGTCGGAAGCCCCCCGGAAAACCCTCGTGTTCGTCGATGGCCAGGAGCAGCCCGACGGCTTGATCCATCTCGTCGCCGACAGCCATGAGCATTCCGTCGATATAACAGTCCCCTGACGACTGATAATCGGCAACATCTCAGAGCTCCGTCAGTCCTTCACGCACGGCATATTTGGTAAGCCCTGCCACGGTCTGGACATTGAGCTTCCGCATAAGATGCTCCCGGTGGGCATGAACCGTCTTGATGCTCACGCTCAACTCCCCCGCAATTTCCTTAATGCTCTTTTCTTCCACCAGAAGTTGAAGGATCTCGCGCTCCCGGTCGGTCAACTGGGAGTAGGCGGAAGCGGGCGTGGCACTGGCATTCCTCACGTAGTGCTCCACCAGGGTTCCCGAAATCGAGGGACTGAGATAAGTCTTCCCGGATACGGCCACATGAATCGCCGCGACCAGTTCATCCGTATCGCATTTTTTGCACAAGTAGCCGACAGCACCCGCCCGGAGCATTTCGGCGACAAATTTCTCATCCACATGCATGGATAAGGCAATAACGCGGATTTTTGGAAAATCCTTTTTGACCTGCCGCGTCGTTTCAATGCCATTCAGCAGGGGCATGCCAACATCCATAATCACCACATCCGGACTGAGTTTGGCAATTTGCACGAGCGCCTCACGGCCATCTTCAGCCTCGCCCACAATGCAGATATCCTGCTTTTCCGAAAGAAGCACGCGCAAACCCTGCCTGAATAGCTTATGGTCATCAGCCAGAAATACTTTGATCGCCACTGGTTTCCTCCTTCTCTTCATCGCCCGGCAATACCGGCAACCCCACGACCACGCGTGTCCCTGTGCCGCGCGAGGATTCCACGACAAACCTGCCTTTGAGATGGGTCACGCGTTCCCGCAGATTGAACAACCCGAATCCCCCCGTTCGACTGAATCCGCTACCCGCCCCAGCCGCATCGAAGCCCACACCGTCATCACTCACAGAGATAAACACCTCTTCGGCATCCCCCCCGCAAATGACGGTCACCTTTCGGGCTTCGGCATGTTTGACAACATTGAGAAGCAGTTCCCGCGCCGCACGGTACAACACAATCCGTTGGTCGTGACCGAGGTCTATAGGCGTCCCCTGGTCATGAAAGGTGATTTCCAAAGCATGGTGTTCTGCCATATCGCGGCACACTTCCTCCACCGCCGCAGGCAGGCCTAATGTATACAACGCGGGAGAGCTCAGATCAAATGTCAGGGATCGGAGCTCACTGATTGCTTGGTCGATCAGCTCACGACTCTCCTGAAGCGCTGAGGTAACCTCCTCGGGCGCGGGCGACTTCAGAGCCCGACCCAGTTTCATAAAGCAGGTTGCCAGAAGCGGTCCGGCTTTGTCGTGAAGTCCCGCCGCAATCTGTTTGCGCTCATGCTCTTCCGCAAGGGCTGTTTCAACTGACATCGAGCGCAACTGGCGGTCATACTCGACAAGTTTCGTCTGCAATCGCTCGCGCGCCTGTGAAGCTCGCTGGAGGGTTTCAGCCATCCGGTCAAACGCCCCTGCCAGATGAGCAATCTCACGAGGACCACCAATATCACCTGTCCTCGTGGCAAGATTGCCCTCACCCAGGCGTTGCGTCGCGCCCACCAATAATGCCAGGGGGCGTGTCATAAAAAAACCGGTCCCAAACCAGGCGGCAAGGATCAGGACGAGGCCAACAAGTGATACCCCTATAAGACTGTGATGCATGTTGCTCCGGGCCGCATTCAATGCGATGTCCCGCGACACCCCGATGTTGACAATAATGTCGCCCGATGCAACCTCGACCGATTTAAACCCATACAATCGGCGCAGACCTCCCAATCCAACCAGATCGGCGGTTCCCTCTCCTGCTTGAATAATCTTATGAAACACCTCGGAGTCTGGAAAACTCCGACCTATCCATTGAGCCTTGTCCGGGTATCGAGTCAGAATTGTTCCCGTGCGATCCAGAATATTAAGGATCATGCCTTCCGGAAATAGGGATTTCTGCCCCGTGACCCGCTCCTCCGCCAGTAGCGACTCCAACCATCCTAGATCTAACAACACATAGCAGATCAAGGCACGGCTGTTTTGGGGCCCGCCTTCCACACGATAAGCGACAGTCAGCAAATCCTTGCCGCCAGGCGAACTGGCCTGAAACCTGCCGACAACTATCTTATCAGAGCGTGATGCCCTTTGAATCAGGGCTTTGTCACCAGACGCAGAGTCGCGATAAACCGACAAATCGGAGAGGGTGTCGCCTTCCTCAAGATTGACCACCCCAACACGCGTGTAATAGGGACATCTTTCGGCGAGGTCAGCAAGAATCTCTCTTTCATGCTCCGGGGGCGCGAATCGATGGATCCACGAAACCGCAATTAACATCTGGCGGGTTGACTCAAGAAGGTGGTTCACATCACCGGCAATAAAAGCCGTAAGCCGCTGCACCTCCTGCTCGAGAACACGGGATTCACGATCAAATTCACGCTGCGCGCCGAACCATATCAGCCCCATCAGTGGAAGGGTGGTCAAGATGACCGCCAAAATCAACCGCGTTCGGAGACTTGATCGTGATACCCGTTTCATAAATCAAGAGACACGGCCCTATCGGCAGAGCGTGTAGAGCACACCGGCCACGACGGCGGACCCGATCACACCGGAGACATTCGGGCCCATCGCGTGCATCAATAGGTAGTTGCTGTTGTCATACTCCAGCCCGACCTTATTCGAGACGCGGGCGGCCATGGGCACGGCCGATACGCCAGCGGAGCCGATCAGCGGATTGATCTTGTCCTTGCTGAACACGTTCATGATCTTGGCCATCCAGACACCGCCGGCAGTGCCGCAGGCGAAGGCGACCAGACCCAGCGCGATGATGCCCAGCGTCTCGGCATTAAGGAACTTCTCGGCGGCGAGCTTCGAACCGACAGACAGGCCGAGCAGGATAGTCACGATGTTGATAAGCGGGTTAGCCATGGTGTCGGACAGGCGATTCACCGCACCGGACTCCTTGGCAAGATTACCGAGCATCAGGGCGCCGACCAGCGTTGTGGCAGCCGGAAGCAGCAACGCGCAAAGCAATAGCACGATAAGCGGGAAACATACCTTCTCCAGTTTCGACACGTGCCGCAGCTGCTTCATCTTGATCTTTCGATCGGCCTCGGTTGTACAGAGTTTCATGATCGGCGGCTGGATAATCGGCACCAACGCCATGTAGGAGTAGGCCGCCACGGCAATCGCACCCAGTAGATCAGGCGCCAGCTTGGTCGTCAGCCAGATGGCCGTGGGACCATCTGCACCCCCGATGATGCCGATCGAAGCCGCATCGGCAATATGGAAATTGATGCCCGGCACGAACTGCGACAAGGCCAGTGCGCCCATCAGCGCCACGAACACGCCCAGCTGCGCCGCCGCGCCCAGCAATGCGGTACGGGGATTGGCGATCAGCGGACCGAAATCGGTCATCGCACCCACACCCATAAAAATCAGAATCGGGAAAAGACCCGTCGCCACACCCATCTCGAACGTGTAGTGGAGAAATCCACCCGGCTCGACCACATAACCCAGCGCATCCAGCACCGGTGCGGCGGTAATACCGGCCCCGGGAATATTCGAGAGCAGGCCGCCGAACCCGATCGGCAACAGTAACAGCGGCTCAAAGTCCTTGAAAATCGCCAGATAGATCAATCCCAGACAGATCGCTATCATTACCCCCTGCGCCATACCATATGGCAATATGCAGCTCCGCTCAATCTTGGGCAACGGCGCCCTGACAGCCGCAGGCGCCGGCTTGTCCTTCTGCATGAACCCGTAGATTCCGGTCTCTTTCCAGATGTTCTTGATCTTGTGCAGACTGGCCGCCCAGTCCGCATCCTGTCTATCCTTGATCGCCTCGACCTCCTCCGCGGCCAGCTTGGCGGCCACGATCTGCTCCGCCCCGGGAAGTTCGACAGTCTCGGAGGCTTCCGACCTATTCGCTATCGCGAACGTCGCGAAAAAAACAATAATTGCCATGATATTTTTCATGTAGAAAATCCTTCTGCTGTGAACGAAACAGTGTTTAGGCGATCACGGCGAGCATGTCACCCGCGTTCACCTTATCCGACTGGGCCACGCTAATGTACTCGACCGTGCCGTTGCACGGAGCTTTGATCGACATCTCCATCTTCATCGCTTCCATCACCAGAATCTCGTCATCCTTCTTGACGGCAGCCCCCGGCTGCACCGTCAGTCGCAGGATGATTCCCGGCACCGGCGCCTTGATCTCGGCACCGTCCGCAACCGGCATACCCGGTGTGGCGGGCTTCGCAGGCGCCGCGGCGGGCTTCTGTAACCCGTCTGCGACCGAAACCGCATAGGTCATGCCGTTGACAACCGCCTGGCCGCCTTTCAGCGCAACGGCGTAAGTCGTGCCGTTGACCGTGACCGTGTAGCCGTCCGGGGCCGCCTTCGTCGCGGCATCGGCTGGCTTCTCGTTCTTGCGGACGTTGACGGTCGCCTTGCCCTGCAAGTAGAGCAGCCCCTTGTCCGCGCAACTGGCGATGAGGAAAACGTTCTCGTCGTTGACCGGCAAATTGTTGTCCTTCAAGATCTTCTCGCAGGAGGCGATCGACTTTTTGGGATCCTGGTCATTGTGATGCTGCACCGTCTCGGTGGTCGGCTCGAGCTTGAGTTGCTCGGCCGCAATCCTGATGATCTCCGGATCGGGGGCAACCGGCGTCTTGCCGAAGTAGCCCAGCACCATCTTGCCGTAGCCCGGCGCGATCTTTTTCCACGGTCCGTGAAGCACGTTGTTGAAAGCCTGCTGGAAATAGAACTGGGAGACCGGCGTGACGGACGTGCCGAACCCACCGCGCTGAACGACCTCGGACATCGCGGCGATCATCTCGCCGTAGCGGTTCATCAAGCCGTTATCGCGCAGCATCTGGGTATTGGCCGTCAGCGCACCGCCCGGCATGGGGCTCCATGGAATGAGCGGCTCGACCGCCGTAGCCTCCGGCGGGAGGAAATAGTCCTTCATGCAGTCGCGGAAGACCTGCTCGGCCTCGCGCACCTTGTCGATATCGACCCCCAGATCGTAGTTCGTGCCGCGCAGCGCATGCCACATCACGATCACATCGGGCTGGCAGGTGCCGCCGGAGACCGGCGAGAGCGACAGGTCGATGCCATCCGCTCCGGCGTCCAGGGCCGCCTTGTACGACATTACGCAACACCCGGCCGTCTCATGGCTGTGGAACTGGATAAGCGTGCCTTCCGGCAGCATTTTACGCGCCCGTTTGATGGTCTCGAACACCACGGCGGGGATCGACGTGCCGGAAGCGTCCTTGAAACAGACGGAGGAAAAGGGAATGCCGGCATCCAGGATGCCGCGCAGGGTCTTCTCGTAGAAATCAGGATCATGCGCGCCTGAGCAGCCGGGCGGCAGCGACATCATGGTAATGGAAACCTGATGGTTCAGGCCAGCCTCGACGATGCACTTGCCCGAATGGATCAGGTTGTTGACATCATTGAGCGCATCGAAGTTGCGGACCGTGGTCATGCCGTACTTCTTTAACAGCTTCGCGTGCAGGCGGATCACATCGCTCGACGCCGAATCAAGGGCCACAATGTTCACGCCGCGCGCCAGCGTCTGGAGGTTGGCATCAGGCCCGCACACGTCGCGAAACCGCTGCATCAGCTTATACGGGTCGCTGTTCATGTAAAAGACCGGCGCTTGAAACATCGCGCCCCCTCCCGCCTCGAACCAGGTAATGCCGGCAGCGCGCGCCGATTCGACCGCTGGGAAGAAATCATCGGGAAGAACCCGCGTGCCGTAGACCGACTGGAATCCGTCGCGGAACGCCGTGCACATGAACTTGACGAGTTTTTTGGACATGATCTGAAACCTTTTTATCGATTGACTGAAGCTACTGGACAAAACATGGAATCGGCACGCTGCCGGGCCGCCGCGATGGCAACCGCGATGGCCACATTCGGCGCCGGATCCGACACCGGCTGTTTGGAAACGACATCAGGCAGAAAATGATTGAAACGCGGTATCACCCTCGCGCTCATCGTCACCACAAAAATCAGCAATAGCAGAAATACTAAAACAATCCCCATTCCGGCAACAAGCAGCAGAAGTCCTTGAATCAACATGTCATCCCCCCAGAGAAGTGTTTAAAATCAAGCCGGTAGTTATAGTATTTACCGTCAACACCGGCAATCCGAAAAGCCGGACTATTTTGCATTGATGCTCGCCCACCTCTTTCATTGCGCCGTGTAGATCAGATAAAGCCCGCCCAGCAACACGAGGACACCACATACCTTTTTCAGGATCACTGCGCCCCTGGATTTCTCATTCCAATCCAGATAGTGCTGAACCACCTCGGTAAAGGTACCTGCCAGCACGATCACGGCACAGTGCCCCACGCCATAGAGCACAAGCAACAGGATGCCGTAGGTCAGATTCGTTGCCGCAAGCTTGAACGATACCGCCAGCATCGGGGCCATGTAGGCAAAAGTGCAGGGTCCAAGCGCGATCCCGAACACCAGGCCGAGGATGAGCGCCGCCAGCATTCCCTTGCGCTTCATGCCAGGCTGGGCCGCCCCCGGCATGGGCAGTCGGATGACTTCCAGCAAGTAGAGTCCAACCACAAAAAAGATGACCGCCACCGCGTAGTTCCCCCACCGGCCCACATCCCCCATCATCCGCCCGGCCGCCGCCGTGATGGCCCCAATCACGCCGATGGTGATAAGAATGCCCAGTGAAAACAGCAGCGAAATGGCGAACGCGCGTTTCGTGCTAATCCGGCCCTGTTGATCAACAAACCCCACGATCAACGGAATACTGGCCAAATGGCAGGGACTAAGCAGAATACTGAGCACGCCCCACACAAAGGCGGCCGTTAACGCCAGTGCCGCCGAGCCTTCGACGGCATGTGATAACGCAGTGAAGAGGCTTTCCATCATTCGGGAT
>JAABPW010000042.1 GCA_011391785.1 Verrucomicrobiota bacterium
CATTTTCGCCATGCCATTTTCTCCTCTTATGTCCGACAAGTTACCCCTTCCCCCATCTCTAATCCAGCCGTTTATTTACCCTCGGGAGAATCTCATGCCCCCTCCCGTTTCGACTTTCATCCTAATCGTAATCTTAATCTTAATCGTAATCCTCCTCGCCCCGGAAAAGATTACGATTAAGATTACGATTACGATTACGATTAAGAGCAGGAATGAGGGAGGGTTGCCATCAGGGCCGCGAGACGAAGGGGTTTCCGGCGATGTAGAAACGGAGGTGGCGGCGGGCCCAGGTACCGGCATAGTCAACGCCGATACGGGGGCGCTTCATGATCCGGAAATCCATCGGCCGGTCATCCGTGATATGGAAGTCGCGGCTGAGCAGGTCGCGGCCGTTCAGGCGCCTGTCGATGCCCATCGCCCGGCAGAGCAGCCCCGGCCCCTGGGTCCGCCCCGTGATGCCCGCCAGGGGCTCCACGGCGCGGATCAGGACGGCTGAGGCATGGCCTTCCCGCTCGGTCACCACGTTCATGCACCAGTACATGCCGTAGATCAGGTAGACATAGGCGTGGCCGGGCGGGCCGAACATGGGGGCGTTGCGGGCGGTCAGCCCCCGGCAGGAATGGGACGCCTTGTCGTGGGCCCCGACATAGGCCTCAACCTCCACGATGCGCCCCACCCGGTCCCCGTGCACCAGGCATTTCCCCAGCAATTCGCGCGCCACCACCACCGTGTCGCGGTCATAGAATGAGCGCTTCAACCCGGCCACCGGACGACCTCCTTAAAACAAAACGGCCGCCCTTTCGGACGGCCGCGTCATTCCTGCTGATCGGAAGCGATCAGGCATTGGCCTTCTTGGCCAACTCCACGATCTGGACGAACCCGGTCGGATCGTTGAAGGCGATCTCCGACAGCATCTTGCGGTTCAGCTCGATGCCAGCCTTCTTGAGGCCCTGGATGAAACGGTTGTAGGGCATTCCCTGCTCGCGCACGGCCGCCGAAATACGGACGGTCCACAGCTGGCGGTAATCCCCCTTGAGCTGCTTGCGGTGCACATAGGACAACCGCATCGCGCGATCCACCGCCTCGGTCGCCTGACGGAACAATTTGCTGCGCGAACCCCGGAACCCGCGGGCTGCTTTCAGTGTGAGTTTGCGGCGCTTACGTGACGCCGGTGCATTGGTTGCTCTTGGCATGGTCTCGTCCTTTCAGTACGTTCAGATCATTTCCGCGATGCGCTTGTGGTCGGCGTCGTTGATTGTCTTGCCGCCGCGCATGTTGCGTTTGCGTTTCCGCGATTTGCTGCTCAGAAGATGACCGCTACCGGGGCGCTGATAGATCAGCTTCCCTGTGGCGGTTTTCTTCACTCTCTTGCTTACCATCTTTTTCGTTTTTTTCTTAGGCATAAGTCTCCTCACCCCGACTCAGGTCACGGCACAACAAACCAGCCGAAAACCTCCGGGGAAAAACAAGGGGTGGACTCTACATGAGAGACTCCCACCCCGCAAGCTTTTTCAGGATCAGTTCTGTCCGGGCGAAACCGGCGGCTTCACCACCGGAACCGGAGCCGGTTTCGGCGCCGGGATCACGATCGGATTTTGCAGACCGGCCGGACGCGCTGGCGGCGGCGGGACGTGGGGGGCATGCGTGACCGGCTTGCCGGCCCTCGTGCCCAGCACCATCACAATGCTGCTACCAATCAGTTTCGGCAGCATATCCGCCTGGGCGCACTCCTCGCACCGTTTCAAAACACGATTCATCACCTCGAACCCGAGTTCCCGGTGGGCATTCTCACGGCCACGGAAGTAAAGGGAACACTTAACCTTCATCCCCTTCTGCAGAAATCCATGAATATGATTGAGCTTGGTTTCGAAATCATGATCCCCGACATTGGCGTGGAACTTGATTTCCTTCATCTCCGCCGCATGCTGGTGCTTGCGGGCGTCCCGCTCCTTGCGGGCCTGCTCGTACTTGAACTTGCCGAAATCCATGACCCGGCAAACCGGCGGATCGGCATTGGGTGAAACTTCCACCAAATCCAAACCGGCGCGAACGGCGATGCCCATGGCTTCACTGACCGTCATGACGCCGGCCATATTCCCGGCGGCGTCAAGCAACCGCACCTGCGGGCACCGGATACGGTGATTTACTCTGATAGTCTGCGGACGAATGACCTACCTCCTTGTTGCGGGGCTTTCTGCGACCCCTGTGTTCCCACCACCAGCCTTGCTCGCGACTTCATCACGCAGCCGGCTGACCAAATCCTCAAGTTTCATCGTTCCCAGGTCGCCCGCCATGCGGCTGCGGACCGAAACAAGCCCGGCCTCGGCCTCACGCGCGCCCAGGACCAGCATGTACGGGATCTTCTCCATCTGCGCGTTGCGGATCTTCGCGCCAAGCTTGTCCGAACTGGAATCCATGGCCACCCGGAAATCCTGCTCGCGCAGCGCCTCGACCAGTTTCTCGGCCGCCGGCAGCACCTTGTCGTTGATCGGCAGCACCCGGACCTGCTCCGGCGCCAGCCAGAGCGGAAACGCCCCGGCGAAATGCTCGACCAGCACGCCGAAGAACCGCTCCAGGCTGCCCAGCAGGGCGCGATGCACCATGTAGGGGCGGTGCTCCTTGCCGTCATCGCCGTGATAGGCCAGCTCGAACCGTTCCGGCAGGTTGAAATCAAACTGGATGGTGCTCATCTGCCACTCGCGGCCGATGGCGTCCTTCACCTTGAGATCGATCTTGGGCCCGTAAAACGCGCCGCCGCCCTCGTCCACCACGTAGGGGATCCCCTCGCCGTCCAGCGCCTGGCGCAGCGAATCCGTGGCCTGGGCCCAGCGCTCGGGCTCGCCCACGGCCTTGGCGGGCTTGGTGGCCAGGTAGGCGGTGATCTCGGTGAACCCGAAGGAGCGCCAGATCCGGAGCGCGAAGGCCACCGTCCGCTTGACCTCGTCCACGATCTGTTCCGGTGTGCAGAAGATATGCGCGTCATCCTGGGTGAACCCGCGCACCCGCAGGAGCCCGTGCAGCACGCCGGTCTTCTCGTAGCGGTATACCGTGCCCAGTTCGGCCCAACGCAGCGGCAGGTCCCGGTAGGAGTGCTTGTTGTTCTTGTAGATCTGGATGTGGAACGGGCAGTTCATCGGCTTGGCGTAGTACGACACGTCGTCGATCACCATCGGCGCGTACATGTTCTCGGCATAGAAGCCCAGATGCCCGGAGGTCTCCCAGAGCCCCGCGCGGCCGATGTGCGGCGTGTAAAGCAGCTCGTAGCCCGCCTTGAAATGCTCCTTGCGCCAGTATTCCTCGATGATCGAACGGATGCGGGCACCCTTGGGATGCCAGTGGATCAGGCCCGGCCCGACATCCTCCTGCACGCTGAAAAGGTCCAGCTCCCGGCCCAGCTTGCGGTGGTCGCGCTTCAGCGCCTCCTCGAGGCGCAGGACCTGCTCGTCCAGCTCCTGCTGCGACTGGGCCACGATCCCGTAGAGCCGCTGGAGCATGGGATTGGTCTCGATGCCGCGGAAATAGGATCCGGCCACCGACGAAATCTTGAACGCCTTGAGCTCGCCCGTGCGCGCCACATGCGGACCGCGGCAGAGATCGAGGAACCCGCCACAGCGGAAAAACGTGATCGTCTCCCCTTCCGGGATATCGGCCAGGCGCTCGAGCTTGTAGCGCTGACCAGCGGTCTCCAGGGCGGCGCGGGCTTCCGCCCGGCTCATCTCGAGGCGCTCGAAGGGAACATCCTCGGCCACGATTTTGGCCATCTCGCGCTCGATCAGGGGGAAGTCCTCAGGGGTAAAACGGTGCGGCAGGTCAAAATCGTAGTAGAAGCCTGCATCGGTGGAGGGACCTATGTCCAACTGGACCTTCTCGTAAAGCCGACATACTGCGGCCGCCATGACATGCGCCGTACTATGACGCAGAATTTCTAAATCCAAGGGTAGCACTCCTCAACAAAATGATTGAAAACAGTGCGGATTTAACAGGAATCAGCCCGCTCCTGTCAACTGTTATTCCCCCACCCGGCCACTCCCGCATGACGGACCCCCGGTACCCCCGTCCGTGTTCCTGATCGCGTCATCCTCGGCCGCGGAGGCAATCGCGGCGAAGGAGATCAGAATAAACACGGGAAAGTACTCGTAGTGCCAGGGAATCGGGGACGTCAACGCCACAACCATCCCGGAAAACCCCATGTACAGGAGGACATCGGTGGCAGAGCGGAGTCGTCGCCACGCCAGCACCCAGGGGCCGATGATTGCGACCAGCGCGATCGCCGGCAGAAGCCAGTCGACCTTCGTGCTTCGAATCATATAGGACAGCCCGATCGTATTGGCCGCGAAACTCGCGGGACCTCTCGAAAAATCCCAGGCGCCCAAGGCGGCATAGTGCTGTAACGGAGCCACTACGAAAGCATGCGGGTTGAGAATGAGAAAAGGACCGCAAATAATGAGAAACGTAACCATGGTCACCCCAACAAGCTTCGCCACGACCCGGAAACTTCCCGAAGTCCTGAGCCAGTAGATAACCATCAGGGGGCAAAAAACCACCGCCGTCTGCCTACTGGACAGGACAAGACCCAGGCAGACGGCAGAAAGCCAGGGCCGCTTGAGCAAAATCGCGCCTGCCAGGAGGGATATCCAAAGCCATTGCGGCGGGGTATGCGCGATATTCGCGAATAACACCGGTTCGCTGGAAAACAGAAAAAGGAACAAACCCGAAATTGCGGCCAGCATAACGGCGGATTCCTGCCTGGTTTTTCCTGAACCCACTCCGGAGAAAAACCTGATGAAAACCAGAGAAATCCCGACAACGACGCCGATATGGACCCACCTTATATCAACCGAGAGCAGGTGTGGCACGAGGTACGGCATCCACAACCCCGGCCAGAAGGTCAAGGGCAATGGCCAAGGCATCGCATACACCCGGCCATAGGGATCCCCGCCCTTGACCAAGGCATCGCAAGCGCCCTGGATCAACGGCAACATGTCGGCAAAACGAGGTTCGATGGCAAGCTGCTTGATGACCAGCCAACGCAACCCGCACCCGGCCGCGACCATCAACGCGACGACACTGCCGATCACCACCCTGTGGCTCCAGACCCGCCCCACGGTCAAGCGGCAAAACTTCAGCCGAACCCAGTCATCCAGCGGCCCCAAAAACCGGCGCAGCGCCTGGACTGGCATAATGAGCAGCACAGCCATGATAAGGTAGGCCACGCCCAGGACCCCGAACCCGAAGTCCCGTGACGGGAAAAGCGAAACGATTCGATACCGCGCGTCCACCAGAATATGTAGCACGCCAAGCAACAGGAGGATATACAACCACTGACCGGAGGGTTTGCCTGCTTTGCTCATGCCGGTAGTAATGACATATTCTTTTTGGAAATGGCAAGCCACAGCATGCATGCGCAACCGGATCAACCGGCCGGAACTCACCTGCTGGAGGAGCCCCAGAACAGCATGTCGACGCCAAGCATGACGCGGTATGCGGTTTGATAATCGTTATCCTCGGTCCATTCAAGGCCTGGCTCGATGATGCCCAGGATCCATCGCTGATACAGGGGACGCCGCATCCCGAACATGAAGCGGTAGGTGTTGACCCCCTCTTCCGTCCCGAAAACGTGAACGGAAAGGTCGTGTCCAATCGCGATGTCACGCCGCCCGAACCGGCCGATGGAGGCCTTTCTTTCCAGCAATTCACGTACCCAGCCCAGCCGGAGGGATTGCTCCCACACCCACTGGCTACTGTCCTGGGTATACTTGGCGGAAGTGGTGCTGCCGGCATAATAGTCGTGTCCATCACCCAGCCAGCGGTCAATAAATACCGTGCTGAGCGATCCCAGCCGCTCATTCGAGTCCATGAAAAACCGCTGCTGGGGACTGACCGACCACGGACCGGAATCGTACCGCGGCCGCCACGTTACCCGGGCAAAGGCCCTCGGGTGCAACTTGATACGGACCCCGAGATCCGTCGCGATCGAGGAGTGCTTTAAAAACCGGCGCGCACCCACGATCAAGCTCCGGTCCTTCGTCTCGGACAGGGGAAGTCCCGGCAGTTCGTCGGCATGGCCGCTCTGCGCAAACACATGTAGCCGGTTCTCCATTTGCGGCAGGGCAACGTCCAGGTCGGCATCAACCTGAAGCGTGTAGGTCCTGGTGCGACCCCGGACCGTTTCACCATAAAGCCCAAGCCGCAGCCGCGAATCAGGCACCACCGCGCCGCGCTCGAGTATTTCGGGCGCAAAGTAATCGTCGATCGTGCGGAAAGGCCGATTGATGCGTTGATGGATGTTCGTGTGGAGATAATCCAACCGATCGGTGAAGTTGGTGAACACAGGCGGCTTTTCGCCAAGCATGAACATGCCCTGGGTTGTCCCGCGGGTGACCCCGCTGGACAGCAAGGGCCCCGGCGTGCGTGGCCGAGGATAGTCGTCCCGCTCGAAATCAAAGAAAAAGAAGCCCGTCAGGAAATCCGCGAATTCCAAGGGGTCAAACCCGGCTTCCATTCCCGCCACCCCCAGATGCACCCCGACATCCACTTCAGTTGGCCCGTATTCCGGGCCGTACGGCGTGTCATCCGTGGCATTCACACCGCAAAATACCACGCCCTTGAGGCTCTCGACGCCGACGGGCAGGCGGACATAGCGGAGATTGCGCGGCCCGGGGAGTCCCCCGTAGACACTATGGTATTCGCCAAAATAAAAGGACCCGAAATCGGTGACGCGCATCCCCGCCGCCAGGCCCGGCCCGACCCGCACGCGGAACCGAAACACATCCACCAGATCCATGAACCGGTTCGGGACATACCACAACACCCGTTTGCCGAAACTAACCTTGCATGGAACCGGCACCGCTGGCCCGCGCCCGATGGCAGCAGGCAGAGAGGTAACCGGTTCAGCCAACCCGGCACCGGGAACCCCACCCAGCACCAGGAGCAGGATCAGCCAGATCCACCCACACCGAAGAGATATTGCCCTGTTCAACATCGCCTATCTTCACTTTCACATGATTCAACATCGATCTATAAGGGTATAAACAG
>JAABPW010000043.1 GCA_011391785.1 Verrucomicrobiota bacterium
TCGGGTGCATCCGCGTAGTAGGACCAGGTGGTGGTGAGGTCACCCTGGTCGGAGGAAACGACCTGGCGGGTTACCGAGCGGCCCCAGGGGAAGGTCGAGAGTTCCTCGGTCTTGCGGCTCAGCAGGCGGTTGTCCGCGCCCCTGGTTTCACGGACCTTGTTGAGGATCGGGCCTGTTTCATACTCCCGGAGCGATTCCGTCCTGAGGCCGTTGCCGGTGGTCATGGTCCAGGTATGGTCGGTGTCTGTTCCCGTCCGGCCATAGATGGTCGAGACCGAGTGGCCCGCCCGCGTCTCGGTGACCTGCAGCCGGTTATAGACATGGCTGGGATAATCCGGGTTGCTGATACGGTAGCTGGCGGTATGGCCATCATCGTTTTTCCAGACATAGTGGTTCGCATCGGGGTTGAATCCGTCGTTCTGGGAGTTTGGATATATTTTGACAACATACCCGTTCCCATCCGGGGAATTAGTAACATCCACAACACCTTCGGGAGACTTATATTGCCTTACGCCATCGTGATCACTCACGATATGGGTATCATCACCGAAATCACACGACACCATTACCCCATCCACATAGCGGCGGTGGGGTGCCTCCAGCTTGTCGCGCTTGTAGGAGTCCTGGTCGAGCTTATCCAGGTCAAGCCTGAAGGCACCTGCGCTTCCGCCGCCCGCAAGACGTCCCAACCCGATCTCCAGGTGAACGGAGCACAAGCTTGTGGCACTTGCACCAAGGGAACACGTCCCGCTGGAGCAGGATTCACAGCCGACCTTGATCTTCAGCTCCTCCTTGACGCAGGAATGCCTGCTATCCTGGACTGACAGGGTGACTGTGCCTGGTCCGCTATCCTCAGCCACGGTAATTTTCAGGACATTCCCCTCTTGGTTGGTTGTGATCTTCACCTGGCTGTCGGATGAACTGCAGCTGTTCGATATGGTGTAGGACCAGCTCAATTTCCTGTCGGCAGGCTCGAGCGTTGTTACCGAAGCCTTTCCCTCGTCACCCAAACCAAGCTTGAATGTTTCGAAACCATTCTTATCTTTGACTTTCAGCCCCTGGAGCCGCACGGCAAGAACCTTCAAGTCCCTTTCTGGCTCGTCATTGGGATCGCTCGACCCGCTGTTGTCGCAGTCGAACCAGGCCTTGACGTCATTGGTCACACCAGCCTCCACCGCGACCTCGGCCTGGGTTTCCTGGCCGGATGCGGGGAAGATCCCGCTGGCTGATCCAAGCTTCCAGAAATTCGTGTAGCCGTGGCTCTCGGGGTTCCAAGTCAGGGTCAACCCCAGCTTGGCGGTATTCACATTGGTCTTCATCATCACTTCCACCGTCGCATCAGCCGCGCTGGGGGTATCCTTGTCCTGGGTAGTATCAGTCGCATTTGAAATGACACATCCGCAGTTCGCATTGCTCAGCACGAATTTATCCACATTCACCACATCGAAGGAATTGGAGACATACGGGCTGCCATCAAAATCATAATGCCCTGTGATCGTGGCGCCGGAAACCGCAACCAGCCCGGTGACGCTGAGGTCCTGGGTTGAGGTAATGTTGGTCTCGACCGAGCCATCCAGGAACGTGACATTTGCGGCAGGATCCAGCTTGATTATCGCCGCTACGGGGGCCGGATCGGGGAGCACTGTCACCTTGAACTTGTGCTCGGCATCGTGCGGCCCCTTGACACAGACGTGGTCCTCCTTCTCCTTCGTGATGTCGAGGGACATGACATTCTCCGTGTAGACGCCCCTGTTCTCCCACGCCCACCCGTTGATCACGCTGACCGAATACACCCCCGGGGCCAGATCCGTTGAGAACCTGTAGGCATAGTTCGCCCAGCTCGGAGTGCCGCCGCCGCGCCAGAAGAGGGCATCCTTGATCAGCACGCCGCACCCCGCGGGATCTGTTTCCGCAGTGTAGGACGCCGCATATTTCCCGGTCGCGGGATCAATCAGGTGGTAGCCTGTCACCCTCACATCATTCAGGGCCACGACCGTGTTGGTGAACGTGTTGGTGAAGTACGTTGAGCCCACCTGGTACAGGATCGTCCCGACATCCACATTGATGCCCGGCGATTTCTGGTAGCCGTATAACGTGACCCGGATCTCCCGGGGACCGGCGGGTACGTTGTTTATCGTGAACGTCTGGCTGCCGTTCTCCAGGAACCGGACACTCGCCGGACAGGTCATGGTGATGTTGCACGGCTGGGGGAAGTTAATTGTCATGATCACGTCATATTGACCATGCACGATGGTCGAAAACACGTAGTCGGCCAGCAGCGGGTTCAAACCGTGATCGATCTCGAATTCATCAGGCAGCCCGTCCCCATCCGTATCCTCCAGCAGCGGCGAGGTGCCGTTCTGGTATTCCTCGAGATCGGTAAGGCCATCCTGGTCCGAATCGCTGGAATCCGTCTGGTTAAGATTGCCGAAATACTGGATTTCCCAGTCATCCGACAACAGATCGCCATCAAGGGAAAGCCCGGCTGGCTTGTTCGTGGAGATGGAGAGCGCATCCATTCCGCCCTGGTAGCCGGTAAGCGTCACCGCGGCAAGCCGCGCGGCGGGCACGGCAAACCCGAGCCCGTCGCGCGCCAGGATGCCGTTCAGGCAGACCAGCCAGCGCTGGGTGGCATAGTCAAGCTTGACCGTGACCCGCGTCCACTCGCCTGTCAGTGCGCAGGGCGGCATGTTGGTCAGCGCCACCCACTTGTCGCCCGAGGCCTTCAGGCCATCGTAGACCTTGAGAAAACCGCTTGCATCAAACGTCATGAGCGCGCTATCCGCGGGCGTATTCGTATACTCCCCGCAATCAAAGGCCTGAATATGAGTATCCAGCCATACCACCGGGGCATTCGTGGTCCCGAAGAACTGCCTGACCTCCACCTGCGTGTTAGCCGAGCTCATCGCCAGGGCCTGCTTGCCTTCGCAGAATGCATTGGTCTGGACAAGCGCGGCATTGGCCGGGGTCGCCTGCCAGAGGTTCTGGCCGTTGATATCGCCACACTGCACCGTGTTCGTTTCGAACCGCTCCAGGAACGGAAGATGGGCGAAGGAATTATAGGTGAAAGGATCCAGCCCGAGGGCCAGTTCATCGCTGTCGCTCATCCCGTCGCCATCGCTGTCGAAAAGGGGTACGGAAAGCGCCGAATAGGGATTACTTCCCATAGCGATTTCCAGGGTATCGCAATATCCATCCCCGTCGCAGTCGGGCGCAAGCAGGGTGTCTCGGACGATAATGGCGCCCTCGCCCCGGCGGATTTGTAGACCCACGGTATTGGGATTCATCAGGGAGACATTGAAGGTCAGCGAGGTATCGGCGCCGCTGCCGGTCAGGAAATTCCCGATGAGATTGGTGGCCATGACCGTCTGGTTGGTCATGAGCAGTAGATCCAGCGCAAGCGAAGCGTTGCTGGAATCCCGGTAGCCAAGTTGCATGACCAGGTTATTGGTCAGCATCTCGCGGTTGAACAGCATCCCCAGCGCGGCATCATTCGTGTTGTCCGGCGAGACCACCCAGGCCGGAAGATTGGTATCCCACTCCCCTGCCCCGGTCTTGAAGGCCGAGCCGAACCAGAGGGGGTAATTCGAGGACACGATATCGTCATTGGTTCCGATATGGAGCCCGTTCCCCCAGGGAATATAGGCATCCTCAAGCGCCAGGGCGGCCGTAAAGGCCATGCCGCCAAGAAGCGCCATTCCCGCCAGCCAAATTTTTGCGCGAACCGTCAGATGCCGCCAGGTGCGGCGAATTTTCTCAGTCATATTGTCATTCTCCATTCAATCGAAAAAAAGATCACTTGATCCTCAGCACTGGCCCACGCGGCATAACCACCAGCGCGATTATATTTTCGTTATTGTAGTTGTAATCGAGGGCGCAACGGGGTGGAAGGCCCGTGACCGAGGCGAAGGCGGAACCGGTGAGGGAGGTGTAGCTGGCCAGCATATAGGCGCCCGCCCTGGAGGGCGTGGTACCGGTCAGGACGATCCGGCCGCTGGTGATATCGAGCGCCCCGGCAATGATCCGGCCTGGTCCATTCAGAAGCTCGAGGGTGTAGGTCTTCCCTGCCGGCATGGTGTACGACGCCAGGCCCGTCACATCCAGCACGGCACCGGAGGCGATGGCGATATTGGTGCTGGCCAGGCTGCCGCTTCCGACAAGCGCCACCGTGCCCGCGCTGATGGTGGTGGAGCCGGAAAAGGTATTCGCGCCGGAGAGCGTCAGCGTGCCCGCGCCGGTCTTGGCAAGCGAGCCATTACCGGAGAAGGGTTGGGGTATGGTGATGTTCCTGCCAGCGGTGTTCAACGTCACGCTGTTGGTCAGCGTCGCTGTGGTCAACCCGGAAATCCAGTTTGTGCTGGAGGCGCCCGCGATGAGCGTGGTGTTGTTGAGATTGAGGCTGCTGGTGCCGCCACCGCCGGCAATGGCCGCGCCGGTGGTGGTAATGGCCAGCGAGCCGCCCAGCAGGTTCAGCTTGCCGTTACCAAGCGCCCCGACGCCAATCTGGATCGCCGTGCCATTGTTCGTGGAGGTGATGGAACTGGTGGCATCCAGATTGCCGATGGTCATATTGCCCGTGCCGGCAAATCCCGCAACACTGGTGTAGCCGATGGTGACAACGCTCCCGGCCCCGCTGATGTCCAGGTGGTTCGCGGGGTTTCCGCCGAGCGTCAGCGTGCCTGTTCCCGTGTAATACCCCGTACTGTTGCCGCCTACCGTCTTGCGCCCTATCACGAGCGAATTCAAATACAGTTTGGCCACCCCCGCCGACAGGTTCATATTGCCGATTGCAGGCCGGTTATAGCCGTTCCAGGTATCGGATCGCGAGATAATCAGGGCGGTTCGCGAAGCTGGAGCGCCAAGGTTTAGGGTGGCGTTCGTGCCGAGCGTGAAGTTGCATGTGCCTTTGGACGTGCCCACGGCCATTGACGGGGTGAGGATCGTCGTGATGCCCCCGGCGACGGTTGTGATTGCCGCGCTGTGCGAGCTGCTGGAGTCGCTATCGGGCTCGTTGCCGCCCATGACTATTTTCGTGGCCGTAATGGTATTGCTGGCGCCAAGTTTCAGGGTGCCCACGCTGGTCGCGGCCCCGATATTCACGCCAACGTAAAAATTGCCGACGGTGGCGGTAAAATTGCTGGAAGCCGACACATCGAGGGTGCCGGCATTGCCGGTGACCCCGACATAAAGTTTGTTCCCCGCGCCGTTCCCGACCCGGAGCGATCCGCCGCTGCCCGCCACGATCGAGCCACTGTTGACATTGTAACCAACCGCCAAATCACCCACTGCGGTTGCCCCGTTGAGGTCCAGCCGGCCGGTACCGGTCTTCGTTAACGCCGAGGCGACAGTCCCCGTGATGCTGCCCGCCATGATGACTGTCCCGCTTCCACCCATGGTGGTATTGGTTGCCAGCGTGACCGGGGAGTTGACAGTCAAGGTCCCGCCGACAACGCTGGTCACCACGGGAAGCGCACTTCCCGCGTTCGTGAACGACAGCGAGCTGCCACCGGACGCCTGCAACGTCACCGCCCGCGCGCATACCACCCTCAGCTGATTAACCAGGAATGCGCCCGCCAGGTCATTGGTGCTGTTGTCCGTGGCTGCGGGATTAAACACAATCACCGCATTGGTCGCACCGCCAGCCGGGGGAACTGCCCCGCCGACCCAGCACCCGGTCGCGCTCCAATTGCCGGAGGCCGAGTTGGTATAGCTCGCCGCCTGAGCCAGGCCCGGCGCCAGCAGCAGCCCCGCCAGCAGTACCGGAAAAACACAATAATTCAAGATGCTTAACCTGTTCATTGTCATCACGTCCTTTGCCACATCGACCCCGTTTCAAAGGGGCGTTGAGATCAGCCGGATAAAATTCTGACGCAAGGAAGAAATTCCCGCCATCAGCAACGAAAGCGTTGTTCACACTCCCGCCGAAACTTCAGACCTGGGAAAACCACTCGCCAATCACCAATCAAACAAAGCGTCGCAGGATAGCAGGTTATTTTTCTGGCGCCATCAGGTAAACTACTGATTTTGATAGAGGGGAATACCTGATGGCTTATCGTTGCTTCCTTGAACAGCAAGTCACCCATGCATCGTTTGAATACCTCAGTCAAGGTGCTCCAGCCTGCTTGGATCACGTGGAGGCTGCTTGAGCCTCCTCGCTCCAGAAGGACCTGGGAGGTAATAGCCAACAGGCCAGCACCTCCAATCGCTGGTTAGCCTGTCGGCTACCCTGTGGCAAAATCGCTTGCGCATAACGTGTTTTCAGTTATGCGCAAATATAGAAACCTCTTGCGCAACCTGTTTAGCATTGGTGTTTTTGAATATTCGATGCCGAGCGCCACCTCACGGAACCACCCTCAAAAGCGCATCGGCTTCCGGAGCGAAGATGAATGAATCCACCCGTCACCAACCCCTGGTTGTTAATCTGAAACGTTTCAGATGGCTGATTCGCCGGTTTTGAAGGTGGCGGGGAATCCAACTGAACCAGCATTGGAGACAACTCAGAGGGTGGAATGTCACCCGCCCCAATAGTACGGGAAAGCCAAGCGCTCCCGTTGCCACCGACAGAGCGCGCCATTCAGAGGAGGCGTATGACTTGCTTTAGCATGCCTTGTTTTGTAACGTTTCCTTAATGAGTTCCAACGTCATAAAGACCATTGTCAAACGCAACGGGAACCTGGTGGCGTATGACCGGGAACGGATCACCACAGCCATTTTCAAGGCCATCGACTCCACCGGAAAGCCTGACCGGCGCCTGGCTGAATCGCTTGCCGCCAAGGTCGAGGCCTCCATCCTGGCGTCCTACCACGGCGATATGTCCCCTTCGGTCGAGGATATTCAGGACGTCGTAGAGCATGTCCTGATTGAAAACCACGAGACCAAGCTGGCCCACAACTACATCGCCTACCGCCAGCAGAGGGCCATGCTCCGGGCCACCAGGGCCTACTCGTTCGAAGTCACCGATAACATTCCCTACAAGAAAATC
>JAABPW010000044.1 GCA_011391785.1 Verrucomicrobiota bacterium
GGGCGCCACCCCGAGGCTCACCGAAGGATGGGTCGTGTGCCCTTCCATTATTCTGGCCACGGTCTTGAGATCCGCGTAGGACGAATTGGTGCAGGACCCGATCATCACCTGGTCCACCCGGGTCCCGGCCAATGACGCCACCGTCACGATGTTGTCCGGTGAATGCGGCGCCGCGGCCAGGGGCTCGAGTTTGGAGAGGTTGATGGTGACTTCCCGGTCATAGGTCGCATCCGCATCGGCCACCAGCTCGCGCCAGGACCCACCCCGGCCCTGCGCATCCAGGAAGGCCTTCGTAACCTCGTCGCTGGGAAAGACCGATGTGGTTACCCCGCACTCGGCGCCCATATTGGTGATGGTGGCGCGTTCCGGAACGGACAGGTTCCTGAGCCCGGGCCCGGCGTACTCGAACATGCAGCCCACATTGCCCTTGGTGGTGAACTGCTGGAGCACCTTCAGGATGACGTCCTTCGCGGTAACCCACGGGCGGAGCTTGCCCTTGAGCGTGATCTTCACCACTTTCGGGGCGGTCAGGTAAAACGGCCCGCCACCCATGGCCACCGCCACATCAATCCCGCCGGCGCCGATGGCGATCATGCCGATTCCCCCGCCGGTGGGGGTGTGGGAGTCCGAGCCCAGCAGGGTCTTGCCCGGGACGCCGAACCGCTCGAGGTGGAGCTGGTGGCAGATACCGTTGCCCGGCCGGGAATAAATGATTCCATACTTGGCCGCAACCGTCTGGAGATAATGATGATCATCGGCGTTCTCGAACCCGACCTGGATGGTGTTATGGTCCACATAGCTGACGGCCAGCTCGTTGCGGACCCGGTCGAGCCCCATGGCCTCGAATTGGAGATAGGCCATGGTCCCCGTGGCATCCTGCGTCAGGGTCTGGTCAATCCGGATTGAAATCTCACGCCCCGGAACCAGTTCCCCGCCCACCAGATGTTCCTTCAGGATCTTCTGTACGACATTCAAGCCCATATGCATTCCCTTTTATCTTGAGACTAAACAATAGGAGCAACCCCGCCCGGGCGCAATCCTGAACTGGACACTCAACACGTCAGCACGGTTTCCCCGCCTGCCGGCACGGACACCGTGCGGCACCCCTGGAGCATATTCAAGCCAAGGGGGCGCTTTTTCGCCTCCCCCGCCGTCTCGCAGAACAGCTTTACTTCGGCATCATGCTTCGTCGGATTGGCCAGTCGCAGCGTCAACACCCCGTCCTTATGGCTGACCTTTTCGGCCGTGATATTGTCAAACGCGCAGAAGAAGCCCGTGTCCGGCTGGACATAGAGTCCGGGGATCTCCAGGATCGTCAGCATCATGGCGGTCTCCGCCCAGCTGCAGGACCCGAACAGGTTGCTGCCCACACCCTTGGCGGTCTCCCAGTCGCTGAGGTTGACGCGCTCGCACATCCAGCCGGGCTTCATGGAATCGCTCAGGGGGCGATCTTCCCTCGAAAGATACTGCGTGATCCCGTGGGCGGTGTCACGGATCAGATCCAGCGCCAGCGGGTCGCCCGTGGCCCGCCACAACCGGAACAGGGAGTCCCCCGACAGCGTGCAGATTCCCGGCGCACCGTGCTTGTTCTGGATGTTGGCCCACACGGCACCGGTAGTGCGTGCGCCGCTCTTCTCGAAGGAGGATCCCTTGGGGAACTGGTAATCATAGGAAACCACCCACGTGGCGCACTGGCGCACCATGTCATGTGCCGCCTTCGCCCAGTACAAATTCCCTGTGCTTTCGAGCAGGCTGACCAAGGACTCCAGCAACGCGAAAGCCGACTCGCTGTCGGGCGCCGAAAGGATCTCGCCGGGTCCCCCGGTGGTGAGTCCCCGGGCAAGCGTCCCCTCGACATACCCCCGCGCGGAGGCCTCGGCGACCTTGAGGTATTCCGGCACGCCATAATACCGGGACGCCGCCACCAGACCCGCGGGAATCCCCGCCCCCGCCGCTGACGCGCCCACCAGGATGGCTCCGGTCTCGATATCGATATACTGGCCGAACTGGCCGTACCGCTCCCAGAGCTTCACAAAGGCATCCGCCAGCTTCCGGATGGCGGCAACCCACTCCCCGGGAATCTCGCGGCCTTGCTTCTGGAAAAGGTCGAAATGCTTGATGGCGAACAGCAGCCAATCGGAATTTTTGCGGATCAGATGGATATTGTGGGGGCTCGGCCGGTCAAAGCCGTCCCCGTAGAACTTCACGCCATCGCCGATTCCATAAAAGAAACCGGACGGTGCCTGCGTGCGCTCAAAAATCATCTTCAGGTTGCGCCACGCGCGCGACCGGGTCAGCTCCCCGCCCTGCGCCAGCATCGGCAGGGTCATCATCCCGCCCCCCACCCAGCCCAGTTGCCAGAGGAAACAGATCGGATTTTCAGCAACCTCGAAGGTGGTGT
This sequence comes from Verrucomicrobiota bacterium, assembly GCA_011391785.1. Lineage (GTDB taxonomy): Bacteria > Verrucomicrobiota > Kiritimatiellia > CAIKKV01 > CAITUY01 > JAABPW01. The sequence continues at coordinate 2,402 of JAABPW010000044.1, forward strand.
GGGCATTCGGCGCCAGCTTGTAGTGACCGTGCTCCTCAACCCAGTTGTCGCGGTTGTATTTCTCCTCCACGATTTTCCAGGCCGCACTGTACGGCAGGGACTCCTGCCGGACCGACGGATTCAGGTCCTTCCGGATTTCCGCAAATCGGTCAAACAGGACCTGGAGTTTGGGCGCCTCGAAAAAACACAGCCGGAACTTGAGGACAAGGCTGTCTCCCGTTTTCCACGCCACCCCGCGGTCCTCGCTGGGGAGCGCCTTGCAATGATCCTGCCGGAATTGGCGTACACAGGGCGCGGTTACCAGGAAACGGGTGCTTGACCGGTCGGGACTGGAATCCACCGTCAGCCCGTTGTTCCCATATCGCGTACCCTGGGTGGATTGGACCAGGAATCCCTGGCTGCGGCCGGGCGAATAGAAGCCCATGCACGGAGCGGCGGTATCGCCGGTGGACTGCTCGATGCGGGCCGAGTCGGCGCTCAGCCGCGGCGAGGGAGTAATGGTGGTCGGCATATCCAGCCTGAACTGCGCGGGCTCGCGCCAGAGCGGTGGATACTTGGTGTCCCAAACGGCAAAATCATTACCATTGTAAACCGCCGAGGGAAGCAGGATATAGTTCTCCAGGGCCCATTCGCCGAACTCGAACGCGACCCCGACCCCGGCCGATTCCGCGGAACCGCCCGTCACACGGAAAGAGACCTCCAGATCCACAAGCCCCTCACGGCCGGCAACCGGCATGGACTCAGTCCGGCATTCCCAGGTGGCCCCGCCCCATTCAAGTCCTCCGTCCCTGACCGCTTTTTCAGACTTCAAGGTGTTGCCGTCATAACCTCTGACGACAGGTTCAATCCTACAACCGTACTGAATACAAATGTTTTTCATGGGTTTTTGAACCTACCGTTTGATTACAGGGCAAATCAAGCTGAAACTGGCGGAGGCGCCCCGGAAAAGGGCACACTGCCCCCTGTTTCGCGGGCCTTAAAAACTGATGGAGATGCCGGCGGGATAAATGATAGTCTGCGTACGGATTGCCGGAGGGGGTATCATTATGGAAAAAGAAGAGCTAACAGGAAGCGAATACTCTGCCCTGTCGCGAGAAAGCTCCCGCACCATGCGGATCGACCTGACCCCCGACCTGCTTGAGGACAAGAAGCTGGGCCGGGTCACCACTCCCCGGCGCCCGACCATCCGTATCACCAAGGCCAAAAGCGAGCACACCGTCGGCGATTCGGATTTCCAGCAGCTGCTCCAGAACGTCTACGATGGTGCCATCATCACCGACTATGCCGGACGCATCGTCGACGCCAATGTCCGCCTCAGCCAGTTCATCGGATTCGAGCACAATGAGCTCTGCCACATGGAAGTGTTCGACCTGCTCTACGGCGCCGATGAAACACTCCTCCCCATGATCCGGGAGAATCTCGCCAACACCCGCTTCGTGCTGCTTCAGGCATTTTTCACGCGAAAGGACGGGACGGTCTTCCCCGCCGAGACCGCCATCAACCGGCTCTTCCTTTCCGGGCAGGACTACCTGTGTTTTTTCGTGCGTGACATCACCCTTCGCCGCCAGGCGGAGGAGCAGTTGCGCACCGAGCACACGGCGATCCAACTCGCCGGAAGCGGCATCGCCATTGCGGATCTTGAATTGCGCCTGATGTACGGCAACCCGGCGGCCCTGCGCATGTGGGGCATCGAAAACCAGGAAGCCGCCCAGAGCATGACCCTGGGCCAGCTGTTCTGCGACCCGGACCTCGGCATGGCCATCACCGACATTGTCTCCACCGGGCAGGCTTGGCGCCAGGAGGTCGAGGCACGCCGGACCGATGGATTGACCTTCTTCGTCCAGGCCGCCGCCACCGCCAACTTCAACACCGATGATGAACTTGTGGGTATCGTTCTTTCATTCAACGACATCACCGAGCGCAAACGGGCGGAGGCACAGCGCGAGCAGTACGCCGAACAGCTCCGCATCCGGAACATGGAGATGGAGGCGGATCTCGACATGGCCCGCGAAGTCCAGCTGGCCCTGCTGCCCCGCGAATACCCGACGTTCCCCCATGGCTGCTCCCCGGAGGAGAGCCTGATCCAGTTCAAGCACTTCTACCGGCCCAGCACCACGTTGGGCGGGGATTTCTTCTTTATCCTCCCGTTTTCAGAACATCAGGCGGGCTTGTTTGCCTGCGATGTCATGGGGCACGGTATTCGCGCCGCCCTGATCACGGCCATCATGCGGAGCATGATCGAGGAGTTGAAGCCCATCGCCGACAACCCGGGGTTGTTCCTCTCCCACATGAACCGTGAATTCATGACCATCATGCGTGATGCGGAGGAGTTCATGTTTGTCTCCGCCTCCTATGTTTTCATGGATCTTGCGGAAAAACGCCTGACCTTCAGCGATGCCGGGCATCCCTCCCCGCTCCTCTTCAACCGGATCCATCGCACCGTGATCCCCCTGCGCCCCAAACTGGAACCCTTTGGCCCGGCCTTCGGCATCACCGATAAATTCACGTACCCGATGCTGGAACTCCCCCTCGAGGCGGGCACCGGGGTCCTGATCTATACCGATGGCATCACCGAGGTGGAAGGCGCCGGCCGGGAACAGTACGGCGAGGAACGGCTGTTGATCAGCACCCAGCATCACCTGTCCGCCAGCCCCGAAAAATTCCTGCCCTCCCTCGTCTCCGATGCCGAGGCCTTTGCCACCACCTCGGCGTTCGATGATGATGTCTGCCTCGTAACCGCGGAACTCACAGCATTCCCAAGCCCATGAATATTGGAATTATCGGGTGCGGAATTATCGGGTCGCGAATGGGGCGAAACTGGAAAAAGGCAGGCCACCGTGTCGTCGGCTGGAATCGCACCCCGGCGCACGCCGAGAATTCGGGCTTCCCCCTGATGGCCGCGCCCGCGCTCGTGGCCCATACCGCCGAAGTCATCATGATCACCGTGGCCGATCCAGCCGCCCTGGTTTCCGTCATCGAAGGACCCGCGGGACTCGCCTCCGTCTCCCTCCGCGGGAAAGTGGTACTGAATGCCAGCACCGTGGGACCGGGCGACAATCAACGCGCCGCCAAGGCGGTCCGGGAAGCGGGTGGCGAATTCCTGGAGGCGCCCTTCACCGGCAGCAAGGACGGCGCGGCCGCCGCCAAGCTGGTGTTCTATATCGGCGGCGATGAGCCCCTTTTCAGGCGAATGGAACCCCTGCTGATGCAGATCGGAAAACAATGTTTCTTCTTCGGTCCGGTCGGCACGGCCGCCGATGCCAAGCTGGTCATGAACATGATGCTGGCCAACCTGATGGAGGCGATGGCAGAAGGGTTTGCGCTCGTGAAAAAAGCCGGCTTGAATGTCGCCACCTTTGTGGAGGCCTACAAGATGAATGCCGGGTACTCGGTCCTGGCCGATATGAAAATCGGAAAAATGCTCGAGGGCGACTATGCCACCCACTTCTCCCTCAAGCACATGGACAAGGATGTCCGCCTCGCCTTGGAGCGGGCCGCCGAACTCAAGGTCGCCTGCCCCTTGACGGAACGGCTCAAGGAAGTGTTCACCGAGGGTATGGAGGCGGGCTGGGGCGAGGAAGACTTCGCCGTGGTGTACCGGCTGATCCAGAAGAAATCCTAACTCCACAGCGTCTCGGGATAAACGCCCTGCCCCACCAGGGAACGGATCCCCTCGACCACCACCGCCTTGTCCTGCGGATAGGTGACGCCAAACCAGTGCTCGGGAGTTGAAAGCACCTTAACCGTGGCTTTCCCGCTATTGACCAGTCCATCCACCACGGTCGGCAGGAAGAACTCGGCCTTCGGATCAGTCGCGTGCTTCTGGAGGAACAGCGAAAACTCGCCTTGCAATGTTCCGAACAAGGACGGGGTTAGTCCCCACATGTTCATGGAAACCACCTCGTCACCGGTCAGGCTCCGCCACCCGTTGCCATCGGCGAAACGGGCACCCGTGTCCGTTTTCTCGATATGGGTGCGCTCCACGACGCGCGTCAGGAGCCCCTTCGCATCCACCTCGCATACCCCGCGGGCCACATGGCCATGCTCGGAGAGGGTGTTGCGGAGTGTGAAGCCCACCATGCTGTAGGCCCCTGATTCCGGCGCCACTCCCTGGAGAAAGGCGCCCAGCGCCCCGTACGAGCGGCGACCGTAAAAATCATCGGCGTTGATGACCGCGAAGGGCGTCTTGACGATATGGCGGCAGGCCAGCACCGCATGCCCTGTACCCCATGGCTTTTTCCGGTCCGCCGGAACTGAAAATCCAGCCGGCAGGTCATCCATGTCCTGAAACACATAATCAACGGGAATCTGCTTCTCGAAACGGGAGGCCACAATCGAACGGAAATCCTTTTCAATATCCCGACGGATCACACACACCACCCGGTCAAACCCGGCGCGAATGGCATCATACACCGAATACTCGATCACGATGGCGCCATTCGGGCCCACGGCCTCGATCTGCTTCAACCCGCCGTAACGACTCCCGATCCCCGCCGCCAATACCACCAGTGTCCTGCCCATAACTTGACTCCCATCCTTCTGGAAAATGTCATTAACTCTACACTGATCTCCCGCACCCTCACAAGCCGGTTAATTCCCTGCCCACGCGGCTCGGCAAGCCTCGCCCTCCAGAAGAAAATCTCCAGGCTTTTTCCTTGTTCCCATTTTAGGAACAAGCTAAAAATATCTAATGATCAAGTCCTGTGACATCTGTAGCGCGCCTGAAGCGAACTCCCTGGTGAGCGCATCCGCCCTGCGCGGGGCCGTGCGGCGCGGATTCAACCCCTTCCATCTCGGCCTGATCCCGCCTTCTCTGGCCCGGCTGGCCACCCCCGATTATCCGGCAAAATGGAGTCAGGAGGCCATGGAGGGAGTCATGTCGAAGTCAGACTGGATCCTCTGCAGTGCCTGCGAGCTCAAGCTGGCCCCCTATCATCCCCCGGGCTGAACCGTCCCCACGATCTCTTTCTGGAGCCAGTCCAGCAACGCCTCCCGGTCAGGATGCGTTCCTTCCAGCTGGGCATCATAGGCTTTCTTGCGCCACGCCCCCACTTCACGGCCTTCCGGAATCCCCAGCGCCATGATCTCCCGCCCGGTAATCCAGGGCGGGGGCAACACCGGCTCCGAAGCCATCTGCCGGTGAAAGTCCCCCAGATAATGGTAATTCTCAAGGTCACCATGACTGGAGGCGCAATCCAGGCGGTGCAACTCCATCTCGGAATGAAAGGTGGGCGATCCCACAATCCGGCGAAGCGTTGCCCGGCGCATGGATTTGACATCGATAAACCGCATATGGTTCGACACCATATGGGTGATCTCATCCGTGTCATCCGTTGAAAACCGCAACCGTTGCAGGATGGCGCGGGTGGCCTCGGCGCCCACCGCCGCATGACACTCGAACCGCCAGCGCCCGTCCTTGAACTGCGCGGTCGGCGGCTTCCCCACATCATGCAACAGCACCGCCCAGGCCAGCCGGTAATCTTCCGTGTCCAGGCCGTTGAGCATGACCACCGTGTGCTGGAACACGTCGCCCTCGGGATGATATTGCGGGGGCTGCTCCACCCCATGCATCGCCGCCACCTCGGGCAGGACAACCTGGAGCAACCCGAGTTCGCGAAGCAGGATCAACGCGTCACCCGCCCGGTGCGCCTCGACCCACAGCCGGCTGAGCTCCTCCCGGATCCGCTCGGCGCTGACGACACTGACCTTCGGCGCCCACTCGCGGATCGCCGCCGCCGTGTCCGGATCCAGGGAAAAATCAAGGGTGGAGGCGAACCGGACCGCCCGCAGGAGCCGCAGGTGATCCTCCCGGAACCGCTCGCGGGGATTGCCCACCGCCCGGATCACACGGCGCTCAATGTCCTCCCGGCCCGACACATAATCAATGACCTGCCCCCTGAGCGGATCGTAGAACAGGGCATTGACCGTGAAATCGCGGCGCTGGGCATCAGTCTCAGGATCGGAAAACGTCACCGCGCTCGGACGACGCCCGTCCAAATACGCCTCATCCTGCCGGAAGGTGGCAATCTCGTACCAGTTCCCATCCACGGGGACCCGCACCACCCCGAAGCATTTCCCCACCGCCACGGCATCGGGAAACAACTCCACCACCTTGTCGGGAACCGCATTGGTGGCGATGTCGAAATCCTTCGCATGCCTGCCGATAATCAGGTCACGGACACACCCGCCCGCCCAATAGGCGATATACCCCGCCTCCTGCAACCTCCGCACGGCATCCACCGCGCCCGCGGCGGCAGGGTGGACGCCAATTAATGGTAATGAAAATGTATTCATCGGCATCAAGAAGACAGAAGACAGAAGACAGTAGTCAGGAGTCAGGAGTTTCTGGCGTCTTTTTTAATTCTTAATTCTTAATTCTGACTACTGTCTTCTGTCTCCTGACTTCTGTCTTCTTAAACGCCTGCGGCAACAGCTCGCCAAGGGTGACCGCCACGGCTTTCCCGGGCTTGTCCAGCGAGGAGAGGATGACGGGGAAATCCGGCCCGCAGAACTCGGACAGCACCTGCAGGCAGGCGCCACAGGGACGCGCCGCCCGGCCCCGGCCACCGGCCACCGCCAGCGCCTTGAAGGTCCGCCTGCCCTCCGAAACCGCCTTGAAAACCGCAACCCGTTCGGCGCACAGCGTCAATCCGTAGGAAGCGTTTTCCACATTGCACCCGCCATACACCTTGCCGCCCTCCGCCAACAGCGCGGCCCCCACCGGGAAACGCGAATAGGGCGAGTAGCTCGCCCGCGCAGCTTCGAGCGCCGCCTTCACCAGCCTTGCTCGCACCACGGTCGTGATTCCAGTCCTGCTCACGCGGCACCTCCCTGCCCGATAAATTCCTTCAACAGGCTGGTCAGCCCCGGAATCGCCGTCCGCGCACCGGCCAGCACTTCCTGGTGCGATAAAACCTGACCCATCCCGGCAGCCGCGTTGGTGATGCAGGAGAGCCCCGCCACCTTCAACCCCGCGGCATGCGCCAGGATGGCCTCCGGCACGGTGGACATCCCCACCGCATCCGCACCCAAACGGCGGAATGCGGCAATCTCCGCAGGCGTCTCATAGGAAGGACCCGTTACCGCCAGATACACACCATGGGTCACCGGCAGGCCGGTCTTCGCCGCCGCCGCATCCAGCCGGCGCCGGTAGTCCGCATCATAGACTCCGGTCATGTCAGGGAAACGCGGTCCCCAGAAAGGATGATTCGGGCCCGCCAGGGGATTCACGCCCATCAGGTTGATGTGGTCATCCATCACCATCACGGCGCCGGCGCGAAAGGCCGGATTGATTCCACCCGAACTGTTGGTCAACACCAACCCCTCCACGCCCATGGTTTTGGCAAGACAGACCGGAAAGGCTATCGGCCCCCAGCCCGCCCCCTCATACCAGTGGCGGCGTCCGGCGAAAATCAGCAGTTCAATACCCCGCTCCTCCGCCAGTAAAAGCTGCCCCCCGTGCCCCTCCACCTGGGTCGCGCCCAGCGCGGGAATCGCGGCGAAGTCCAGCGAATGCCGGACGGAAAAAGCCCCGGCCACCTCACGCCACCCCGACCCCATGATCAGGGCGAACCGGGGACGGAACGCGGGAAAGGCATCCCGGATCCGGCCGGCGGCGACAAGAAGATTCTCTGTATCAAGTGTCACGAGCCGCATAATCGCTAAATTCTTTACGCACGAAAAGGATTATGTGATATTTTTAATTATTTCCGAGAATAATGGGGAGCCATCATGGAACGAGATTCACTGGAATTCGATATTGTCTGCGTGGGGGCCGGAATCGCAACCCTCTCAACCGTCCTGCGTCTCCTGAAGCGCGCCGGACAAGCCGGCAACGCCAAGGCTAAACCCACTGTCCTCATCATCGAGAAAAGCAAGAATGTGGGAAATCATGTACTGTCCGGCGCCGTCATCGATCCCGAGTCGCTTTCGGTCCTTTTGAGCCCCGACGAACTCAAGGAATTCCCGATTGCCACCACGGTCGCCTCGGAAGCCTTTTACCGCCTGTCGAAAACCGGCGGCATCAAACTGCCCTGGGTCCCGCCCATGATGAGCGCCGAGGGATTCCCTATCATTTCCCTGTCCGCAGCAACGCGTCACCTCGGCAAACTGTGCGAAGCCGCAGGGGCGGAAATCTACACCGAATTCAGCGCCGCCAAACTGCTCGAGGAAAACGGCCGGATCACGGGCATCCAGATCGGGGATAAGGGTCTGGACAAGGATGGATCCCGGAAGCAAGCCTTCGAAGCCGGTCCCAACGTCATTGCCAAGGTCGTCGTGCTGGGCGAAGGCGCCTGCGGCAAGCTGACCGAACAACTCATCGCCGACCGGAAACTCAACGAGGGCTGCAATCACCAGACCTATGCGGTGGGCGTCAAGGAATTGATCGAAATCCCGTCCCGCCCCGCCCAGACAGGCAAGATCGTCCACACCTTCGGATACCCCCTGGATTATTTCACCTATGGCGGCGGGTTTGTCTATTGCCTGTCCGACACCAAGGTCGCCATCGGCATGGCGACCGCCCTGGATTACACCAACCCCACGGCCAGTCCCCACGACATTTTCCGGCTATTCAAGCGCAATCCGGTAATCCAGCAGTTTATTGCCGGCGGAAAAGTCATCGGCTACGGCGCCAAGGTCCTGCCGGAGGGCGGCTACTTCGCCGCGCCCAAGACCGTGGTGGATGGCGCCATGATCGTAGGGGATGGCGCCGGGTTGCTGGATTCGCTCCGCCTCAAGGGGGTTCACATCGCCATGCAGTCGGGCATCGCCGCAGGCGACACCCTGTTCGAGTGCTGGCAGAAGGATGATTACTCCCTGGCGGGCCTCAAGGCGTATCCGGAAAAATTCCAACAGATGTCCGGCTGGAAGCAGATGAAGCGCGTCCGCAACGTCCGGGCCGCCTTCACCCACGGCACCCTGCCCGGCATCGCCACCGTCGGCATGAGCTGGATCACGAACGGCGCCCTCCCCCCCGGTAAGCTGAGGCTCAACGAGGACTGGAAGCATATGAAGGCAAAGGCCGGATGCACGCCGTGGGAACAGGTTCCCAAGCCGACTGACGCGCAAAGCCAATTGCAGATGGACCGACTCACCGACGTATTCTTCTCCGGCACCAAGCACGAGGAACACCAGCCGTGCCACCTCCGGATCCTGAGGCCGGAAGACTGCCGGGAATGCATCGGGAAATTCGGCGCACCCTGCACCCTGTTCTGTCCCGCCCAGGTCTACACCCTCAACGACGAGGCGACCGGCATCAAGACGGACCCCTCGAACTGCCTGCACTGCAAAACGTGCCAGATCAAGGATCCGTACCAGAACATCGTCTGGGATCTGCCCGAGGGTGGTGGCGGTCCGCAGTACAAGGAAATGTAAGCGGCTTTTCCGTAAAGCCGCGTCACCGCATGATCAGGACATTGTCAGCTTGGCCGGTCTTGCTTCTGCTCGCGGCCGGCCTCCTGCTCTTCCGGACGCCCTTCGCCGCGTCCGATCTTTCCATTACCCCTGATTCCGTGGAGTATTCCGCTGGAGCCCTTTCCCTGGCGACCACGGGAACCTATGAGCTCACCATCCAGGATCAGGTCCACCCCCCGCGCTACCCCCCCTGGTTTTCCCTCGTTTTCCTCGCTCCCGCCTATTGCCTTGCCGGCACGGAGCCTGGGAACGCCGTTTTTTCCATCCTGGTCTGCAGCCTGCTGGGACTGTTTGCAGCCTGGAGAATCGGGCACGTCTTCTCGGGTCCATGGGGCGCGTTCTGCGCCACGGCGGGACTACTGCTGGTGCCGGCCTACCAGTTCTATTCCCGCGAAATCATGTCGGATGTCCCCTGCACCGCCCTGGTCCTGCTGCTGGCCCTCGTCTACCTGCGGCTCCGGGCAGGACCGGCACGCCCAGTGTCCCTTTTCTGGGCCGCTGGATTGCTCGTGGCCCTGTGCACGGCGGTCCGCCCCACCAGTCTGGGCGCGGTTATCCCGTTCATCATCCTGGCGTTGCGCCCCGTCTCATACCCGAAACTCCTCGCCGCCTTATCCCCCCTGCTCGTTATCGGGAGCCTGACCCTCTGGTATAACCAGGCCACGTTCGGGTCCTTCCGCAACGGGTATCAATACTGGTGCCCTGTTCCCTGCGACTTCATGACCCTGACCTTTTCCCTGTCCTACATCAGGAGCAATATTCCCGTGATGCTCTCCAGCGGCCTGCCGCTCTGGGGCGGCCTCATCGTGCTGCTCTGGCTTTTCCTGCGGAAGCGGAACACCGAGCCTGAGGCGGGATCTGCGTTTTCACGCGCAATGGCCGAATTCACCGCCGCCGCGGGCCTGCCGCTGCTGGCGTTTCATACGGTCTTCTTCTTTCCCGAGGAGCGGTTTTTCCTGCCCCTGCTCGCCCTGCTGGCCGTATGGGCCGGAAGCCTGCTGGGTCGTTGTTTGAAACACCTTCCCGTTTCCAGGGTGGTCGGATTGCAACTCGCGGTCCTGCTCCTGGCGGGGCTCGTCCGGCAACTGGGCACCGAGCCGCCGCCGCGACGCACGGGCATCGAGGCCATCCGGCGGCAAACCCCCACGAACGCCGTCATTGTTTCCGCCCTCGATCCCGTCTATCTCGACATCATGCTGGGCGGGTCAGGCCGCAAGTTCATCCCCTTGTCGCGACGCGTGGAGTACGCCTCCAAACTGGTGGCCCCCTTCAAAATCACCCGCCCCAACCCGCCCCCCGTTTCCTGGGGCGACCATCGCAGCCGGGGCATGCGCGCCGGCGGCGCGCGGGACGTGGTGTCCTCAACCGCCGACGAAAACCCTGAGGAAATCACGCAATGGCTTCGCCAGGGACTTCCCGTGTTCCTGGATACCTGCGATCTGACGGGGGTCGACAAGAGGACCCTGGACAAGCTGGAAAAGGATTTCACCTTCACCCAGGCCGGGGAGACGCTTGTTGAGTTAACGCTTCCGAATGCGAGACCGTCGTCCTCAGCAGGTGATTGACCGTCGGCGTCATTTCGGCTTCCGCGTAGATCTGGTAGGAGAACATCCCGCGCCACAGCACGATCAGGAGCCGGTTGACGTGCAGGAACGCCAAGCCCCAGAACCCCCTACCCAGCGCCTTCGGGAAAGGGGCGGGGATTCCACGCAGGACCTTGATGCGATACCCCTCCTGCTCCAGCAGGCGCGTCAAAGTCCCGAACGTGAACAGGCGCTTGTGGGTCAAGTCCAGGATCCCCGTCGCCCCGTAATTGAAGCGCCCCAGCAAGAGGCCCAGCCGGTTCACCACAAACCCGATATTGGGGACCGTCACCAGGATCCGGGTCTTGTCCGAATAGAAAGTGGCCCTGATCCGGGCAAGCAACGCCTCGGGGGACGACAAATGCTCCAGGCAGTCCAGCGCCAGAATCCAGTCCACCGAACCGATATCGCCGGGAAAATCATCACGATCCAGATCCTGCCTGACAAACCGGTCGAACCGGCCGGCCTCCTGGTTCTCCTGGTCGACGCCGATGACATGGCAACCCTTCCCGCGCAATTTCGCCGCCACAAAACCGGGACCGCACGCCAGATCCAGGACACGGCTTCCGTCCGGAACCCGGCGGATGGCCCGCGTATGGGAGGAGTCATACCCGTCCTTCAGGTCATAGACGGGAATCGCGCGGACATCATACTTCCGTTGATAGAGGATCCCCATCTGGTGAATCCGGCTGGCCAGTGTCGCCCGGCACACGTTCCAAGCATAGCCCAGACCGTTCACATGGCAAATCTCATCGCCGTAATAGGTCGGTATCGGGATCTCGCGGATGCGGAATCCCGCCACGGCAAACTGGATGATAATCTCCGTGTCGAAATGGAAGTCATTGGTGTTGTAGGTGAAGGGAATCGCCCGGAGGGCCTCCACCGCATAGACGCGGTACCCGGAATGGAATTCCGACAGCCGCAACCCCAGCAGCCTGTTCTGGAAAGCCGACAGGATCCGGTTGCCGACATACTTGTACACCGGCATGCCGTTCCGGATGGGGGTACCCCCGGGCATCATCCGCGACCCGAAACAGGCCTCGGCCTCACCCGCCAGCACCGGCTGGATCAGTTCCGGCAATTTCTCCGGCGCATACTGTCCATCGCCGTGCAGCAGCACCACCACGTCGAACCCCTTCTCGATGGCGTACTGGTAGCCGAGCTTCTGGTTGCCGCCATACCCCTGGTTGACGGGATTATGCAGAATGGTCACCTTGAGGCCGGCGACCTTGTCCTGGCTCTCCCGGGCGGCAGGAAAGGTCTTGTCGGCCGAACAATCATCGATGATCAGGACTTCGGCATCCGCGGGAAGCCGGCCCACGGGAATTCGGGACAGCACGGAGGCAATGGTCTTCTCCGCGTTGTACGCCACGATGAATATCAGAACCCTTTTCGCTCCGGCCATGAACGTCCTTGTCCTTTGCTGATGAACCGTATCATAGCCTGCCCGCGTGATCTTTCCACTTCAAACAGACACATCTTTACAAGGGGTTCCCGTTGTGAAAATCTCAACGGCTATGAAACCGCCATCCTGGATCCAGGGCAAAGGAGCCATCACCCTCGTCTTCGCGGGCATGGCCGCCTACTGCCTCCTGATCGGGCACGCGTGCTATTCCGCCTACTCGGGCTTCAGATACGGGGACTTCGATCTCGCCGTCCATACCCAGAGCCTCCGGAACATCCTGCACGGGTCGCTGGACAGCTCCATCCTGGGCATCCCGTTCCTCGGCAATCACATGGTGCCAATCCTGTTCCTCATCGCCCCCGACTACGCCATTTTCCCCAGCCCCCTGACCCTGCTGTTCCTGCAAACCCTCATCCTGGCCCTGGGCGCGTGGGCGGTCTTCCTCCTGGCGCGGCAGGAACTCTCGGAGCGATGGGGAGTGGCCTTCGCCTTCTTCTACCTGTTGTACCCGCCCCTCATCTTCATGAACCTGTACGAATTCCACCCCATCGCGCTGGCGACCACCTTCCTCCTGTGCGCCCTGCTCTTCTGGCGGCGGCAGCAGTTCGGCGTGTTCCTGTCCTTCCTGATCCTCGCACTCCTCTGCCAGGAAAACATCGCGCTGATCGCCATCGGCTTTGGGATCCTCGCCCTGCTGGAACGCAAGTCCGCACGCTGGATCGCCACGCCGCTCCTGCTGGGAATGGGCTGGCTGGTTCTGACCGTGGGCTGGCTCATGCCGCGCCTGAACCATGACATCATCATGTTCAACTCGCTCTATTCCCATTTCGGCACCACGCTGCCCCTCGCCCTGAAGGCCATTATCCTGCACCCTCTCTCCGCGCTGGCGTTCGCCCTGCAACCTGAAAAAATCGCCTTCCTGGTAACCCTGCTAACCCCCGTGGCCTTCCTTTGCCTCCTGCGCCCGCTGGCCTTGGTCCCCCTCCTGCCGATCCTGGCCCAGCGGCTCCTGTCGGCCCGCCCCTCCGAGGCCTCCATCCTCTATCACTACCAGGCCGAATTCATCCCGTTCATTTTTCTGGGCGCAATCCTCGGCGTGCGGTTCCTGCGGCAGCAGCGCTGGACCGCCATCCCGCGCATGACCGCCCTGCTGCTCGGCTGCACCACCATCGCCTCGTTCTTCCTGGCCGGGACAATCCCGAAAATACAGGGCGACTCCGGCTCGCAACCCCGCCTGAGCCAAAACGACAGGCTCGTGCAGCGGAAGCTCCTGCGTTCCATTCCCCCGGAAGCAGCCGTGACGACAACCTTCCGTCACCTGGCTCCTCTATCGGGCAGGGAACGCCTGTATTCGCTGCATCACATCTATTCAGGGCGCTATACCCTCTCCTCCGTCCCCTACCCAACCCCGCCTGATCTCGACTTGATCATCCTGGACACGCATGATCCCCTGACTTTCACGATCACGGGCTTCCACGAACCGAAGGGCCACCTCAACCTGCAGAAACTGCTCGCCGCTGGGGCTTGGGAAGTGGCGGAAGAGCTGGATGGGTTTATCGCCCTGCGCAAGGCCACGAATTCCCCGGCGCCCCCCTTGCACTGGGTGCGGTTCATCGACCCGATCCCCGCCCTGCAACCGTCAAACACCGTGACCACGGCGATTCAGCTCGCCGGGTATCGCCTCTCGCCGCCCGACGCGGAAAACAACCGGATCCTATCGCTGTACTGGATAAAACACAGGGAAAGCGCAGCCGATTACGACGTCGTTGTCCAGCTTCAGGATGGCACCAATTCCTTCACCAAGAGCCTGTCGCCCGGCCACCGTGTCTGGCCTTCCCAGAGTTGGCCCACCAACCAATGGACCGTGTCCTCCCACCGCATCCACTGCGAGACCCTTGCCCCCTCCTCGCTGGCCCCGCGGTTGACGGCGTGGTGGGAAAACATCGTCTCGCCCGCCGACCATGCCGGGGTGGAAATAGCTGCACCTGACCCGGCATTGCCACAGTAGAGGGGGTAGGTTTCGGGGAAAGCAAACCGCAGATGAACGCGGAAAACGCAGATGAATTCAGCATTCATTCCCTCCCCATCAGCGTCTTCTGCGTTCGTCTGCGGTTGCCCCCTCTTCGGCGGCACGGGATTCCTGAACCCTGCCCCATTATTTTGAATCGAAGCTAGACGCGTTCCAGAAGGATCGGTGGCGACTCCGGGGTTCCTTCACCGATCACAAAGGCCTGCGGCAGGAGTTGCTGGGCAGCCTCCAGGCGGTCGCGGCTGGCGGCATGCAGGGTGGCCAGCGGTTGCCCCGCCGCCACGCGCTCCCCAATCTTGACGAGGCCCGAGATCCCTGCCGCAGGGTCGATGACATCCGTGGTTTTCGTCCTGCCGGCCCCAAGCAACAGGCTGGCCCGTCCGATTAACTCCGCATCCACATCCTGCACCGTTCCAGAAGAAGCGGACACATGATCAACCCGGACCGCCGCCACGGGAAGCCGGCGGGGATCATCGATAACATCCGTCCGCCCCCCGTGCATCGACACCATTTTTTTAAAGACCTCCAGCGCTTCACCGGACTTGAGCTTGCCGCGCAGCACGGGAAGCGCCGACTCGGGACTGGTTGCCACGCCGCCCAATACCAGCATTTCCGCTGCCAGCAGCAGGGTCAGTTGCGTCGTATCCTCCGGCCCGACGCCCCGCAGGATCTCAACCGACTCAACAATCTCCAGGGCGTTGCCCACGGTGCGACCGAGCGGTTGATCCATGGCCGTGATCAGGGCCGTTACCCGTTTCCCCATGGCCCTGCCGACGCGCGTCAGCCCCTCCGCCAGCGCCCTGGCATCGGCCCGGGTTTTCATGAAGGCGCCCCGCCCGCACTTCACATCCAGCACCAGTCCATCAATCCCCTCCGCGAGCTTCTTGCTCATGATGCTCGACACGATCAGGGGAATCGAGGGAACGGTAGCCGTGACATCGCGCAGGGCGTAAAGCTTGCGGTCAGCCGGAACAATCCGCTCGGTCTGGCCGATCATGGAGCAGCCGCAGGTCCCGAGCACATTCAGGAACTCCGGGACGGACAGGCCCGTGCGGTACCCGGGAATGGACTCCAGTTTATCGAGCGTCCCGCCGGTGATCCCCAGTCCCCGCCCCGAAATCATGGGGACGGCCACCCCGCAGGACGCCACCAGCGGCGCCAGGGGAATGGAAATCTTGTCGCCAATCCCCCCGGTGGAATGCTTGTCCACCTTGGCAAGCCGGATCCCGGAAGTGTCGACAACATCGCCCGAATGCATCATCACCCGGGTCAGGCAGGCGATTTCGTCCGGGGTCATTCCCTGGAAATAGATCGCCATAGCCAGGGCGGACATCTGGTAGTCGGGAATATCGCCGCGAACATAACCGCCGATAAAGAAGTCGAGATCACTCTCCGAGAGAATCCCGCCATTCCGTTTCTTCTCGATAATCCATTGGGGAAGCATAAAGGCACAATACGGAGCCGGCGTCCTTCCTGTCAAACCCATTATCGAAACGTTGAGGGACTTGCCTTTCAACGGAAAAGGACTACCATGGAGTCAGAGGAAAACGGTACGAAGCAAGGAGGTTCTTATGTTCAAGAAACTGCTTGTCTGCACAGACGGTTCACCTTATGGCGATGTCGCCTGCCAATACGCCTTCCTGATGGCGACCACCCTGAAGGCCGAGCTGAAGGGGATGCACGTCAGCGACATCAGGATGATCGAAGGCCCGCTGCTGGCCGACATTTCCGGGGCGCTTGGCGCCGGAGGCTATTACGCCGGCTGGCCGCAATTCAAGAATCTGATGGAAGCCAAGGGAGCCGCCATCCGCAAGGTGTTTATGGAGCGTGCGCGAAATGCCGGAATGGAGGCCTCCTTCACCGTTGAAGTCGGGCACCCGGCCCATGCCATCCTGGAGCTGGAACAAACCGCTGACCTCGTGATCCTCGGCCAGCGCGGGGAAAACGAGCAGTTCGGCCACGAGATGATCGGGTCTATCGCCGACCGCGTCACCCGGCTCGCAACCCGGTCCTGCCTGGTCACCCCCGGCCGTTATGAGCCGGTCAAATCCCTCCTGATGGCGTGCGACGGAAGTCCCATCTCCGAAAAAGTCACGACCCTGTCGATCCTGCTGGCCAAGGCCCTGAAGGTCCCCCTGACCGTGGTGACGGTGGCCGACAAGATGACCACGGAAATGACCCAGGTCATCGCCTCCACCGCGGAGCAGCTCTGCAAGGTGGAGGGGATCAACCCCAAGGTGGTCATCCTCAAGGGGCAGGCAGGGGAAGCGATCCTGGACACTATTGCCAAGGAGAAATGCGACCTGATTGTCATGGGGGCCCACACCCACACCCGGATCAAACGGTGGTTCATCGGCTGCACCACCCAGCGGGTCCTTGCCGACTCGGGAATTCCTGCGTTGCTGGTCAGGTGAGGTGCCCCGCGCGCCCTCAGGTCCCGATCAGGCTCAGGAATTCCGTCCGGGTGGCCGTCTCGTTGTGGAAACTGCCCAGCACCGAGGAGGTGGTCATCACCGAGTCCTGCTTTTCAACCCCGCGCATGATCATGCAGAGGTGGCGGCATTCCATCACCACGCCGACGCCCTCGGGATTGATGGCATCCATGATGTCCTTGGCGATCTGGGCCGTCAACCGCTCCTGGATCTGGAGCCGGCGGGAGTGGCAGTCCACGATGCGGGCCAGCTTGCTGACCCCCAGCACCTTCTTGCGCGGGATGTAACCGATGTGGCAGCGGCCGAAGAACGGTAGCATATGGTGTTCGCAAAGGCTGTACACCTCCACGTTCTTGAGCACCACCATGTTATTGGCCTCGGCCTGGAACACGGCGTTGTTGATCACCTTGCTCACATTGGTCTTGTAGCCCGACGTCAGGAACTCATAGGCATCGGCAACCCGCTCGGGCGTCTTGAGGAGCCCCTCGCGCCGCGGATCCTCCCCGATCTCCTTCAGCAATTCCCGGATCAATTTCGCTACTTTCAGCTTATTCATTCCGACCCCGCCCTTCCGCCTTCCGGCTCCCGATACCTGAATCCTGTTCCCGGCTGATCTCCACCTCGCTGGACCGCGCGAACCGCAGGGCGCCGGGCTTCTCGATCCTCACATCCACCCGCCTCACCCGCGGGTCCGCCAACGCCAGCCCGGCCACATACTGGGCCATGCGCTCAATCAACTTGAAGGATTTCTTCTCGCACCCCGCCAAAATGGCCTTTTTGACCGCCTTGTAGTCAACCGTGTCCCGCAACAGATCGCTGCGGCAGGAACGCGCCAGGTCGGCATGCATCGTCACCGTCATCACCACTTCCTGGGGCAGGCGGCGCTCCTCGTCCGTGACGCCGACACGGCTCCTGACCCGAAGCTCGCGAATACGAAGTTTGTCGAGGTCCATTCCATTTCCTCCCGGTTTCAAAAAAGAGTATCAGGAACCCCGTTCAAGTCCAATTATGACTTTCAGACAGTAGTCAGAAGTCAGTAGTCAGAATCTGGAAGTTGGATCAATTCTGACTCCTGTCTACTGTCTACTGCCTACGGAAGGAGCTACCGCCGTGACATACAGCACGACGAACGAGGCCAGAACCCCGCCTTTTTCATCCCGGAAGGACAGGTCGTATTCATTCATGAGGCGCGTGAGCTCCTTGCGATTCAGTGGCCGGGGGGCACGGGACACCGATCCGGCGGTAAGACCCTGGGCGTGAATGGTCCGGAAAAAATCATCCGCCGACCGGTAGTGGGCCTGGATCGTCTCCACCTCGCTGCAAACTCCCGCGAATCCGGCGGACTGAACCGCGGCCAGGACTTCCTCCCCGGCAGGCAACCGGCCGACAGGCGTCTTTCCGGGAATCACCTGCCGACGCAGCCCATGCAACTCGCCAAGCGTTCCGTCAATCATCAGGGCCGCGCAGAACACACCCTCGGAATTGAGCCACCGGCGCAATCGCGCCAGGGTCTGATCCAGCGGCATCGCCCAGTGGAGCGCCGAACTACTCACGATCAGGTCAACCATCGAAGTGAACTCGCAGGTCCGGACATCCCCCACAACATAGTCCATCCCGGGAGCCTCCCCCCACCGTTCGCGGACGCACGACACCATGCCCTCCGCCATATCCATGACGCACAGGGGCGCCCCGGGATATCGCTCGCGGAGTTTTTCGGTAAGAACGCCGGTGCCACATCCCACCTCCAGAATACGGCCGTCCCCGAATTTCACAGGGTCCGGCATCATCCCGACCAGGCGCGCCGCCACATGGCGATGCAGCCCGGCACCCCGCTCATAGGTCCGGGCGGCGCGGGAAAAACGCTGGGCCACGGAACTCATGACCGCACCCCTTCGGCCCGGGCCGCCTCGGCGATGACCCCGGCCACACGGTCCAGGGTTTCAGGCGAATGCGCCAGCGTCACCGATAACCGGAGCCGCGCGGTACCGCGCGGCACGGTGGGTGGCCGGATGGCCACCGCCAGGATCCCCTGGTTCAGCAACCGGCGCTGAAGGCGGACAGCTTTGTCATTGTCCCCCACCATCACGGGAATGATCTGGCTCTGCGAACCTCCGGTATCCACACCCAGGTCCTTCAGCCGCGCCCGGAACGCGGCAGCCCGCGTCAGGAGCAGACTGCCGATTGCGGGTTCCGCCCTGAGGACTTCCAGCGCCCCGCAGGCCGCCCCCACCATGGCGGGCGGAAGGGCCGTGGAATATATAAACGAACGGGCCTTCTGGATAAACCAGGCCCGCATCTCGGCGGAACAGGCCACGAATCCGCCGTAGCCACCCAGCGCCTTGCTCAAGGTGCCCATCGAGCAATTCACCGCCGACCCGACCCGGTCCCGACTGACCACCCCCGCCCCGGCCGGCCCGAACACCCCCGTGGCATGAGCCTCATCCACCATCATCATGAGCCCCTCGCGTTCCGCCACATGGGCCAGCTCAGCCAGGGGCGCCACGTCCCCATCCATGCTGAAAACGGATTCCGTGACCACCAGGCGGCGCCCGCCAACCGGGCACGCACGGCCTAACTCGCCGAGATGACCGGCGTCGTTGTGATGAAAACGATGAACCCTGGCCCGGCTCAGGATGGCGGCATCAATCAGGCTGGCATGGGCCAGGCGGTCGATGAAGATGTGGTCACCCCGCCCGGCCAAGGCGCTGATGATCCCCACATTGGTCGCATACCCGCTTCCGAAAACCAGGGCCGACGGATACCCCTTCAAGACGGCAAGTTGCTCCTCAAGCTGCTGATGACAGCCCAGGGTTCCCGTCACCAGGCGCGATGCCGCCGCCCCGGCGCCATACTGCTTCACGGCCGCCATGGCGGCCGCCATGACCCGCGGATCACGGGCCAGCGACAGATAGTCGTTGCTGGAAAAATTCAGAAGGGCCCCGGCGCCACCGGACTCCCCCCCCTTGCCGTCAAGGGAGGACAACCCTCGCTCCAACCCGAGGTCACGCAGGGCCGCCAGCTCATCCTTAATCCATGTTTCCGTCATTCGCATCCCGTCCATCCTGTCTCACCACAGGGAAAGTTGTCGAGATTATTCGGGGAAACAGGAGTCAGGAGCCAGGAGTCGGAAGACAGAATCAAAAGTCCCGAATGGCGCTTTGCATGACATTACATAATCGTAACAATAGGATATATGAATACACAATTGTATCATTATGCCGATAGAGGAATTTCTACAAATAAAGATTTCTTTGTTCTTCAACCTGCTTATTTCAAGCAGGTTGCAACAATTCGACAGCACCTCATCCGGGAGTTGGCACACATCCTGTTAATGAATTATTGCGGCTAGGAAATAGCCGGAGCTTTTAAACAGAAAAACAAGAAAGGGAAAAGTCATGAGAACGAGAAGGAAATGGTTGGGATGGGCAGGACTTGGAGCGGGACTTCTGGCGGGCGCGTTGCCCGCCCTGGCCGGTGACGCAGACACGGCCGCAACGGCGCCAGCGGTGGTCGCCCCGGTGGTCAACTCGGGCGACACGGCCTGGGTACTGGTGAGCACGGCATTTGTCATGCTGATGACAATTCCGGGACTGGCCTTCTTCTACGGGGGGCTGGTCAGGAAAAAGAACGTGCTCTCCGTCCTCATGCAGTGCTTCTTCCTGATGTGCGCGATCAGCCTGCAGTGGGTGGTGCTGGGTTACAGCCTGTCGTTCGGGCCCGACGTCAAGGGACTCATCGGAAACCTGAGCTGGGCCGGCCTGAACCACGTCGGGGTGGAACCGAATGCCGATTACGCCGGCACGATCCCGCACCAGGTCTTCATGATCTTCCAGATGATGTTCGCGGTGATCACACCCGGCTTGATCATCGGCGCCTTCGCGGAACGGATGAAGTTCGCGGCCTTCGCCGTCTTCACGCTGCTCTGGTCGACGCTGGTGTATGATCCCGTGTGCCACTGGGTCTGGGGCGTGGGCGGATTCCTGAAGACTTCAGGCGCCCTGGATTTCGCCGGTGGCACCGTGGTCCACATCAATGCCGGCATCGCGGCGATTGTGGCGGCGGTTGTGCTGGGACGCCGGCTGGGGCATCCGCACAAGATCTCGCCCCCGCATAACCTGCCGTTTGCCGTGCTGGGCGCCTCGTTGCTGTGGTTCGGCTGGTACGGGTTCAACGCGGGCAGCGCCCTGGCGGCGAATGGCCTGGCGGGCAGCGCGTTCATCGCCACGCACATCGCCACGGCGGTTGCCGGACTGGCCTGGGCTGGAATGGATCTGCTGTTCAACCGTCGCATGACGGTGCTGGGCATCATCTCAGGCGCCGTGGCCGGATTGGTGGCCATCACCCCGGCGGCCGGGTTCGTGACGGTCATGGGATCCATGTGGATCGGGCTGGGCGCGGGAGTCATCTGCTACCTGTTCGTGAGCTTCGTGAAGGAGAAGCTCGGGTATGACGACGCCCTGGATGCCTTCGGCGTGCATTGTGTCGGCGGAATCTGGGGTGCCCTGGCCACCGGGCTGTGGGCCACCACCTCCGTCAACAGCGCCGGCGCGAACGGGCTGTTCTATGGCAACCCGGCGCAGTTCCTGATCCAGCTCAAGGCCGTGGCGATCACCGTGGCTTACTCCGCCGTGGTCAGCTACATCCTGCTCAAGGTCGTGGATCTCGTGATCGGCCTGAGGGCGACGGATCAGTCCGAGCGGATCGGCCTGGACCTGACGGATCATCGCGAAACCGGTTACACCATGCTGGATTGAGAACAACGTAAAACGAACCATCGAAGGAGAACAAAATGAAATACATCATAGCCATAATTCAGCCCGACCGGATGGATGAAGTCCTGGAACGGCTGACGGACAAGAAGGTTCACCTGGTCACCGTGACTTCGGTCATGGGCCGCGGCCGCCAGGGCGGCATCGCCCAGGTCTACCGCAGCCACAAGGAGGCGGGAACCCTGCTGAAGAAGACCAAGCTCGAGATCGCGGTGAACGACGACTACGTCAACGCGACCATCGAGGCCATCACCGGAGGGGCCCGGACCGGGGAAGTCGGGGACGGAAAGATCTTCGTGATGAACCTGGACGAGTGCATCCGCATCCGCACCGGGGAAAAGGGCAAGGAAGCAATAGGATAAATGAACAGGGGCGGGTGGCGCCAAAACGCCACCCGCCCGGATTGAAACACAACAAGAAAAAGGAAAATATAACCATGAACAGCAACATCAGGAAATTGGCATTCGGATTAACGTGTCTCAGCGTCGCAACCCTCGTTCAGGCCGGAGAACCCACCCCGCCAACCGCCCTGGCGGAAGCCACCCTGGCCAACGGCTATATCTGGCGCGGCCAGGTTCTGAACAACGAAGCGGTTCTGCAGCCTTCGTTCACCCTCGGTTCAGGGGGGTTCACCATCAACACATGGGGAAACATGAATCTTACTGACTCCGTCAGCGAAGATGCGCCGGACTTATCGGAACTTGATCTGACATTCGGCTACTCAAAAACACTGGGATCTGTGGCCTTGGGAGGGGGATTAATTGAGTATTCATTCCCGAACTCAACCGTCGCGAGTACCCGTGAAGTCTATGGAACAATCGGATTGCCGAACTGGTTGATCGTCCCCTCGCTGAGTGTCTATTATGACTTCGACGAGGCCGACGGCCTGTATGGCATTCTGTCGCTGACCTACAGTCAGAGCATTGCGGAAAAAGCCACACTGGCTCTCTTCGCCTCGCTCGGAATGGCCACAGAGAACTACAACGCCTTCTACTTCGGCGTTGATAAAAACGCTCTGAACGACTTCAACGTCGGGGCATCGTTAACGATACCGGTAACCAAGTCGTTCAGCATCACCCCGTCCGTGCAATACACCACCTTGCCTGACGGCGACATCTCGGACGGCGCCGACGGACTCTACCAGGAAAAGGACTTTGTGCTCGGCAGCATCAAGGCGTCCTACACTTTCTAACCCCCATTTCGCCCGTAATGGTTGCAATCTACCCCGCCATGCTCTAGATTCGAACGGATCAAAAGCTTGGCGGGGAGATTTTTATGAAACAGACAACTCGATATCATGTGGCGCTCGTTTATAATGCAGGGGCCTCGGCATTGCCCGAAGCTCCCGAGGACACAGGCAGCACCGATGATCTCCGGAAGATGATCCGCCGCATGGCCCATGTGCTGCGCAAGGGCGGCTACAAGGTCACCATCGTTCCCCTCGCGAACAATCTCCTCGCGTTCCAGCGCAAACTCCAGCGCCTCCGCCCCGATGTGGTCTTCAACCAGTACGATGATGTTGTCCACGGAGCACTCTACGAAATGCGGGTGGCCGCGCTCGTCCAGATGATGGGTTTCCCGATGACCGGCTCCCCCGCCCTGGCGCTCGGGCTCAGCCGCTACAAATACATGTCCGGCAGCCTCCTCCAGGGCGCCGGCATCCCCGTGCCGCCCAACACCGAAATCCTGGAACGGATCGGCGACGTGGATCGGTGCCGGTGGAATTTCCCGGTGATCGTGCAACCCAGCCGCGAACATGCCGGCATCGGACTCTCCCGGGATTCGGTAGTCAACACCAAGAGCCGGTTGAAGGAAAAGGTCCGCGAGATCCTCAAGCACTATCACCAGCCCGCCCTGGCCCAGCACTTCCTGCCCGGTCGCGAATTCAATGTCGGCATCCTGGGCGGACGAAAACTCACGGTCCTGCCCCTGGCCGAGGTGGACTACACCAAGCTGCCTTCCGAGATCCCGCCCATCATGTCCTATGCCGCCAAATGGATGGAAGACAGCGTGGAATACCAGAAGACCTCCGTCACGTGCCCGGCCCATGTGGAACCTTTCCTGGCCCGCGAGATCAGCTCCATCGCCCTGCGCGCCTTCCGGGCCGTTGGCGGCTGGGGTTACGGGCGCGTGGATATCCGGCTGGATGAAGTCGGGCAGCCCCGGGTCCTGGAAGTAAACTGCAATCCCTCGCTGGACGAGAGCGTCGCGCTCGCCCGCTCGGCTGAAAAGGCGGGCCTGAATTACCAGCAACTCCTCCAGCAGATCGTCAAGATCGCCATGGAAGGACCCTCGTTCGACACCGGCGTGCAGATGATCTGATCTAGCCCGTAAACCGGCCCGTGTACGCGAAATCCTTGGCCAGGGATGTGGCCAGTGACGTGATCTCCATGAGCTTCTCGCCGCCTTTGCGGCGCGGCATCTTGAGATTCAGGAACCTGGCCCGGTCATCCAGCTTCTCGATGATCGTCGTCACTTCCTCGACATCAAGCCCCGACCAGACACTGATGGCGTCCGCCAGCTTCCTCGCGTGGCGCCGGATAAACTGGCACGCGGGAATTTGCCCCTTCGCCCTGACCGGCGGGAACACCTGCCCCAGCTTGTCATCCACATACCCCTGCGCCGCCGCCCGGTACCGTTCCGCACGCTGCCCGTAATGCTCGGCCAACGGCATCGTCATCTCCTCGACCGGATTCACCAAAGGTCCCTGCGCCACATCCGGAAGGGGACGCCGCCGCAACCCGCTCATCAGCGTCGCCACAAAGGTCAGTTTCCGCAACGCCGGCCAGAACCGGTACTTGCGGCGCCAGGCCGTGCGGGGCGTCAGCCAGATCGCGAAGGTCTCGGCAAAATCCTCGTCCGGGTGTTTCTGGGCATAGCTCCGTCCGTACTGGCTGTGAACCAGATGACGCACAAAATCCCGGCTGGACGGATCGGGCAGAAACACGTCCCGGTAGGGTTTCGAGAATTTTCCGAAAACATCGGCCCATCCCGGCTTTTCCCACAGCCGGTAGGCGTAGTTCAGGGCATGCCCCACCTCATGACGCAAATACATCATGGTCGTGCGAACGTCCTCAATCTCCCCCGTCTGCTCTTCCTCGATGCGCGACAACCGGCGGTCAGCCAGGTAGAAGGGAATCCCCACGGCAGGGACCTCATCAGGACAACCCCAGCTATCAGTGAGGTAAAAAGCCGGCATGAACTTGATGCCTTTAGCCTCAAGCTCCTTCTGGATCTGCCGGATCAAGGGCTCAACCGGGGAGTCCTCAATCTGCAGTTTGAGGTCAGAAACACGAGTATTCAACAATTCGTAACGAATTGTACTCCAACTCGTTACCAATAATTTTGCCTGTGCAGCGCCCATTTTCTTA
>JAABPW010000045.1 GCA_011391785.1 Verrucomicrobiota bacterium
AGGGGGGGTGCCCCGCAGCCTCCCACTGTAATCTTAATCTTAATCGTAATCGTAATCGTAATCACTACCGGGGCAGAGGATTACGATTACGATTAAGATTACGAGCATGAGCAGGCTGATCCCGGATGACAAACCCATATTTTCAGTTTGTCCCTCAGGATTTTCTGATAAAACTAACTCATGAAATCGATCAATTCTCTGTACATTCTGGCCTTGCCGATTGTCATGATTCTTGCCGGTTGCGGGAAGGAACCCCA
>JAABPW010000056.1 GCA_011391785.1 Verrucomicrobiota bacterium
GGGAAAGAGTATGCCGTGGATCGGGTTTTCGCAATGGCCGATCAATTCGGGATCCATAATATCCTCATTAATTTCGGCCAGGATCTACGAGTTCAGGGCCAACCTCCTGAAGGCGGACCTTGGCGGATTGGCATTGAGGATCCCGGAGATACTGGCCACTGCTGGGCGGGAGTCGCCCTTCATAACCGCGCCATCACTACCTCGGGAAACTATCGGCGGAATTCAACCATCAACGGGCAGCAGATTGGCCATATTTTCGATCCCCGCACCGGTTATCCCGTGAACAACGGCTGTCAGGCCGTGACCGTCATCGCCCCGACCTGCACCGAGGCTGGAATCCTGTCTACCTCAGCATTCATTCAGGGAAGTGATAAGGGGCTCCAATTGCTGGACAGCTTCCACCAGGCAGAGGGAACCATCAGGGAGAACAGCAGAACCTTCAGCACAAGGAAATTCAATGACTACCTCATTAAAAACTGAACTGTTGGCCATCGTGATGATTTTGTCTGTCTCCTGTGCCCATGCCGGATGGAAGACTGGCACCACTCTCCCTGATTTGACGAAGTTCAAGCTGGAGGGAACGATTCCAGATCTTACCGGAAAAGTCATTTTAGTTGATTTCTGGGCATCCTGGTGTGGCCCCTGCAAGGCCTCCTTTCCGTCGCTGGAGAAGCTTAAGAAAGAATACGGTGAGCGCGGACTGGTTGTCCTGGCCATAAACCAGGACAAGACTGACAAGGCGATGAGATCTTTCCTGAATGACCATCCCGCAACCTTCTCCATTGTCCGAGACACTCAGAACCAGCTTATTGCGGCGGCTGACGTCTCCTCAATGCCGGCCTCCTTCCTTGTGGATCGAAAAGGCAAAATCCGACACCTGCACAAGGGGTTTCATGGAGAAAAAACCCTGGCTGAATACCAGCAGGAAATCGGCGCATTGCTGCAGGAAAAAAGTGGAGATAAACAATGAACCCTCAACCCGGAAATCCGAAATCTTTCAAGATCATCTACTCTTCCTGTTTCATGCTTCTTTTCCTTCTTTTGATGCTCTGCGGTTTGTCCGGGTGCGGGACAGTACAACCCTGGGAACGTGGAACACTATCGGATTACACCATGCGTCCGGATCGCGACCCGGGCACCGAGTCCTTCCGTGAGCATGTGTACTTCACCCGTGAAGCTGCCGCTGGGGGTCGTGGCGTAGGCGGTGGCGGGTGCGGCTGCAATTGAGAGCCCAAACCATCGAGCCGATGGTGCCGGAGGACGGACTTGAACCGTCATACCCTTGCGGGTGGTAGATTTTGAGTCTACTGCGTCTGCCATTTCGCCACTCCGGCGGCTAGGAAGGGTGCTTTATATACTACCCCCTCTGGCGCTTCAATCGGAATTTTGACAAAACACCGACGGTCGTTATAGTACTTCCATGAATTTCTTCCAGCATCAGGAGCGTGCCCGGCGTCAGACCCGGCGACTCATCGCTTTTTACGGAATCGCCGTGATCCTGATCATCCTGTCGCTCTACGGCGTCACCGCCCTGATTTTGAACTATGAAAAAACGGTAATTCCCAACGAACCCTTCAACTGGACCGGACTCTGGGATCCCAACCTCTTCGGCATCGTCGCCCTTGTGACCATGGCCCTGATTCTCTCGGGAAGCGTCTACAAGATCATGTCCCTCTCCACGGGCGGGGAAGCCGTGGCTCAGATGCTCGGAGGCCGTCCCATTGCACCCAATACAACCTTGTTTCAGGAGAAAAGACTCCTGAATGTGGTGGAGGAAATGGCCATCGCTTCCGGCACTCCCATCCCGCGCGTCTTTGTCCTCGATCAGGAACAGGGCATCAATGCCTTCGCCGCAGGCTTCACGCCGGCGGATGCTATTATCGGAGTCACCCGCGGAACGCTCGAGAAACTGAACCGGGAAGAACTTCAGGGGGTGATCGGTCATGAATTCAGCCATATCCTGAACGGCGACATGCGCTTGAATATTCGCCTGATCGGGGTTCTGAACGGCATTCTTGTCATCTCCCTCACGGGTTACTGGATGTTCCGGATCGTCGCCCGGTCCCACGGGGGAAGCTCCAGAAACAAAAAGGGCAATCCCCTCATTGTTGTGCTCCTTCTCGGCTTAGCCATGATGGTCATCGGATACATCGGTGTATTCTTCGCCCGTCTCATCAAAAGCGCCGTCTCCCGCCAGCGAGAATTCCTCGCCGACGCCAGTTCGGTTCAGTTCACGCGCAATCCGCCCGCCCTCGCCGGCGCCTTGAAGAAAATCCTCGAACTATCTACCGGGTCCCGTCTTCAATCCGAATCGGCGGAATCCGTGAGCCATCTTTTCTTTGCCAATGGCCTTGGATCTTCTTTTTTCGGTCTGCTCGCCACTCACCCCCCACTCGAGAAACGAATCCGGCTCCTTGATCCGCAATTCGACGTTGAGGGCAAGCCATCGAGCTACCCCCTTGAACAGGAAGGCGAGGTGGCCGCCCCCGCCCTTGCCCCTCTTTTCACCGGACTGGCCAGTGATCCTGGAGGGATAGTGGCACACACCGGCGCGCTTTCCGCCGTCGCCCTGGCTGGCAGTGCCCATTGGCTCGAGGGACTTTCATCCGGAATCGAAGACGCTGCACGCACTCCCAGCAAGGCACAGGCAGTGATCTTCAGCCTCCTGCTTGACCAGAGAACAGAGCTCCGGAAGCAGCAAGTTGCCGATCTTGCCTCCCGAGTCCCCGCCGAACTCATACTGGAAACCGAATCCTTGTACACACTTCTGGCGGACACCTCACGAGGCACTCGCGCCACGCTAGCAAATCTGGCAACCGCATCACTGAAACACCTGGCGCCTGATCAATACCCGGCCTTCAGGGAGGCCGTCATGGCCCTGGCTGCCGCGGATTCCGAGATTTCCCTCTTCGAGTACATGATACTCCGCCTCACCCTCCATTCCCTCGACCCCCAATTCGGCCTCGGACGAATCCCTGGAAACAGGCTAACCTCGATTGCACACGCCACACAGGAAACGGCTACGGTGCTTTCGGCGCTATCGTGGTTCGGAACCAATAACCCGGCTCTTGCGGAAAAGGCGTTCCTCGCCGGTTGCCGGGAAGTTGAGAATCAGGAAATCCATCTGCTCCCCGTTAAAGACGCTTCACTCAAGGATCTTGATACGGCGTTGGACCGGCTTACGGGGGCAACCCCGCTCATCAAACAACAACTGATAGCCGCCTGCACTGCCGCCGTGAGCGCCGACGGCATCCTCACGGACGACGAGGGCGAGGCCTTGCGCGCTGTGGCCGCCACCCTGGACTGCCCCATTCCACCCTTACGCGCCGGTTAACAAGACAATTCTCCCTTGCATCTGCCCGTCACATATCTATAATGCGCCCCCGATTTTGCAATTGAAAACCCGCGTTGTCCCACTCGGCTGATGCGGGCAGGAAAGCAAGGAGAGAAGCATGAGATACGTTGTTTGTATCAAACAAGTTCCGGAAACCACGGATGTGAAAATCAATCCGGAAACAAACACCTTGATGAGGGACGGGGTCGTCTCCATCATCAACCCGTTCGATATGTATGCCATCGAGGAAGGCCTTCGCCTGAAGGCCAAAACCGGCGGCACAGTCACCGTTCTCTCCATGGGACCACCCCAGGCGGACGCCGCCCTGCGTGAAGCCATTGCCATGGGCGCGGATGACGGCATTCTCCTCTCCGACCGCGCGTTCGCCGGTAGTGATACCTGGGCAACCAGCTATACAATCGCCATGGCTATCCGCAAGATCGGAAACTTCGACCTGATTCTCTGCGGCAAGCAAGCCTCCGATGGAGACACCGCCCAGGTCGGTCCCGGCATTGCCGTTCATCTCGACCTCCCCCAGATCACCTACGTCCGCAAGATCGAATCCATTGACGACAAGACCATCGTCGCCGAGCGGCTCATGGAAAATGGCTATGAAGTCATCCAGTCCCCCCTACCCTGCGTCCTCACCGTGGTCAAGGAAATCAATGAACCGCGCCTCCCCTCGCTCAAGGGAAAAATGGCCGCTAAAAAGGCTGTCATTCCATGCTGGAAGGCGGTTGACCTGCAATGCGATCCCAAATGCATCGGTATGGAGGGATCCCCCACCAAGGTCGTCAAGATCTTCACCCCGCCCGCACGGCAGGGTGGAGAAGTGATGAAGGGGGAACCTTCCGAAATCGTTCCCCAACTGGTAGCTAAACTCAAGGACGCCATCCTGGGCGCCTCACACTAAGGAATCAACCATGAGCGACCCC
The DNA here is from genome assembly GCA_011391785.1 of Verrucomicrobiota bacterium. Taxonomy (GTDB): domain Bacteria; phylum Verrucomicrobiota; class Kiritimatiellia; order CAIKKV01; family CAITUY01; genus JAABPW01. The sequence goes on from JAABPW010000056.1 coordinate 4,270, forward strand.
ATCAAAATCACCGAGAAATGCGTGTTCTGCGGCATGTGCGTCAAGGCCTGCCCCTTCGGCGCCATTACCCAGGCCCAGAAGAAAACCGCGCCGGTTATCGACCTCCAGAAATGCACCCTGTGCGGCTCCTGTGTGGTGGCCTGCAAATTCGACGCCATCTGGATGAAGGAGAAATCATCATCCGGCATCGACCTCGCTTCCTTCAAGGATGTCTGGGTGTTCGCCGAACAACATGAGGGCGTGATCCAGTCCATCACCTTCGAGCTCCTGGGCGAGGGTCGCAAGCTGGCCGACTCCCTGGGCATGAAACTCTGCGCGGTTCTTCTCGGCAACAATGTCCAGGCCCGGGCCGACGAACTTATCGCCCGCGGCGCGGACAAGGTCTACCTCGTCGATCGCCCCGAACTGGCCTATTTCCAGGATGAATCCTACGCCAATGTCCTCATCGAACTGGTCAAGAAGCACAAGCCGAACGTCTTCCTGTGCGGCGCCTCCACAATCGGACGGAGCTTGGTCTCCCGCGTGGCCGTGCCGGTCAACGCCGGATTGACGGCGGATTGCACCGGATTGGCAATCGACCCGGTGACGAAAAACCTACTCCAGACCCGTCCGGCATTCGGCGGCAACATCATGGCCACCATCGAGGCCCCGAATTCACGCCCCCAGATGTCCACCGTACGCCACAAGGTCATGAAGGAGGCCGAGGTGAACCCCGCCCGCAAGGGTGAGGTTTGCCTTGAAACCATCGCCGATGTGCTATTGCAGTGCCGGGCGAAACGCCTGAAATTTATTCCGGAGGTCGAGACCACGACGAATATCGCTGAGGCCAACATCATTGTGGCGGGCGGACGCGGCATGCAGACAGCCGAGCATTTCGGCATGCTGCGTGAACTCGCCGATGTGATCGGCGCAGGCGTGGGCGCCTCGCGTGCCGCAGTGGACTCTAACTGGATCGCCTATTCGCATCAGGTCGGCCAGACCGGTAAAACGGTGTGCCCCAAGATCTATATCGCGGTGGGCATCAGCGGCCAGATCCAGCATCTCGCCGGAATGCAATCCTCGGACATCATCGTGGCGATCAATAAGGATCCCGACGCCCCGATTTTCAAGGTGGCAACCTACGGCATCGTGGGGGACCTCTTCACCATCCTCCCCCTGTTGACGCGTGAGTTCAAGAAGGTGCTGGGGAAGTAGGACTTGCGTTGAGCCAGTCCGCATTGTAGATTCACAACTGCAACTTTATGTTACGGAGGTATCGAGATGACAAGTTTCAAAAAATGGCTGGGAACAGGATTGATCGCCTTGGCGGTCACCGCAACATCCGACTTCACATTCGCGGGAATGGCAACCCCCGACTCGATCATTGTGATGCCAGCGCGGAAACGCGTGGTTCAACTGGCTTTCCAGCTCTCCCGTTGCAAGAATGTCGGTTTGGTTACCTACAACACCAACGCCGGTCTCGATTCCCCCCTGATTCATGTCTGGACCGGTCAGGAATGGGTTCAAGTCAGCCTTGACGACTATGTACAGGGTAGCTTTATGTCAGGTGAGCCCAAGAATGTGTATCTCCTTGGCGACAGCAATACCTTGCCGGTGCGCATGATGAACGACATATCCTGGTACAAAAGCCCTGAGCGCATCACAACCCTTGACATCTCTTCACTTGTGAACACTTTCGGCAAAAGCCTTAAGTTGAGTCCCAGACAGTGGAAATGGCTCGCGGCAGAAAACGGACTGACCATTAAGGATCAGAATACGGAAAGACGCCGGTATGGCCGCTGGGGCGCCCCCGGGAAAGAGAAGGAAATGAATCCTTCCAAACTGGAATCTATCGAACTCCCGCCCTCCCAGATCATCATTGAGCCTGTCGTCAAGCCCGAAGATCAGACACCCAAGGCGACTATCGAAAAAGCCATCCCGCTAAAAGCAGAAACGGAAACTCCCAAGGCTGAGTCTCTGGAGAAAGAAGCGCAGAAAGTCGAGGCGCCCGCAGTTAAAGCCCAGCCTGAATTGAAACCCGTTGACGTCCCGAAGGCGGAAGCACCTAAAGTCGAAACACCTAAGGTGGAAGCGGAAAAGATCGTGGTTCCAACGATCAAAGCCCAGCCCGAATCGAAACTCGTTGCACCCCCAGCCACTCCGGTTGCGGAAAAATAATTCCTACGGTCAATCCGTCAGTTTTCGGCAACGCACACCGCCCTCATGCAGCAAGGTCCGGGTCTGCTCGCTGAATTCATATTCCTTTTTGTACACCACTTCCAGAATCCCGGCGTTAATGATCATCTTCGCGCAGGTCAGGCAGGGGCTCAGGGTTGAGTAGAGGGTAGCCCCGCGCAAGCCAATCCCGTGATATGCAGCCTGAGTGATGGCATTCTCCTCGGCATGACAGCAGATGCATTCCCCCAGCGCCATTCCGGAGGGAGCGTCCCCGGCGCACCGAGCGCACCCGCCTTCACAGCAGTTCCGTACACCGCGAGGTGTTCCGTTATAACCCGTGGAGATGATGCGTTGATCCTTCACAATCAACGCCGCCACCTGCCGTCGACAACAGTTTCCACGTGTCGCCACCACTTCGGCAATGTTCATGAAATAGTGATCCCAATCCGGCCGGACAAAAGGTTCTCTTTTCATCTCCATAAAATGACCGCGATAACCCTTCCGGTCAAGACGGAAGACGACAAATTTGATCAGAACACAAAAAAAAGGTTGCACCGTTTAAGTGCAACCTTTCGAATTCCCTCGGGAATTGATTAACCCAGGATCGCGTCCTTCGCGGCCTTGGCAACGCGGAACTTAACCACGCGCTTCGCGGCGATCTTGATGGTCTCACCCGTGGCCGGGTTGCGACCAAGGCGCGCCTTGCGGTTCACCAGGACCAGCTTGCCGAGTCCGGGAACTGTGAAGCTGTTTTTGGCCTGCTTATACGCCAAGCCAACCAAAGCCTCGATCACAGCAGCCGCCTGCTTCTTGCTGATTTCGGTGGATTCCGCAACACTCGCCACGATCTGACTCTTTGTCATCGCTTTCGCCATTAGAATAACTCCTATGAGGTTTTTATTCGGCCGCCCCACCATGGTTCAGCCTTATAGATTCGGAATATATGCCGATTTCTTAAGGAATGCAACACCCCAGTGATGTTTTTTTCAATGTTTTCAAGGGTTTGCGACGCAGTGATCTTCCAGACTTATTTCAGGACTCAAGCATCTTCTTGAATTCAGATTCAGAGAGGATGGTCACGCCGAGTGAACGGGCTTTTGCAAGCTTTGAGCCGGCGTCAACGCCCACCACCAGGTAGTGCGTTTTCCTGCTGACACTGTCGGTAATCTTGGCACCACGCCGGCGCAATTCCTCCTGGGCTGCATCGCGGGAACAGAATTCCAGTGTCCCCGTGATCACCACCGTCTTCCCTGAAAAGGGTCCCTGCGCCTCCAGAGGCTTGACTGAGAGATTCCGCATATTCACCCCAGCTGCCCCTAACTTGCCGATGACCTCACGGTTCCGGGGATTGGCAAAGAAATCAACCAGGCTTTCCGCCATCACCGGCCCTATGTCGGGAACCCGCTGCAATGCTTCCAGTCCGGCCTCCGAGATGGCATCCAGAGTCATGAAATGGTCGGCCAGCTTTCGGGCAGCCCCTTCCCCTACATGCAGGATTCCGAGACTAAAAATCAGCCGCCACAGGTCACGCCCTCTACTTTCCGCAATGGCACTGACCACATTGGTCGCTGACTTTTCCGCCATTCGGTCAAGGCCCGCCAATGCATCCACCGTCAGAAAAAAAAGATCCGCCACATCATGAACCAGATGACTGTCGACCAGCTGGGTCACAAGAACCTCCCCCATCCCCTCGATGTCCATCGCATGGCGTGAGGAAAAATGCTCGATCGACCGTTTGAGCTGCGCTGGACAGGAAAGACTGACGCAGCGCCAAGCCACGAATTCCGGATCACGGCTGATCGACCCGCCACAGGCTGGACATTTCCCGTCAAGATGAATGGCCATATCAAATGGCACGGACCGATCCGTACGTTTGTCCAGACAGACCCCGATCACCGCCGGAATCACTTCACCGGCCTTTTCAATAATCACGGTATCTCCCACCCGGATGTCCTTGCGCTTGATCTCCTCTTCATTGTGGAGTGTCGCGCGGGCAATCATTGAACCGGCAAGCAGCACCGGCTCAAGTTCAGCCACCGGAGTCAGTGTTCCGGTGCGGCCTACTTGAACTGTAATTGAATTGAGGCGGGTCTGGGTCTGTTCATGGGAATACTTGTAGGCGATCGCAAAACGCGGCACCTTGGCTGTTGCACCCAGTCGGGTCCACTGCGACAAGTCATTGACCTTAACCACATTCCCGTCAATTTCATACCCCAGTCCAACTTCCAGCTGCTGCAACTCCTCTGACCGGGCAATGACCTCCTCAATATCGGCACAAATCCACCAATGGGCGGGAATCGGAAAGCCGAGTGACTTCAGGAGCAGGAGCACTTCGACTTGGGTTTCCGGAGGGGGAAAGCCTTCCACGGCGCCCACTGCGTAAAAAACTGCCGCCAAGGGGCGCTGTGCCACCACCTTGGAATCAAGTTGCTTGAGGGAACCGGCAGTGGCATTGCGGGGATTGGCAAATGCCTCCTCATCGCGAGCCATCCGATCAGTATTCAATTTCCGAAAACCGGCCACGGGCATGTAGGCTTCGCCCCGGACTTCGAGAAACGAAGGCATACCGGCAGCGGACCCCTGTAATCGCAACGGAATGGCACGGATCGTTTTTAGATTTTCCGTAATGTCATCGCCCGTGACGCCGTCACCACGGGTTGTCCCCAGCACCAACACACCATTCTCGTACCGGAGACTGATGGAACAACCATCCACCTTTGGCTCCAGAACATAGGACACGGGGTCGCCGGGCAGGAGCTTGCGGACACGTTTGTCGAACTCCCGGAGCTCATCAATGGAGTAGGTATTGTCCAGGGACATCATCGGCTTGACGTGCCGGATGTTGCGGAACTCCTTGAGAGGACGCCCCCCCACCCTCTGGGTTGGCGAATCCGGGGTTTTCAGCCCGGGGAACTGCGCCTCGAGCGTCTTCAACTCATCATAGAGCCGATCGTAGTCACGGTCGGAAATCTCAGGCTTGGCCTCAACATAGTAGAGGAGGTTGTGGCGGTTGAGTTCCTGATGCAGGAACTCAACCCTTTTCCTGGCATTGTCGATCTCCATGCCGCGGTTTATTTCAACGGCATAGGATTGCAAAGATTGCCTTCCTTGTCGGCAACCCGTCCGCAATTGAAGCAGACAAACTGGGGGTTTTGGACGAGGTTCTTGATCTCCTCGATCTTGTTGGAGGCGGCCAGCATGCAGAGGTGACCGGGATGCCCATGCTCGTGTTTGCAGTCTTTACGTTGATCAATCATTGTCGCGATTCCTTTCTTCAAATCGTTTAAAATCTCTAGACATCTTTATAACACAGGGAATCGGTAATTATGAAGGAGGAAAATGGTTGCGATTTTCAACCAGGAGAGACTGGTATATCTTGAAACGCCTGGGATCAATTGAACCGGCGCCAAGGGCGGTACGAAAGGCGCACTGCGGCTCACGGTCATGCCGGCAGTCGCGAAACCGGCATTGGCCGAATAACGGCCAGAACTCACGGAAGCCATTCTCAATCTGCTCACGCGTCAGATGGGCCAGACCGAAAGCCTGCAGACCGGGGCTGTCAATTAGGGCACCGCCCCCGGGAAGGTCATACCAACGGGAATGCGTCGTGGTATGCTTGCCACTCTTGAGCGCATTAGAAATAATTCCGGTTCGGGCCTCGGCCCCCGGCACCAGAGCATTTGTCAGAGTTGTCTTGCCCATCCCGGATTGACCGACAAGCAATGAGATATGACCTGATAGACGCTGCCTTAAATCGTCCAGATTGCCATCCAAAGCGCTCAACTCGATGACTGAATACCCCAACTTTACCAGCGGGGAAAGCAACTCCCGCCCCTGTTGAAGATGGGTTTTAAGATCACATTTATTAAAGACGATCAGTCCGGAGAGCTTCTGGGAATCTACCGCACAAAGACAGCGCGTGAGCAGCTCGTCACTGAACCCGGGTTCAGTGGCCACAACCATAACCACCTGCGTTACGTTGGCCGCAATCAGCTTTTCCTTGAAAGTGTCGGCGCGATAAAAAATACTGCGCCGCGGAAGCAATTCGGTAATGACTCCTTGGGTGACATCGGCGGCTTCCACTTCGACCTCGTCACCACATACATACAGGCTTTTCTTGCCTCTCGGAGTGCACAGCAGGACATTGCCTCCAAGCCCCTCCCCCTCCAATCGGACTTCATACTGCCGCCCATATGCCGCAACGACACGCCCCTTGAACAAAGCTCTGTTTTCTGGAATCACAGGCAGGAATGGTAGGCTATCTTGACAGCCAACACGAGAGCTTTTACAAGGACATATCCTATTCAATCTGCCGGACATGAACCTCAAAGGTCGAGCTTTCTTCCATACCGGAAAGGAAGGCCTTAGCTTTTACCATGGCGCCATAAATTACGGGAACGGCCCCGGTATAGAGGAGTGAAGTCTGATCCGGGTTCCGTCCATCCAGGGTGTAGCGGATCTCTGCGCCGTCTGTCCCGGACTCCAGAATCAATTTAACCTGGGGTGGAATAACTTTATTGGCGGATTCCAGAACACGACAACCCGGCTGGGGAAATCCACCGCCAGCTTCATAGGCACCCATGTCAGGCAGGCGCCCCGTGTACTCATCCGTCATTTCTGGCTCCTCCAGCCCTGCATCGATACAAGGTGAACCCGTTCTCAAGCTGAAATTCCGGTTGGTTTCATCCACAAATCCCGGGGCCGATCCGGTGTAATTATTCTTCCAGATCACTTTGGCGGGGGGCTGCCCCCCGCAGGAAGGCCAGACCGGTGCCACGAGGATATTGTTAAGAATACGGGTCTCCCTGAAATCGTTATGCTTTGCCTCTAATCCGGCATCAATCCCCGAACCGTTCATGGTGCAGGTGTTGTTGACGATATAATTAAAACGTGAGGAGCCCGCCAATTTCAACGCCGCTCCGTCATGCCCCCAGACGACATTCTGCCGTACCACATAATTCTCAACGTCCCCTTCGAAACGAACCCCCTCCCCACGTACGGACACATTGTCATGGATCCAGTTCCAGGCTAGAACCGTACCCTTCCCGTCACCCATCAGGCGCACCATGCAGGCATTCGTCCGACTCGCGCCCAAATGATGAAAATCATTGTTCTCGATACGGGCGTTCAGCACATTGCTGCACAACAACGCCCCCCCGGCATAATCCATAACCGTGACATTGCGAATCACCGGCGCAATGCCTTGGACAAGAATAGCGGGCATGTCAACGGAACACGGTTCCCTGCCACGCAAGAGGCTGTTGACCAATCGGTTATTTTCACTCCCCGACGTCATCGCCACGGCAATCCCGGCATTGCCGATGATGGAACTGTCAAGGATCTCATTTTCACTCCCTCCCATCACGACGGCAGCCGTACAGGGCAACCCGTTTGTGAGGCCGAACACTTTTAAAGGTGTTTTCGACCAGTCGCCACTCCACCAGAGATGGCAGTTCACTAGTCTGCAGGATCGCGATCCGGCCAAATTCACCCCGCACCCCTTGAGGTTGAAGCCCCTCAGCTCGAAATGATTCACCCCGCTTGCATCAAGTCCCCAGGCCCGCGTTTGGATATCAATGTTATGCGCATCTGGTGCCTTCCCGCCGGGCAGCCGGATATACACGAAACCGTCAGCTACATCATGAAACCAGACCGGCTTCCCGCCCGATGTCAACTGGGGAAATGTTTTGCACGACAAAGCAGGAATCTCATCGACCAGGACCTGCAGGACAGTCTCAGCCTTGATACGGTAGGTCTGGTTTGTTGACGGCTGCCAACCGGTACCCTCGTCGACCCCGGCAAGGGTCACTGTTTCATTCGACGCCGCCTGGATGAGGATCGGCGCCCCCGCCTTTCCAGACCGAGCAGGACGCAGGCATTCGCGGTAAAGCCCTCGGCTAACCGTGCAGGAGTCCCCCGGTTGCATGAATTCGACGGCCTTCTGGATGGTTTTAAAGGGCTGCATCCGGGTCCCCGGATTGTCATTATTCCCACCCTTTTCCACATAATACTCCGTCGAAATAACCGGAGCCGCAAGCCCCAGCATGACCGCCATGGTGAATATTCTTTTCATGCCATTTAACTCCTTCATTCCGCTCGAATAATAGCGACTGCATGGCGCCACTCAAGACTTTAGACACGAAACTTGACATCACGCTCGTTATCCGGACAATCGGAAGTCTTTAGTCATGATTCAGGACTACCTGCAAAAGGAGTACAGCATTGAAAATCAAGGCGTTCAAGGCATGGTGTGCCCGGCCCGATTTGGCCGCGAAAGTCGCTTCAGTCCCCTATGATGTCGTGGATACCGCGGAAGCCGCCGCCTTGGCTGCGGGAAATCCCTGGAGTTTCCTGCATGTTTCCAGGCCGGAAATTGACATGCCACCCGGAGTCAACCCCTACTCAGATGCGGTCTACCTTAAGGGATACGAATCTTTGGTTCGGTTCCAAAAGGAAGGCATCCTTCACCAGGAGCCCACCCCGCAATTGTTCCTATACCGGCAAACCATGGGAAAACACGTTCAGCGTGGAATCGTGGCCTGCTGCTCCACGGTCGAATACGAAAACAAAATCATCAGGATTCACGAAAAAACACGTCAGGACAAGGAAGACGACCGAACCCGCCATATCAAAACATTGAACGCCCAAAGCGGCCCGGTTTTCCTGTTGTACCGGGATTACGCCGGAGTGGATGCATTGGTCCGTGAAGCGGAGGCGGGCGCGCCTCTCTTTAACTTTGTTGCGCCCGATGGCATTGGCCATGCCGGCTGGAAATTCGAGAACCCCACCGAGGTTGCCAAGGCGTTCCTCAACGTCCCCGTTGCCTACATCGCCGATGGTCATCATCGGGCAGCCTCCGCGGTTCGCGTTGCCCGTGAACGGCGCGCCGCCAATCCCGGCGAGACCGGGGACGAATCCTACAACTGGTTCTTGGGCGTCCTTTTCCCTGCCAGCCAGATGCATATTCTCGCCTACAATCGTTTAGTCAAAGATCTCAACGGCCACACGCCCCAGACATTCCTGGAGATCGTCAAGACCCGTTTCACCGTGAAACCCGCGCCATCACCCTTGCCGGCGGCACCCGGCACAGCCTGCATGCTCCTGGACGGCGTGTGGCATGAACTCAGCTGGACGCTTCCAGCCAACACGCCGCCAGAGGGGCGTCTGGACGTGGCGGTAATTCAGGAAAGACTGCTTGCCCCGCTACTGGGCATTGATGATCCGCGCACGAGCAAAAGAATCGAATTTGTGGGCGGTATCCGGGGAACCGAAGAGCTGGAGAAACGTGTATTCTCCGGCCAACATCAAGTCGCTTTTTCAATGCATCCGACAACGGTGGAACAGTTGATGGATATCGCCGATGTGGGCGGAATCATGCCTCCCAAAAGCACCTGGTTTGAACCCAAGCTCCGCGACGGACTGTTCACGCATTGCCTGGACTGATTCTTCCCTTCGACAATGACTGCATAGCATGTTATAAATTCAAACCTATGAAACAAAAGGTTCTCGTAATGGATGACGATGTGGCGATCTGCAAGATCATCACATTGATACTAAACCGCCTGGGTTATGATGTGGAATGCTCATCCTGCGGGGAGGAATGTTTGATCCGGTACGAACAAGCCATGAAAGATGGGACACGCTATAATGTTGTCATACTTGACCTGACTGTCCAGACAGGCATGGGCGGCATTGAGACCATCAAAAAACTCCGGGAACTTGATCCCCAGGTAACAGCGGTCATGGCCAGTGGGGCGTCAATGGAGAGCGCCACTACGTCTTATCGAACGCACGGATTCACCGCTGTTCTTCCCAAACCATTTCGGGTTCAGGATGTCACCGACTGTATGCAGAAAGTGTCTCCCCAGAAGCTCTGAAAGTATTTCCTGAAAGTCCGGCTCAATGAAAAAAAACTCGTCTGAATTACTGCTCCGCCTCAGCGCCAACTGGCCGGAAGTCCAAGTGCTTTCACTTGACGCTGACATCCTCGCGCTGTCCAAGCCCGCCGGGCTATTGATCGCTCCGGATCGATGGGACAAGACACGGGAAAACCTGATGGGACTGCTCCACGCCGGCATCGCGCTTCAGCGCCCCTGGGCTGTGAAGCTGGGATTAAGCTATGTGGCGAATGTCCATCGACTTGACGCGGGTACCAGCGGGGTTATCCTCATGGCCCTCAACAAGCCTGCCCTGATGAAGCTTGCCCGGCAATTTCATGACCAACACCCTAAAAAGACCTATCTGGCATTGATCCAAGGGTCACTCCCGGATCCCGAAATGGAAGTGAGCCTTCCCCTGGCCCCGAGCCTGGTTCGACCGGGACTTTCCGTTGTTGACCGAAGCCACGGAAAACCTTCGGTCACCCGTTTTTCGACCGTCGAGAGATATCGCAAGTATTCGCTGATCCGCGCCGAACCAACCACTGGACGGCTTCACCAGATCAGGGTTCACCTCAAGGAGATTGGCTGCCCGCTGGTGGCCGATGCTGATTACGGAACAGGATTCCCGCTCCTGCTGTCCCAACTTAAGCGCGATTATAGAATGAAACCGGAAGGCGAGAAACCATTCATGTCGCGCCCCGCCCTGCATGCCGAAAAACTGGAGCTGATCCACCCCACCACGGGATTGCCCCTTGTCATCGAGGCCCCCTGGCCGAAGGATTTCACGGTTTCAGTGAAATACCTTCGCAAATTTGCCGGCTAAATTACCCGGCCACCGGATCAACCAATGGCTCCGTGACCGGTTTCCCCAGTCCGGATCCTCAGGCACTCCTGCATTTCAAAAACGAAAATTTTGCCGTCTCCAGTCTGCCCGGTCCGGCCTCCCTCAATAATCGCATCCATGGCCGGCTTGAGAAACTCGTCATTGACCGCGATTTCAAGTTTCACTTTTTTCAGAAGGGTACCGGCTTCACGATGACTGCGGTACACCTCTGCAATACCCTGTTGACGCCCCCTGCCCACGACATTGGAAACCGTACAAAGATGAATCTCCTTTTTCGTTAGAAGGTCAAGGACCTCGTCCAAACGATCCGGCTGAACAATGGCAATGATGTATTTCATGATAATTACTCCTAATCCAAAAGCGTATACCCGGCTTCCCGATGTTGAGTCAAATCCAACCCGATCGCTTCCTCGTTTTCCTTCACGCGAAGGCCCAGGACAAAGTCCACAATCTTGAACAGTACCAGCGACATCACAAAAGAGTATATCATGGTGATGCCCACCGCCTTGGCTTGAATCCAGAGCTGGTGGGGATTCCCATAGAACAACCCGTCAACTCCGGCGGCGTTGACCATTTTGGTTCCCCAGATCCCAACCGCGAGTGTGCCCCATATACCACCCACCCCGTGCACACCGAACGCATCGAGCGAATCGTCATACTGGTATTTCGACTTGAGCGCCGTGACCGCAAGCCAGCAGATAATCCCCGAAAAAAGGCCAATCCAGATCGCGCCAGAGATGGCGACATAGCCTGCACCCGGTGTTACCGCGGCCAACCCCGCCACCGCCCCCGTGATCATTCCCAGCGTGGTCGGCTTGCCAAACTTGAGCCAGTCCAACAACGACCAGATCAACCCGCCCATCGCCCCGGCAATGTGCGTGGCCATGAAGGCGCTGACCGCCACATGATTCGCCGCCAACGCGCTACCCGCATTGAACCCGAACCAGCCAAACCAAAGCAATCCTGCGCCCAGAACCGCCACGGGCAAATTGTGAGGCGGCGAGATGGCATCCGGGAATCCTTTTCTTTTTCCCAGGACAATCACGGCGGCAAGTGCCGCCATGCCGGCATTGATGTGAACCACAATTCCACCGGCAAAATCCACTGCACCCATCCCCCCAAGCGCGCCTAAGAAGCCCCCCTTGCCCCATACCCAATGCGCCACGGGATCATAGACCAGGGTTGTCCACAGCAGACTGAACACAACAAAGGCCGAAAACCTCATGCGTTCTGCGAACGCACCGATAATCAAAGCAGGCGTGATAACGGCAAACATCATCTGGAAAAGGGAAAAGGCCGTATGCGGAATAGTCGGCGCATAATCAAACGGTTCCATGCCCACCCCTCTGAGCCCGACCCAATCGAGGCTCCCGATGATCCCGGAAAGATCAGGGCCAAACGAAAGGCTGTAGCCGCAAAACACCCACTGGAGACTGACCACGCACAGCATCATGAAGCACTGCATAAGGACGGAGAGAATATTTTTCCGCCGCACCAGGCCGCCATAGAAGAACGCCAGTCCGGGGGTCATCAGCATAACCAGCGCTGCGCTTAAAAGGACCCAAACTGTATCGGCAGGATTGATACCGTTACCTGAAGCCGCAGTAACGGCGCCTATTGCCGTTTCCCCGGCCAGCGTCACCCCGGGAATCAACCCGGCTACCACCACACCCATCCATCGCCAATCATGTCCCGGTTTCTTCATCAAACTCTGCTCCTTTTCCATCTTTGTCGATTCGCACGTCAATTCGGACAAAGAAGAAAACATTAGCAGGGGGCGTACCATCAGGAGGGAACAGAAGCAAAAAGGCTGCCTATCTCGCGACCAATCCACTCTAAGTTCCTGGAGACTAGCGTGTTGTATTCTGATTATTTATTGAAGAAAATGTTCAGTCAAAAGTTAAGCATCGTTTCAGGAGCGACAAAAAGCAACATGATTGTAGCACATTCACAATCAGCTACATTTCTGTCGCTTGCTATTCGCCTCACCCTGGGCTTACTGCCGGTAATCCTGTGGATTGATTCCCAGGTGCTTGATGCGGTAGTTGATGATGCGCTGGGTAGTCTGGAGATGCCGGGCGACCGCGGCGGCAATGCCGCGTTGCCGCTTCAGGGCATCAATGATAATCTCCCGCTCGAAAGACTCCACCATGGTCTGGAGACTGGCACCGGATTCAGGAAGCAGCGCGGTATTGGTCGCATCGCTGGTTTGAAGGGATGGTGGCAGCGTATAGCCATGAACAACCTCGTCCGTTGAGGTAAGAACGGCACGCTCAATGCAGTTCTCCAGTTCCCGAACATTTCCCGGCCAATGATATCCCATCATCATGTTGATGGCCGGCGTCGAGATGCGCTTTAAATTTTTACCATATGACTGGTTGTACTTCTGAAGGAAATGATCGGCCAGCAGAAGGATATCTGCCCGCCGTTCCCTCAACGGGGGAAGGTTGATTGGAAAAACATTCAGCCGGTAATACAGGTCCTCACGGAACCGACCGGACCGGATGGCGTCTTCAAGATTACGACTGGTAGCGGCAATCATCCGCACATTGACCGTGATCAACTTGTCGCCCCCAACCCGCTCGAATGAACGCTCCTGCAAAACACGCAAAAGCCGGACCTGGACTGCCGGGGATATGTCCCCGATTTCATCGAGAAACAGAGTGCCGCCGTTCGCAAGCTCAAAACGCCCCTTCCGCTGCTGCGCGGCCCCGGTGAATGAACCCTTCTCGTGGCCGAACAACTCACTCTCGATGAGATTTTCAGGCAAAGCCGCGCAATTGACGCTGACGAACGGGTTATTCCGCCGTGAACTGCCGAAGTGAATGGCACGGGCCACCAATTCCTTTCCTGTTCCGGTTTCTCCCCGGATCAAAACCGTGGCAGCACTGTCGGCGACTTGGGCGACCTGGTCGTAAACCGCCTTCATTTCCTTGGAGTTTCCCACCAGGTTATGCGACTGGTACTTATCACCCAGCTGACGGCGCAACCGTTCGTTCTCGGCCTTCAGGCTCTCCTGTTCGCCGATCTGCTCGCGGATACTCGCAACCGCCTCGGCCAGGAGATTCGCCACCAACCGGAGGAACTCCAGATTCTGGTCCAGCATCGCCACATCCGCGGAGGGAACATCCGTGCTGATTGTCCCGATGACCTGGCGATGGTGTACAATGGGGACACAAATGAAGGCGACATGCCGACCGCGCCTCGAACGCGTACGGCTCAGAAACCGCTCGTCCTTGCTGATATCGGGAACCACCTCGGCCTTGCCGCTCTTCGCAACGGTACCGGTGATCCCCTCGCCAATGCGATACTGGCCGCGCTTATGCTCCTCGGGCGTCAGCCCACGTGCCGCCTCAATGACAAATACATCCGTGTCAGGACGGCGAAGGGTCAATGTCCCGTAGGACATTCCCATTTCCTTTTCAAGAATATCGAAGACCTCCTGCAACAGGGCCGAGATATCACGGCGATGAGCCACAGCCTGTGATAGGCGGTAAAGAACACTTAATTCGACAACTTCTCTTTTTTGCATGCCAGTCTCCAACGGGCTACACTCCGCACAATCCAAAGTGGAAAGATAACACATTCCCTTGCTGATTCAAGGATGCGACTTGGCCATCATACAGATGTGTGGAGAATTTCCTTTCCCCAACCTCTCCGCCTGCGTAATGTGTTCCGGATGTTTGACTTGAAAACATACTTGGAAACTAGGCGCAAGTCCGTGGAAACGGGACTTGAACTCCATATGCCGGCGGAAACCATACGTCCGGCGGTTCTTCACAAGGCCATGCGTTATTCGGTGATGGCAGGCGGAAAACGGCTTCGCCCTATCCTCTGCATGGCCGCCTGCGAGGCCGTCGGCGGGACTCCTGAACAAGCTCTTTTACCGGGACTCGCCCTGGAAATACTTCACACCTACACGCTGATTCATGATGATCTTCCCTGTATGGATGACGATGACTTGCGACGCGGGCGTCCAACATCCCATGTCGTTTTCGGTGAGGCCAACGCCCTGCTGGCAGGGGACGCGCTCCTGACGCTTGCGTTCGAGTGGCTGGCCAGGAGCCAGGCACCAGCCCCCTACCCGTCCAATCAACTCGCCCTGGAACTAGCGGAAGCGTCGGGAAGCCAGGGAGTCATCGGCGGACAGGTCGAGGATCTCTCCGCCGAAGGCCAGGTAGCCAATGCCGACCTGGTTGACTATATTCACCGTCATAAAACTGCCGCTCTCATCCGTGCCTCCGTGCGAATGGGCGGAATTAGCGGAGCCGCCTCCCCTGCGGCCCTTGACGCCCTGACGCGTTACGGCGAATGCGCCGGTCTTGCATTCCAGATAGCCGACGATATCCTCAACGTGACCTCAACCCCGGGGCAACTCGGCAAACCAGTTGGGAATGACGCTGAGCTCAAGAAGCTGACTTACATCGCCGTCCACGGACTGGAAGCATCCCGCACCCGGGCCAATGCGCTCATAGAGGAAGCCGTCCAAGCCATCCGCTCCCTGCCCGGCGACCCAACGCCCCTTGTCGCACTGGCTGAATACACCGTCAAGCGCGCCACCTGATCCGGCATGAACACCCACCTGATCACATTTCCCCATCCCGTCCCTTACGCTGACGCGCTGACTCTACAAGATGAACTGGTTGCTAAAAGACAGGCTGACGAAATACCGGACACCTTAATCCTACTGGAGCACACGCCTGTGATCACTCTGGGTATCCGCGCCAGACAGGAGCACCTCCTTCTCCCGCGGGAAACCCTGGCCAGTCGCGGGATTGACCTTGCTGAATCCCCGCGAGGGGGCGACATCACCTATCATGCGCCGGGACAACTTGTCCTTTATCCGATACTGAAACTCACCGGGAATGAGGCTGATGCCCACGCCTTCGTAGACAGACTTGAGGAAATCGCGATCCGGACGGCAGAAGCCTTCCTGGTCAAGGCGTATCGGCGCAAGGGAAAAACCGGAGTCTGGACCGATCAAGGAAAACTCGCCGCCATCGGAGTAAGATTCAAAAAATGGGTCTCATCCCACGGCATGAGCTTCAATGTAAACATCGAGCTGGAAGGGTTCGACATCATCGTGCCATGCGGTTTGATCGGGGAAAAAGTGACGTCCCTGAACGCGATTCTCAAGGAGCGATGCCCAACAAACCAAGAAGTCCGCGCCGTCATGATGCGCCAGTTTGAGGTCGTAATGGAACGTACCCTTATGGCACGCCGTAGCTTATTAGCGTAGGCGGCTATTCGCGAATCTGTCCATCACCACCGATGATGTATTTATAGGTGGTCAACTCCTCAAGGCCCATGGGACCACGGGCATGCAGTTTATCCGTGCTGATCCCAATCTCCGCCCCCATGCCGAATTCAGCGCCATCGGTGAATCGTGTGGAAGCGTTGATATAGACAGCGGCCGATCCCACTTCCCGGGTGAACTCCTTCTGGGACTCCTCGGAATCCGAGATGATCGCATCCGAATGGTTTGACCCATACCGGTTGATGTGATCAATGGCGGCATTCAATGAGGGAACCACTTTTACGGCAAGGATCAGATCCAGATATTCGGCTGTCCAATCCCCCTCGGTCGCAGGCTTCATCTGCGGGATAATCGCGCGGGCCGCCTCATCCCCTCGTAGTTCAACCTTCAACTCCTGCCCCAGCCGGGCATACAATTTCGGCAGGAAAGAAAAGGCTACGGATTCATGAACCAGCACGGTTTCCATCGAATTACAGACGCCGGGGCGCTGACACTTCGCATTTTCGCAGATTTTCAAGGCCATATCCAGATTAGCGGCGGCATCCACGTAGGTATGACAGACCCCCTTGTAATGCTTGATCACAGGAACGCGAGCCTGCTCCACAACGGCCCGGATGAGGCTTTCACCCCCGCGCGGGATCACCAGGTCAACCTTGCCCTCAAGTTGCACAAGTTCCCTGACGGCTTCATGATCGGTCGTATTCACCAGTTGGAAGGCATTCTCGGGAAGCCCCTTTTTCCGCCCACCGGCTTGAAGCACATCAACAATCGCGTGGTTCGAATGGATTGACTCCTTGCCTCCGCGCAGGATAACGGCGTTGGCAGCCTTGAAACAAAGTCCAGCTGCATCGGCGGTCACATTCGGTCGCGCCTCGTAAATGATGGCAATCACCCCGATGGGAATCCGGCTTTTGACAATTTCAAGGCCATTCGGACGTATCCACCGGCTGATGACGGAGCCAACGGGATCCTTGAGTCCGGCTACATCACGCAACCCCTTGGCCATACTGTTGATGCGGGAATCCGTCAGGGTCAGCCTATCGACAAGGGGTGGCTGCATTCCGGAAGCCCGGGCAGACTCGACATCAAGCGCATTGGCCTGCTTGATGATTTCACGGGAGGATTCAACCTCATCCGCCATAGCCAGCAGGATGGTATTCTTCTTCCGGGCTGACAATCGGGCCAGCTCACGCGATGCCGCGACCGCCTTGTCGCCCATCATCACCATATCTTCATGTAGCCCCATACGACACTCCCGTCCTACATTAATTACAGAGAAGCCAACACAAACGTCCCGACATCCTCGCCCCGCATCACCCTGGAAATTGTTCCTGGCTTGCGCCCGTCTGCAATGACCACATGACACCCTGTCTGGGCAGCCACCTGGGCCGCCCTCAACTTCGAGCCCATGCCCCCCTTGGACAGGTTCCCCTTCTGGCCTGTCACAAACGACAGGGTTTTCCGGTCCACCCTTTCCAGTGTGGAAACCCGCCGGGACTTGCCGTTTTCACCAGGTGCGCGCAATCCATCGGTGGTGCTCAGGATAATCAACAGATCCGCACGAATCATGCGAACCACCAGCGAGGCCAGGAAGTCGTTATCGCCCAGCTTGATATCCGCCCTGATTTCCTCATCGGCCACAACATCATTCTCGTTCACAATGGGGATAACCTTGTGCCGCAACATGTTCTCAATGGTACGACGGGCGTTGGTCAGCCGGATCTTGTGGTTAAAGTCATCATGAGTCAGCAATACCTGCCCCACCTTGCAGTGGCTGGCGGCAAACAGCTTGTCATAGGTAGCCATCAACCGGCTCTGCCCCACGGCGGCAGCCATCTGCAGATCAGGGAGCCCGGTGGGACGCGAGTCCATGCCCAACGCCTCCATACCGGCGCCAATGGCCCCTGAGGTCACCAACAGCACCTCAACGCCATTTTGCCGGAGTTTTGCCATCTCCCGAACCAGTGCCTTGATCCGCCGATGCTCAGGCCGGCCAGTCTTCTGGACCAGGACCCGACTACCGATCTTGACCACCACCCTCCGTACATCCGTGATGCTTTGCCTTAATTTTTTAGATTCGTTCATGACTGATTGCATTCTGATGACTCCAAATCACACAAAGAACAGGATTTTTACCACAAATCCGCTATTTCTGTCGAGCCGCAGCCCATTTAAAGAAATTCCGCAGAATAGCGAACCCGTCGGGGTAGGCCTCCGTTGCCTCTTCAGGGTGGAACTGCACGCCATAGAACGGACGGGTCCGATGGCGAAATACCTGTACCCGGCAGGCCGGACTGCTAGCCAGAACCTCCAGGTCAGGTCCCAGCCTCTTGATTTCGCTCCGGTGAAATTGCTGAACCCGGATGATCTTCTTCAGTCCCGTAAATAACGGATCCTTCTTAAGAATCGTCACCGGATATACCCCCCATTCCTTGAACTGGCCGGGGTGATACTTGGGATTGTGATCGGGCTCATCCGGACGGGTTCGGCGCATGATTCCCAATGTACACCCGAAAAACTCAGAGGCTAGCTGATGCCCTCCGCAAATCCCCAACTGGGGAATATCTGATGTCAGCACAACCTGCTTGTAGGACTGGGTTCGCCGGACATCATAGTCCTCAAAAGGCGTCGAGGCGCCACTGTAGACAATGGCCCACGGCTTGAGCTGAGCCAGCACCTTGCGGCTCAACTGCTTATAATGAATCATCAGGCAAAAATCACCTGATGCCTTCTCAAGAACCAGCCGTTGCCGGTGCCAGTTTCCCGCTTCGTATTTTTCCGCCGTCTCCATCACCACATACAGGATCATATTTGATGATCTCCCCATTGACACCGCAATTCGAACCATGGATTATGAACGATATGCCAATAAACGATCATACATTAGCGGTAAACCGCGCAAGTGGCAACCCACGAGCGATGACTTGCCTATTTGCCCTTTTGGCGGCCGTCCTCCTTGCCCCCCCAACTAGCGCCGCCCCTGCCGTGATGGCCCGTTTCTCGACGGACCGTACCAACATCTGGGCTGGCGAGGCCTTTCAGCTCACCTTGGAATTCCGAATCACCAACGCGACCCTGGACAAACAGATCAACGTAGCCGACTTCCCTCCCGGCCTCCAACTCCACTCTTTGCCTGAAGAAATTGCGGGCGAAAACTATCAGAAGGATGACACGACCGTGGAAATCCGCAGGTTCAGAACCTGGGCACGTGTCCCGAAGGCGGGGTCCCTGACTATCACCCCGCGTCTGGATGGAATGCTTATCCAAACCAGCCGGACAATTTTCTCCACTCAACAGACCATGCGCCGGGTGCAAATTCCCTGTGAGCCATTTTCAATTGTCACCAAAATGGTCCCCGCCAGCGGTCCGAC
Source organism: Verrucomicrobiota bacterium (assembly GCA_011391785.1). Taxonomy (GTDB): domain Bacteria; phylum Verrucomicrobiota; class Kiritimatiellia; order CAIKKV01; family CAITUY01; genus JAABPW01. The sequence goes on from JAABPW010000056.1 coordinate 23,779, forward strand.
ATCCGGATTTTCGGGACTGGTCGGTAACTTCACTTTCCAGACCGCTGTCGATCCGCTCGACATCGCAATGGGCGACCTGATCACCGTTACAACCAGTGTTACTGGTGACTGGCTTCCTGAAGATTTCGCCATGCCTTCCGTCGCTGCCATACCGGGACTCAAGGTGTATGAATCAAAACTTGTTCCGGAAGAATGCAGTCCAACACGGAGGGTATGCCGCCAGACGCTTATTCCGGAAACACCCCTTGTCAAAGCGATCCCGGCACTCAGGCTCATCACCTTCGATACCAGCGAGGCCCGTTTCAGGATCCAGGAAGCGGGACCATTCCCCCTCTCCTACCATGCCGAAAAGCCGATCATCGAACCCCTGTACATCCCCACCAATCCCGCTTCGGGACTGGTCACAACCAGCACGGTCACCGCTTCCACTCACGCGACCTCAACAACGGAATCCTTGTGGTCGAAGTTAACGAGGAAATTGAAAAATCACCCTGAATTCATCTCACAAGGCAACACGGAGATCACCGTGCGGGTTGCCCCCTCTGAAGTTGCCCGGGAACTTTTCACATTGAAACCCGGCGCCCGAGTGACGGTGGACTCCGTCGACGGCGACTGGAACCGGATCTCCTGTCAGCAAGGCATCGGCTGGATCCCGGCTAACCGCCTCAAGTCGGCATCAGTGAGGTAGGTCACAAGCGGTTTTTCAAGCACCCGCGATCTCGTTCAAGGCGTGCGCCGCTGTTACCACATCTTCCTCAGTGGTTTCAATGCCGACGCTTACCCGAACGGCACCCAGCGGGGCTGTCCCCAGATGCCGGTGTGCCCCGGGCGCACAGTGGAGCCCAGCCCTGACGGCGATATCAAATTGTGAGTCGAGCACGGCCGCCAGTTCAGCCGGGGCAAATCCCGTCAGGTTAAAACAGACCAGCCCAACGCGCCCTTCCCCGCCTCGCCCGGCAATCACCCGGTCAGCCCCGTACCATTGAAAATTCCCGGCATTATTCAAAGCCCCCAGAAATACAGACAGGAGTTTTCTCTCGTGAGCCAGGACCCTCTCTACGCCCCGCTCCAGAAGAATCCTCACACCTTCACGCAACCCGGCAATCCCGTGCACATTGGGAGTACCGCCTTCCATGAAATGGGGATAGCCTGAGGGTTGCACCGGGGATTCTGAATCCCCTCCCGTGCCGCCTTCGCGCCACGGCGACAACTCCGCGCGCTCACCCACCAGCAGTCCACCGGTCCCCGTAGGTCCCTGTAGCGATTTGTGTCCCGCAAAAGCCAGCAGGTCAACAAAATCGGCCTGCATATCAAGGGGGACCACACCGGCGCCCTGCGCGGCATCCACCAGGAACAACGCATTCCTGTCACGGACAATCTTTCCGACCTCACCAACAGGCTGGATGGTTCCTGTCACATTCGACACCTGAGTGAGGGCAACCAGCCGGGTCGCCGGGGTAAACGCCCGCATCACATCAGCGGGATCAATCCGATGATCCGGACACGCGTCAATCCGGGTGACCGTGATGACTCCTTCACGCTCCAGCCGGTTCAACGGGCGCGAAACCGAATTATGCTCAAGCACCGAGGTGATGACATGGTCGCCGGGCTTCAAGAGGCCCTTGATGGCCATATTGAGGGCATCAGTCGCATTAAGAGTGAAGATAACCCGTTCCGGCCGTGATAACCGGAACAGGCGGGCAAGCAACCCCCGTGTCTCGTCAATCATCGCCTCGGCTTCCAGCGCCCGCCGATGGCCGCCACGGCCGGGATTGACCCCTGAGGCCCGGGCAAAGTCGTCCATGGCACGGAGTACACGGTCCGGTTTCGGAAAAGAGGTTGCCGCATGATCAAGATATATCATTATGCCCCCACATATCGCGCATAGATCGATTTGGCAATTCCTGCATCGTTTGTGCCGCCGATAATGGCACGCCCGTCCGCAAACACCGTCAACAGGTGCCCGTCAATGGTGGCCCGCAGAAGAAACCGGTTCCCTTCCAGCTTGGCCAGGGGGGCCAACCGGGCAGCCAGCGCCTGAAGATCAATCGGTCCACCTTCCCGGCGGCTGACTTGGACGGAATTCCGTCCGCAAAGAGTCGACGTATCCGCTCCCATCGATCCCTCAAGATACAGAAAGTCCCGCTTCCCGCAGCATGGACAGGATTCCTCACGGGAGGGTAGGTCGATCCCGTTGTACTGGTTCTCCCAGAGATCAAACCGGGTAATCCGGCGGCTCACCCGCTCACGGTGTCCGGACAGGATTTTCAGAGCCTCCGCCACTTGTAATGACGCCACGATTCCAACCACCGGGCCGATGACACCGGACGTGTCGCAGGTGGGGGACATCCCTGCTGGCGGGGCGCTCTCGAATACACAACGGAGACAAGCGGTCTCGCCGGGCAAAACAGGGAACATCAACCCTTCTGAGCCCACACAGGCCCCATAGATCCAGGGTATCCGGTTCTTTACCGCATAGTCGTTGACAAGGAACCGCACATCGAAATTATCGGTGGCATCCATGATCAGGTCGAATCCGTCCAGAAGACGGCACACCGAGACCCGGTTCACATCCTCCACAAGCCCCTCGACGGTAACCAGCGAGTTGACAGCACGCAGTTTTTTTTCAGCCGCCACCGCCTTGGGCAACAGTCCCTTCACATCGGATTCGTCATAAAGGATCTGGCGCTGAAGATTGCTCTCCTCGACGAAGTCACGGTCAATCAGGCGGACGGTCCCCACCCCGGCGCGAACGAGTAAAGATGCCTGTACCGTGCCCAGAGCACCGCATCCGACCAGGACCACGCGCGAGGCGCAAATCCGGGCCTGGCCTTCTTCCCCGATTCCCTCAAAAAGGACCTGGCGGGAATATCGGGCGGGAACTTTAACCGCACTTGGATTGTTGTCATTGGACAGCGACACCATCACCTCCATAGAAGCGACACGATAGCATACAAAACAGAAAACAAGCCATCCGACAAGAATACTACTAGAAGCTGACCGGAACGACCCGCTTGACCTTGAGCTCTTCCAACTTCTGTTCCGCATCCGCAATATCGGTTGCGGAAATGGCGAGGTCTGCCAAAATCACCGTCTCGTCAGGCGTCACTTCCGCAACTCCGCCATCGATGACGAACAATTTGGTCACCCCAGCCGACTGAACCTTCGCGATCCCCGTTCCAATTGCGGCCACCATGCACGCATGCTTTGCCAATACCCCGAAATACCCTCCCAGTCCGGGAACGACAAGACTGTCGGCCGGACCATTGAAATAGGTTTTATCCGGGGTGGAGAGCAAAAACTGGAACGTCATGTAGCCCCTCCGCTCAATTTGACGGCCTTCTTCTGCACATCCTCGATAGGACCGACCATATAGAAGGCCTGCTCGGGAATCAGGTCATGCTTGCCTTCGAGGATTTCCTTGAAGGAACGGACGGTATCCGCCAACTGAACATACGCTCCGCCCATTCCGGTGAACTGTTCGGCCACGAAGAAGGGCTGCGAGAGGAATTTCTGAACCTTGCGGGCGCGCTCCACGGTCAACCGGTCTTCTTCCGACAATTCATCCATGCCCAAAATGGCAATAATATCCTGAAGCTCCTTG
>JAABPW010000046.1 GCA_011391785.1 Verrucomicrobiota bacterium
GTGCGTCTACCGGGCCGGTAATGGTTTATTGCGGTGCACGGGAGGGGAAAGCAACACGGTGGTGGCTTTCGGGTTTGCCACCAATGATATCATGGTGATGGACATCACCGTGACGAATCAGCCCGTTGTTGTGGACCCAGTCGCGATCACGTATGACAGCGGGGCGAGCAATTGGACGGCGGCATTCCCCTGCGGAGGGACAGGGCGGATTTATCAGGTATTCTCCAAGTCGGCGGGAACTCAGTTTCCGGCTGTCCGGGGTGTTCGCGATATGGATTGGTCGGCGGCTGCCAATGCGGCTGATTATGTCATCCTGGTCCCGCCCGAGGCGTGGCGCCCGGACTTCCGTTCTGCATTACAGCCGCTCGCTGATTTTCGTAACGCACAGGGGCTGAAAACGGTGATCGTGGATGTCGAATCCCTCTATAACCGCTACAGTTATGGTCTGGTTGATCCCCTGGCCATTCGTTCGTTCTGTGTTGAGGGCTATACCAATGGGGTAGAGCACCCCCTGCGTTACCTGCTGCTGGCTGGCGCAGGTGCGTTGGATTTCAAGCATCAACGTCTATCGGTTAATGATTATACGGCCTGCCTGATTCCCCCGCTCATCGCCGGGCAACGGTTTGAATTCAGCGGCGAGGGGATGACCGTGGCGATTGATGGGGCGTTCGGGGATGTCAATGGTGACGACATTCCTGAAGTGGCGATTGGGCGGTTGCCGACCACCAAAACGCAGGATTTGGCCGTGATGGTGCAGAAAACAATGGCGTATGAGGGTGCGCTGACCTGGAAGCAGCAGGCGTCCATCGCTGCCGACTGGGATAATAGTGGCGACAAGTATTACCCATTCAGCGTGGCGACGGATCGGTTGGTTGATCCGCTTTTCACGGCGGGGCGGACGGTTGTTAAGCATTATATTACCTCCTCGAGCAGCGGGGCAGTCGTGCGCATCAATAGCCTTTTTCCTGCGCTAAGTGAGGGTTCGGGATTGTTTCACTTCTTCGGACATACAAGTGAACAGATTCTTGGCGGTGGCACGAGTCAGCTTCTTGTGAATGCCAACATCTCTAATGCCAACTGGCAGAAGCCGCCGATCGGGGTTGTTATTGGTTGCCGCCCCAATCGCTGGCAGTCGTTGACCACCACGGTTTGCATCATGCCCTATGGCCTTTTCGCAACTAATACCGGTTTTGTTGCCGCTCTCGGCGCTACTGGCTACATGCTGGGTAATGAAGGGGAGCTATTGGCCGTCAGTATCTATTCGAACTCGGCGGTTCAGGGGGCGGTACGCCTGGGCGATGTGTGGCGACGCGGTTTGACGGATATGGGGGGCACGATTCCGCCCGAGCGGTTGTTGTGTTACAGCCTCATTGGCGATCCCGCCCTGGTCTTCCGTCATGATGTTTCCGCCAAAGAGACGCCGGTGTCATGGCTCCTCAACTATAACCAGACCGCGCCCAATGCCGAACTGGCCGATCCGGATGGTGATGGGTGGGCGACCTGGCAGGAGTATCAGGCCAGTACCGGCCCGACCAACTGCGAACTGCAGATCAAGGCTTTGCCCCGTGCCGTTTCCGGCCGCTATACAATTGCCTTCGAGGCGGACTCGAACCGGCAATACGCTCTTGAGTATAAGGCCTCACTGGTCGCCACCGATGACTGGCAGGCTGCGTCCTGGGGATGGACCAATGCCACCGAATGGACCTCGCCCGGAACCCTTATCACGCCACAAGGTCCCGTCACCACCGTGGAAACCCCTCTTTCCATCACAGATACCCAGGCCTTCTTCCGCATCCACAACCCCAATTAACCACCCTCTCTTCTCCGCCAAACGACCAACAACCAACGACTCATGTCTTCTCCGCCAAACGACCAACAACCCGCGACCAACAACCAACGACTCACGCTCTATCTCCGAAAAGACGATGTCCTCTCCCGCACCGTCGCCGGGGCGACACTTCTGGTTCCTGTTCACGGGTGCACACAGAGCGTCTTCACCTTGAATGACACCGGGCGCAGGCTTTGGGAATTGATTGAAACGCCGCGATCGGAGGACAGCCTTGCCGGGGCATTGGTCGGCCAGTACCACATCCCCCCCGAAGCGGCACGGCAGGATGTAAAAAAGTTTCTTAGCGACATGTTGCGGCTGAATCTGGTGATTGAGCAGGCAGAAGAGTCTTAACAATAGACAGGGGAGGAAAAATATATGAGCACATTGCAACCATTAGGAAATTCATCCGGGGGGGGGTACGAGGCCCCTGCAGTCACTGAGCAACCCTTGGATTCGGGTGGGAATTATGTCAGTCCGGCATCTGCCGGCGGAACGAATACATTGACCAAGCCCGGAACATTGGGCAATAGCATCATCGAGTAAGGTGTTGCTTCCGCGCGAATTTTGAAATCGGCTCTGACTATTGCTGGCGTTCGTTTCATGCTCTCGGGAGGGGTCCATTACGGGGCTTTCCCGCCAGCCTTCCTGCCATTCCTCGGCGACGCTTCCGATGCCGATCTCAATTGTGACGTGTCGTGCGTTGGCCCGGATGAGGCATTGGCTTCTCGACCTCCGGCTCCCGACAAGCCTTGGTCTTTCACGGTAACTGAGGGTATCTTCGATGTGGTCCGGCGTGACCAGGGCGGGGAATCGCTCTGGCGGATTGCCGGGCCACTTTCATTTGAACAGGCCGAGGTCACATGGAATCCTGGGCGATTCGAGGGCTTTTACGGATCCTATGAGCATGCATGGAGCACAGGCCTTGGCTTGTCGCTGCTCGTATTGTCCCTGAGGGCGCGGGGCGGGCTGGTTTTTCATGGAGTAGCCGCCGACCTGGAGGGGCAGGGTATTGCCTGCGTCGGGATTTCAGGAACCGGGAAAAGCACCCTCGCCAGGTTGCTCGAGGGCGCCGGGGCCAAGGTGCTGACGGATGAACGCCCGGTTTTCAGGCAGTGGCCGCCCCCTGTGCCGGGCGGGGAGTCCTCCTCGTCGTTCCGGGTTTACGGTTCACCCTGGCCCAGTTCCGCGGGGTTTGCCCGCAATGAGTGGGCACCGCTCCGGCGCCTGTATTTCCTGGAGCATGGCGAAACGGATCGGATCACTCCCTTGACTTCAAGGGAAGCCGTCAGCCGGTTGATTCATGTGGCGACCATTCCCTGGCAGGATCCCGCGCTGCTTGATCCCTGTCTGGCGACGGTCGAGTCGCTGCTGAGTGCCGTGCCGTGCGCCGTGCTGGCTTTCCGTCCGACTCCTGATGTGGTTGAGGTGATCCGGGGTGATTTGCCCCAGTGGGAGCGTAAATGACATCCGCCTTATGCCTTATTCTTCTGGAGGGCGAAGCTTGCTGAGCCGCAGTCAAGAAGAGCGCATGCCTATCGAACTCCTTGTCTTTCAGTCCGAAAGGTTCGTTTGTAATGCTCGCAAGTTGAAGACGGCTCAGCAAGCTTCGCCCTCCAGAAGAGGGGAATCAGGTAATGGAATCGTTTTTTAGCATTCCACAGGAATGCTGATCGTGGTTTTCTCTAAGGCAAGGGATTACGATTAAGATTTCTATGGGATGCTGATGATTATCAAGGCGCGGAAACTAGCGGTGACACTGGGGCGTGCCTTGCAGCTTGTGTGGCGCAGTTCCCCGCGTCTGACTTTGGCGCAGAGCGCCCTGGCCACCACGCAGGCGCTGGTCCCGCTGGTAACCCTGTACGCCCTTAAGCGGGCGGTGGACGCGGCCGCCGCGGTTGTTCAGGCGCTACCCGGTGGGCGGGATTCCGGTGGCGGGGCTTGGAATGCCCTGCTCCATAATTCCGCAGGGCAGGAGGTGGCGGCCTGGTTTGTGGTTGGCGCCACCGCCATGGGTGCGAACGCCTGTCTGCGGGCGTTGGCCGCCTGGTTTGGCGAGCAGCATGCCATGGCTGTGAGCGACCATGTGCATGACCGGCTGCACCGCAAGTTGCTGTCCGTGGATCTGGCGTTTTTCGAGAACAGCCGCGACCAGGATCGCTTGCACCTGGCGCAGGCCCAGGCCATGACCCGGCCCATCAGCGTGCTGGACAGCGTGTTCCAGATGCTGCAGGGCGCGGTCGGGCTGGCCGGCGTGCTGGTTTTGCTCTCGACGCTGCACCCGCTGGTTGCGGGAGTGCTGGCGCTGGCTGGCGTGCCGGCCCTGTTTTTCAGGTTGCAGCACGGCCAGCGCCTGTATGAATGGCGGCGTGATCTGGCTCCGCTGGAACGTGAGGCGGGCTATTTCCACCATCTTCTGACCGATGGGGATTATGCCAAGGAACTGCGGTTACAGGGGCATGGCGGGTTTTGCCGCACCCGCTTCGAGGCGGTGCGGGCACGCCTGCGCGAAGCCCGGCTAGTATGGCGCCGCTTTGTGCTTTCGCGTGAACTGGCGATGCAGTTCGTGATGCTGGCGATTGTGGCGGCGCTGTTCCTGTGGATGACCGGCCAGTTGCTGGCAGGTGCGCTCACCCTCGGCGCCTTGGTGATGTACGTGCAGGCCGTGCAGCGGGGGCAGGGGCAACTCGTCACCCTGGTGGCCGCTGGAGTGGAGTTGCACCAGTCCGCCCTGTTTCTCCAGGCGTTTGATGAGCTGATGGCCTTGCCCGGCCGGGTGGTGGCGCCCGCGGCCCCGCGCGCAGTGCCCGCTCCCCTGCGGCGGGGAATTGTGTTTGAGCAGGTGGAGTTCACGTACCCCGGGACGGCGCGTCCGGTCTTGCGTGGCCTGAGTTTCGAGATCAAGCCCAATGAACATGTCGCGCTCGTTGGCGCCAACGGAGCGGGCAAGACGACTCTCGTAAAATTGCTTTGCCGCTTGTATGACCCCACCGCCGGCCGAATCCTGGTGGGCGGGGTGGATCTGAGAAACATGGACCCGGCGGCGTGGCGGCGGCATATCGGGGTGCTGTTTCAGGACTTTGGCCGCTACCAGCTGACCGTGGCGGAAAATGTCTGGATTGGCGATCCGCAGGGGTCACCTGAAGACCCGCGCATCGCGGCGACCGTTGAGCGGGCCGGTCTGGATGAGGTGCTGAAAATCTGGCCACAGGGACTCGCCACCCCGCTGGGGCGATGGTTGCATGAGGGCACGGAGCCGAGTGCGGGGCAGTGGCAACGCATCGCCCTGGCCCGCGCCATGTTGCGGGATGCCGGGTTGCTGATCATGGATGAGCCTACCAGTTCACTCGATGCCAGCACCCAGCGGGAGGTCATTCGCATGCTGCAAACCGCCGCCACCGGCCGTGCGGTCCTGATGGTGAGCCACCGCCCCGAAATGCTGGCCTGGACGCAGCGGGTGATCGTGCTACGCGACGGCGTTGTGGTGGAAGATGGTCCGGAACCCTTATTACGGAACGGACATGGCGAATTCTCAAGACTATTTTCAATCCACGACTAACGACCAACAACTAACGACCCACAACCAACAATTGCGCTATTGCTGACTTTTCGTGGTTCTTGTAGGATTTAAAACTATTTTGGAAGGCTCACCCTTTTCCCGGGAAGCCCTTGAAAGGCATGAAGTAATGAGATGGTTCAGTATTGTGATGATGGGGTGCTGGCTGGTCTGCGCCGGTTGCCTCAGCATGTCGAACGGCAAGCCTGATGGCGCCCCCCTGGCACCGGATCTGCCCGAAACACATTCCGGCGCCCAGTTGCGACCGGGGCTGACGATTAATGTTCAGGTGCTGGTCACCGGACAGAAGGAAATCGACGAAAAGAATCGCCGGATATCGGAGTCGGGCTCCATCACTCTGCCCTTGGTGGGTGAGATTCGCGTGGCGGACTTGACCATTTCGGAGGCCCAGATTCTGCTCAAGACGGCCTACAGCAAGGTCTATGTCGCCCCACAGGTGATTGTGGAGTGCCTCATGGAATCCGGTGAGACCGCCGTCTCCCCCTGGGGACATGTCACGGTGCTGGGACGCGTGAACAAGCCGGGGCAGGTCAATATGCCCGCCACGCGTGAATTGACCGTCAGCCGGGCAATCCAGCTTGCCGGGGGACTCAATTCCAGCGCGCGCAGCGAGGCGATCCGGGTGACGCGCACCCGGGCGGGTGACACGGAGCAATTTGAGGTCGATCTTGATAAGATAGGAAAAAGCGGCAAAACCAAGGACGATATCCGCCTCATGCCGGGCGATGTCGTATATGTGCCCGAGGCGGTTCTATGAGTTTCACGATCCACGTTCCTGGAAGGGCCACTACATACCCCAAGGTGGACCGGGACCTCCGGGCACGGTCAGTTAATGTATGTCCATTCCAGGCGCCTGACGCCGCCCGGAGGTCGGCGTCCACCAGTGGATATTTTGAGACTATGAGGAGAAATTTGAAAAAGATCATGCTCCCCATAGCAGTCTGCCTAGGATTAGTTATTCTGACAGGCAATGCGGACGGCAAGCCCGGTGAAGGTGTTCAGCCAGTCGAAGCCGTGGTGATTCATCCGTTTTTAGAGGTGGCGTACAGCTATGATACCAATCCCCGCCTGTTACCCATCGGGCAGGAGCAGGAGGACTCCTTCTGGGACCTGAGCCCCGGCATGAGTATCTCCCGTGCCCGGGAATATATCCGCATGGAGGGCATGTTCTGGGGGCGCCTCCGCCGGTTTGACAAATTCACCGACAAGGATGTGGACGACTGGTCTGAGGAGATACGCCTTGCTCTGGGCCGGCAGGAAGATTGGAACCTGAAACTTCATGAACGATACGGTCGCGTGTCGGATTACGACCTCTCCGTCCGCACCATGGATGCCTCCGCCGAAGGAACCGGGGATCGCTACCTGGAGTATCCCGAAGCCGCTCCCTTGGGTGTGATGGAGCGAACCGAGCGCGTGGACCGGTATCTCCTCGACTGCGGTATCGGGGTGGGCGGACCCCTGACTGAGAAAACCTATCTGGATGGGTTGTTCGACTATGGATTGGTCGACTACATCCCCGCTGAACTTTATGATTCCGTAGAAGAGAAGATGTC
>JAABPW010000047.1 GCA_011391785.1 Verrucomicrobiota bacterium
TCTACAACTTCGGGGCGCAGATTGTCCTCTGGTCATTCGGGATCCGGATTTTGCAAGGAGGCGGGAAGGGGACGCCTGTCTGGCGGACGCTGCTGGGTAATGCCGGAATCTGGGCGACCCTCGGGGGTGCCGCCGTGGCCTTGCTGTGGCCCGGGGCGGCGCGACTCGGGCATTCCGGCGTGAATTCCGGCCTCTGGTTGCTTGGCGATGGGCTGATTGGTTCGTTGAAGATGGTGGGGGACCTGACGATCCCCCTGTCCCTGCTGGCGACGGGTGCCCAGTTGGGGGCGATGGTCAAGTCCAGCCAATTTCAATGGCGGACCCTGGCCGGGGTCACGGTGGCCCGGCTCCTGGTGGCGCCGATACTCACCATTGCGCTGCTGAAGGGCCTGTTGTTGCTGGTGGGTGCAAACCTGGTGGAGTATGAGATCATCACGGCGGTGATCATCGTGGCCATGCCCGTTGCCATCAGTTGCACGATGTTCGCGGAACGGTTTGACGGCGACAGCCAGCTCAGCGCCAGTTCCATTTTCCTGACAACCCTGCTCAGCCTGGTCACGGTCCCGGTGGCGGTGTTGATCTGTCATCGACTGGTGTAGCTACAAGCCAGACGGCTCGGCAAGCCTCGCCCTCCAGAAGAGTGGAATAACGGCTCGGCAAGCCTCGCCATTCAATCTTCATCGCGATTTCCCGGATGATGTCTTCTGGAGGGCGAGGCTTGCCGAGCCGTATTCACGCAGGATGTCTAAATCCGGAGGTTGCGCACCGCGTCCACAAATGCCTCGATGTTTTCGGTCGGCGTGTTCTGGGAGACGCCACCCCCGCAGGAGGCCATGATCCGCCGGTGGTCTGCAAGTCCTTCGACCATTTCCCCGACACCCTTGCGCACGTCGGCGGGAGTGCCTGATGCCAGGATGTCGCGGGGCGGCAGGTTGCCGAGCAGGGCGACTTTGATCCCGGTTTTTTCCAACATCTCCTTCATGCCGTGCTGGAAGCTGAAGTTGAAGAGATTGACGCCGATGTCCTCCAGATGCGGCGCGCAGACCAGTCCGCCCGCGTCGTTGTGGAAGAACCGGACGCTCGCCGGGATGGCGTTGAATGACCGCTTCAGGTAGGGGGCGGCGAATTCCAGGAAATCCTCCTCGCCCAGGAAGCCGGCAAGGTCGTCCAGCAGGAACACCCCGTCAATGGTCGGGATGGCTTCCTTCTGGAGCCGGATCCAGTCGCAGAGGAAGTCCGTGATGGTGTTCAGCATCGCGTGGCTTTCCCGGGGTGACTCCTTGAGGGCGATCATGAATTCCGTTGTACCCATCAGGAAGGAGGCGATGTTCAACGGGCCTCGTGCCACGGCAAACTTGATGGCGTGTCCCTCCTTCTCGATGGCAGGGCGCGCATGCTGCAGGCGCCGGAGGGTGAAGGGAAGCAGCCCGTCGGTCTTTACATCGGGCTTCCGCAGTCCCGCCATTTGTTCCGGGGTTTCGATGGTCTTGTCGGCATACGGAAGCTCGTTCTCGTGAAAGGTGCATTTGGCGCCGAAAGCAGAAGGTTCGGTGCACATCCCATATTCCGACCAGAAGCCCGGCAGGAAGGTGGTGTCGGGAAAGTGCCGGATAGCCTTCAGGTTGGCCTCAAGCCATTTGGTTTCCGACGAGAAATAATCCAAGATCGAAATGCCGGCCCAGCCCGGCAGCCAGGGGCTGTCGATGATAAACCCGGAGGGCAGGGGTTTGACGGCTTCGCCGTTGACGACGGCCAGCAGTTGCTTCCATTGGGTCTCTGTCATTTCACATCTCCCGTTTTTTTCATGGCCCACTGGATCCCGCCGAGGATGTGCTTCCTGAAAGTGGGGTCGGAAAAGTGTTCCGGTGCATGGCCCAGCGCCGTGTACCAGATCCGGCCGCCGTCGAATTCATGGCACCAGGTGATCGGCACGCTCTTGCCCTTGGCAAGGGCTTCGAAGTTGGTATTCGGCTGGGGTTTCAGGGTGGATACGTTGACGCTCAGGAGAATCCGCAGGTCCTTGCTGAAATCCTTGTGGAAATAGCACTCATCCTTCAGCCACTGCCAGGTTTCCGGGAGGAAGGCCGTCGAGGGGTGGTCGCGGTCCACCACGGTGATGGTTAGCGGTTGAACTGGGGGATGTATCAGGAACTTGGCGCCGATAAGTTTGGCATACCAGTCCCATTTCCGCATCCCTCCCGAGGCCGAATGGATGCCCACCAGCCCGCCTCCGCTCCTGATGTACTTCTGGAGCGCCTTCTTCTGGGCTTCCGTGTCGAAAAGCTCGTTGTTGGTGTTGTCAAACACCAGCACGCTGTATTGGCTGAGGTTTTCGTCGGTGAATTTGGCCGGGTCGTTCGAGACCTCCACGGCGAAGCCGTTCGTCTTTCCGATCTCCACCACCGCATCCGCGCAGGCCTGGACGCAGTTGTGGACAAATCCCTTGCCGAACTTGGTGTAGACGAGGACTTTCTTCTCCGCCGTCTGGCTCAGCACCGGCACGGCCAGCACCATCAACATGAGTATTCCGATTACCTGTCGTTTCATGGTTGTTCTCCCTGGTGTCTTCACGCCTTCTTCAGGACCGCATCAATGCCATAGGGGGCGCGCTGGGGGCGCGACAGCATGGAATTGGCCTCGTCATCATTGGTGAATTTCTCCTTTTCAGGATCCCACGCCAGTTTCCGGCCCAGCTTCATGCCGATCCAGGAGATCTCACAGGCGGAGCAGGAGCGGTGTGCCTGTTCCGGCGAGGTTACGGCCGGCTTGCGTGTCTTGATGCTGTTGATCCAGTCGCGGTGATGGTCGCCGTTCTCGCTGACGTGCAGCTTGACGTCCTTTTCGCCCAGCGGGGTCTTGATGATCTCCGGCTTGCTGGCCGTGAAGGATTTGGTGTTGCCCCTGGCAGGATCACTGGCGGTGACCGCCTCGGCGCCGCGTGTGACAAAGATCCAGCCATCCGAGCCCTCGAAGCGGATGCCGTTCTCGAAGGTGTTGTCGATGATCATCGTGGCGCCGTTCGCGTACTTCGCCTCGATGTGATAGGGCCCGTGGACATTCCACAGTCCCTTGTCCGGGAACTTGGCCTTGGCCTCGATCGAGATCGGGCCGGTCATTTCGGTATCCATTCCCCAGTGGGCGATGTCCACATGGTGCGAGCCCCAGCCCGTGATCATGCCCAGGCAGTAGGATTCGATCCTCAGCCAGCCCGGCCGGTCGTTGATGCGCTGGTTCCTGCTCGGGCTCTGGGAGTGGACCCGGTCGTCATTGTACGGCACCAGGGGCGTCGAGCCGAGCCACATGTCGTAGTTCAGGTTTTTCGGGACCGGCATTTCATTGGTCCGTCCGCCGGCGGGGTCCGTCGGCAGGCCGATCTTCACGGTATGTATCTTGCCGATGCGGCCGCTGCGCACCATTTCGCACGCGGTCCGGAACTGGCCGCCCGACCGCTGCTGGCTGCCGATCTGGAAAGCCCGGTTCCTGGCGCGGACAACATCGCTCACGGCGCGCCCCTCGGTCACGGTCATGGACAGGGGTTTCTGGACATACACATCCTTGCCGGCCAGGGCGGCCTCGATTACCGGCTGGGAATGCCAGTGGTCGGGAGTGGAGATGGCCACGGCGTCGATGTCGCCGCGCTGCAGCGCCTCGCGGTAGTCGCCATAGGTCTTCACCTCTATGCCGATGTTTCTCTTCTTGTAGTAGTCCTCAACGTGCTGTTTCGCATAGTCCAGGCGGATGGAGTCCAGGTCGCAGACGGCGACAATCCGGACATCGCTTTGCTTCAGGAGTCCCGGCATGTCCATGGCGAACCCGATGCGGCCGCAGCCGATCTGGAGGATGTTGATCTTCTTGCTTGGGGCTTCCGCGCCCCGCACCGATGCCGGGATGATTGTGGGAAACGCCATCGCCGCCATGCCCAACGCGGACGACTTCAGGAAAACACGTCGCGAACACCCATTGTCGTTTTTGTCTGCTGTCATATCCCTGCCTCCTGTTTTTTCGCCATACTAGGGAAGCGGCATCCCGGCGACAACCTCGCTTTGTGCATACATTTCCTCAATTTGTGCATTTTCAGTTTCCTTTACAGGCGCGCGATAGTGTAGTCTTTCCCCATGAAAGCAAGCTTGAGGAGGACCCCGCGAATCGCCCTGTTCATGGATTCATCCCGTGCCTACGAGCAGGGGCTCATTCGCGGCATCCTGAAATATTCCCTGCTGCATGGGCCCTGGCAGTTCTTCAGAATCATGCCCGTGGTGTCGGGAGGAAGTCATGCCAATCTGGCGGATCTAAAGGCCTGGCATGCAGACGGGATCATCTGGCGTGAAAAAGAGGGAGCGGCCAACCTGTTGTCATTGGGGATCCCGACGGTCATTTCCCCGTATCGGTCTCAATTTGCCGATTACCCGAACGTGCTGACAAACGATGCGGCCATCGGCATCATGGCGGCTGAACATTTCCTGGACCGCGGGCACCGGAATTTCGCCTTCTATGGCATTACGGACAGGTATTGGTCATCCGCCCGCCAGGCCAGCTTTTCGGCCAGGCTTAAAAAAGCCGGGTTCTGTGCGAGTGCCTACATCGATGCCCCGCATCGGTCCCAGGCCATAAGGCAGTCCCGGTTGGCCGGTTGGCTGGCCACTCTGCCGAAGCCCCTGGGGCTGATGGTCTGCACCGACGATTGCAGTTACGATTGCGTGGAGGCCTGCAGGCTGGCCGGCCTGGGGATTCCCGAGGATGTCGCCATCATCGGCGTTGGCAATGACGAGCTTGTCTGCAACTTCAGTTATCCGCCGCTGTCCAGTGTGGTCCTCAACACGGAACAGGCGGGATATGAAGCCGCCGAAATGCTGGCCACCATGATCCGCAACCCGAAAAGGGCGGTCCGGAATGTGATCGCCGAGCCCCTGCACGTGGTCACGCGGCAGTCAACCGACCTGGTGGCCACGGAAGACCGGAATTTCGCCATGGCCATCCGCTATATCCGGGACAATGCCGGCCACAACCTCGGGGTGGAGGACGTGGTGCGGGCGGTTCCCGTCTCCCGCCGTGCCTTGTACCAGAAATTCCACGATATTCTCGGCCGGTCGATTCACGGGGAGATCCGGCGCGTCCAGATGAATTATGCGGCAAAGATGCTGATCGAGACCGACCTCCCGGTCACGGAAATCGCCACCCGGCTTGGCTATCCGGACGCCAAGAATCTTTCCCGCGTGTTCCGGTGTGAAAAAGAACTCACGCCCCTGTCTTACCGCAATCGGAACCGGTAGCAATCCGCTTACTTGCGCACGCGCATCAACGCGTTGCGTTGAGCGGGAGTCAGGGGAGCGGTCGCGATATAGGCTTCCGCCTTCCGGGGGTCGTTTTTCATCCATTGCCTCGCCACGTTCATGATCGTGCTAGTGCGGATCCTGGGGTCGGAGATGGTTCCCGCCCACATCACGGCGATCTCGGGGCTCGATTTCATGATCGTGCCGACGAGGGACTGAACGGAGGGGTCGAGGGTCGGGGAGGGCGGCTTCATACTGAGCAGCCAGTCGGCGGCCTTGACCGGATCATACTTTGCCCAGGATTGGGTAATCTGGGCCAGTTGCTGGCTTCTCAACTCCGTGTCCGGAAGCGTCATGGCCCAGGCTGCCGCCGCGGTCGGGTTATCGCCCGCCCACATGCTGATGGCCGTCGACAGCGCCGCTTTCTTCAGTTGCGGGTCCGTCAGCGACTGGGCCCAGCCAGCCGCCTCTTCCGGGGAATACAGCGCCCAGTTCTGGGCCAGCAGGGAGGCATAGCTCCTGCGTTCGCCCACGGTCGGCAGGGTATCCAGGTAGGCAATCATCGATGGCATGGTGCCCGACCGGCTGGCATATCCCAGGACCGCTCCGAATGCCGTTATACGATCAGGCCCCGTCCCGAGCTCCATCGCCATGCGCATGGCCTCGGGCAAGCCCTTTGCCGCCGCCGCGGAAAACACGGGCTTCAAGCCCAGCCGAAATGTGTCCGGATCCGAGGTGCGGGTGGCCATCAGCCAACTATAGGCGCCATTGAAATCGGTCTTTGCCCAGGAAGTCAGGACGCTGCCGACCAGGGCGGCGCGCACCCGCCTGCTCTCGATTCCCAGCGCATATTCCAGGGCCGCCGAGGGATCGGTCGCCGCCCACTTGGCGATTGTGGTTTGAAGCAACTGCTCGGACTCCGCGCTCCAGGGCATGGCGGCGATCCTGGCCAGGGCTTCCATGATCTCATTTGTCCCCGAGGTGCGGGGTGGAGGGACCACTCCGGCCGTGGCATTGGTTCCGCCGACGGTTTCACCTGCGATGGCGTTCGTGGCGGCCTGGGCGTGTTGCGCCATGCCGGGGCGGGGAACGTCGCGTACCCGTTCGAAGAATTCCCGGTCTTCATCCGACGGGGGAAGATCCGTGTCCTGTTCCGTCGCGTCCTGTGCCCCCCGCTGGGCCATGGCCTGGAGTTCGCCTCCGGGGGAACCGTAGTCCGCATCCTGCGGTACCTGCTGGCGCCGGCCAACGACGAGGGTGATGGTGACGGACAGGACTGTGGTGGTAATGATCAGCAGGATCCATTCAAGGCGTGTGATCTTCGGCATGGTTTCCCTCCCTTTGCACCCCGGTTTCGTCATGGAAAACGGCGCCATGATGCCAAGAACCCTGAATGCCTGCAATTAGATATCTTAGGTGGACGCCGACCTCCGGGCGGCGTTGTAGCATAGGATGATC
>JAABPW010000048.1 GCA_011391785.1 Verrucomicrobiota bacterium
CAGGGAGATCGGGCTGGCGGATCCCCTGGGCTGAGGTGCCCCGCCACCTTTCTCTGGGTTTTCGACTATTCGTTTTCAAGGTGGACCGCGACCTCCGGGCGCGGTTTGGTCAATCCATGGTCATCCTATGCACCTAACGCCGCCCGGAGGTCGGCGTCCACCTTGAGCCTATGTGGCCAAGCACCAAAACCCGGAGATGCGCCCGCGGGGACGCCCTGAGTTCTTGCAGGATTGACGATTTTGGCCCACATGGTACCTTGTAGGCCTTCACCTTTGAAAGGAAGACCCGATATGCAAAAGGAATCACTCGACTTTCTGAAGCAACTGATTGGAACCGCCAGCCCCTCGGGGTTTGAATGGGGGATCCAGGCCATTCTCAAGAAGCGCATGAACACGGTTTGCGATGAAGTCCGCGCCGATGTGCATGGCAATGTGATCGGGATCATGAATCCCGACGCCAAGTTCCGGGTCATGCTGTCGGGGCATTGTGACGAGATCGGGCTGATGATTGTCCATATCGATGACCGCGGTTATCTCTCCTTTGGCGCCGTGGGCGGCGTGGATCCCGCGACGATCAGCGGGCAGCGGGTCAGGATCCATACCTCCAAAAAGGCGGTGCTCGGGGTGATCGGGCGCAAGCCGATCCATCATCTGGAACCCGAGGAGCGGGGCAAGGCGATCAAGTTGCATGAGATGTGGATCGACATTGGTGCCAAGAACCGCAAGGAGGCTGAAAAGCATGTCTCGGTGGGCGACTACGTGACGATCGATGTCGGGCTTGAACCCATGCTGAACAATCTGGTGGCGGGTCGCGGCTTCGATGACCGCGCCGGCGCCTTCGTGGTGGTGGAAACCCTGCGCCTGCTCAAGGGGCGGAAGCTCAAGGTGGCGGTCTACGGGGTGACGAGTGTCCAGGAGGAAATCGGGCTCCGGGGCGCCCGTACCAGCGCCTATGGCATCGACCCGCATGTGGGCATCGCGGTGGATGTCGGGTTTGGCTCTGATTACCCGGGCGGTGATCCCAAGCGCAGCGGAGAATGCAAGCTGGGCAAGGGACCGGCCCTGCACCGCGGCCCGAACATCAATCCCGTCCTGGCCCGCCTGATGGAGGCCTCCGCCAAGAAGCACAAGACACCTTTCCAGATGACGGCCGAACCGGGTGCGACGGGAACGGATGCCAATGCCATGCAGGTCAACCGCTCCGGTGTGGCGGCAGCCCTCGTGAGCATTCCCAACCGCTATATGCACACGGCGGTTGAAGTGATCTCGCTGACGGACCTCGAGAACACCGCGAAGCTGCTGGCTGATTTCATCACCGACATGGATCCGAAGCAGAAGTACATCCCCGGGATGTAATCCGGTTTTCGCCGGAAGAACGGCACGCTGTCATGGAAACGAGGATCATGCTGACTCGCCTGGCGGCGATTGCCGTGGCGGCCTTCTGTATCCAGATATTCTCCTCCAACCAGGCCGATGTGGATCTCTGGGGAAACGTCCACTTTGTCAGCGCCCCCGCGTGGTCTCCGGATTTCCACCGGGTGAACACCTTTTCCTTCACGGCTCGGGACCATTCCTGGATCAACCACGAGTGGCTGGCCGAATATGTGTTCAACCGCCTCCACGCCTTTTCCGGGAATGCCGGGTTGCTGTGCCTGAAGGTGCTGCTGGGGCTGCTCATGGTCGGCCTCATGAATTCGGTGATCCGGCACGATTGCCGGTCGGGGATTGTCCGGTTTCTCTGGCTGTTCCTGGTCGTATCGGTGATGGGTTTCGGGTTCAACATGCGCCCGCACCTGTTCTCCTTTGCCCTGGTGGCCGGGTTCATGGTGTTGCTCCGGCGCGGGAAGTTCGGATGGGGATTCCTGGTGGCGGTTCCGTTCCTCGGGCTGGTCTGGGTCAACCTGCACGGGGCGTTCTTCATCGGGCTCGTCCTGATGACGGTGTCCCTGGTTGGCGAGGGGCTGAAGAAGGTTGTCCACCATGACGAGGCGTTGCCGGGACGCCAACTGGCCATTCTGGCAGGTGCCCTGGGCCTCTTCCTGGCGGTGTCCCTGGTCAATCCCTACGGGTTCGACCTCTGGAAGTTCGTGGCGGGGTCGGCGGCGACCTTCCGGCCCTATCTCACCGAATGGGCGCCGTTTGATCCCCGTGTGGATCTGGTCGAGCATGCGGATTTCGTGGTGTTGTCGGTATTGGTTATCGCCGGGCTGGTATTCACCCGGGAGCGGCGTGATCCGGTGTGGGTGGCCGTCGTACTCATCGCCTTTGTGGCCGCGTTGCTGATGCGCCGGAACATCCCCCTGTTTGCCCTGGTGGCGGGATTTGCGGCGGCGCGTCATGTGGACAGTCTGGCCGGGGAGCGTCTCACGCAACTGGCGGAACGGGTTTCCCCGCGGGTGCTGGCGGTGGGGCTGGCCCTGTTCATCGCGCTCTCGGCGTTCTATACGGTCACCTTCAACAAGGTGAATCCGCTCCAGATCGAAATTTCGCGCGCCCGCTATCCCGTGGAAATCATGGCGTTCCTGGAGAACAACGCCATCAAGGGGAATGCCCTGCTGTTTTTCGATTGGGCGGAGTATGGCATTGCACACCTGTATCCCCGTTGCCGGGTGTTCCTGGACGGGCGTTTCACCGATGCCTACGACATCGCCACGGTGAATGATTATTTCAATTTCCTGTATGCCGGAAGCGGGTGGGAAGCCGCCCTGCAAAACTACCCTGCCGATATTGTCCTGATACACCGCCAGCTGCCGGTCTACCGGGAGATGGTGTCGATGCCGGGCTGGCAGCTGGTTGTGCAGACGGACTTGGCGGCCCTGTTCATGAAGACGGAAGTCCATGCCGCGACCCTGGATCGCATCCGGCGCGGGGAGTTGAAGATGCCGGTGATTTCCGGGCCGGTCTATTTCCCGTGATCAGTCCACCAGCCGGTATTTGATGATGCACCAGAGGGCCTGAAACCCGTCCTTCCACGTGATCTTCTTGCCCTCCTCATAGGAGCGGCCGTAGTAGGAAATGGGGACTTCGTAGATGCGGCACTTGGCGCGGGCCACCTTGGCGGTGATTTCGACCTCGAACCCGAACCGATCCTCCTTCAGGGATATCTTCTGGAGGACTTCCCGGCGGAAGACCTTGTAGCAGACCTCCATGTCGGTGAGGTTCAGGTTGGTCGTCATGTTGGAGAACGTGGTCAGGAACTTGTTGCCGAGCGCGTGCCAGAAGAAGCACACCCGGTGCGGGCCGCCACCCAGGAAGCGGGACCCGAACACCACGTCGGCGCGGTTTTCGAGGAGCGGGCGAAGGAGGAGCGGGTATTCGCGCGGGTCGTATTCAAGGTCGGCGTCCTGGATCAGGACGAAGTCGCCCGTGGCGGCGGCGAAGCCGGTGCGCAGGGCCGCGCCCTTGCCCCGGTTGACGTCGTGAAACAACACGCGCCAGTCCGGATGGTCGGTGGCCACCTTGCGCAGGACATCCCGCGTGCCATCCGTGGAGCAGTCATCCACCAGGACCAGTTCCTTGTCCAGTCCGACCTCGATGGAGGAGACCAGCTTCAGGATTTCCAGGATCGTGGTGGCTTCGTTGTAAACCGGGATGACGATCGATAGTTTCATGGCGCCTATTTCTTTGCCGTCCGTTCGCTTACCCACCTGTGTATATCAGCGCTGGTTTTTTTCCAAACCTTTTCATCGGTCCGTTCCTTCATGAACCGGTCAAAGATTTCCAGGAACGCGGTGGTAAACGTGGTCATCGAGGTCATGCGTTCCTGGAACCGGCTGATGGGCTCGAGCTTTTCGCCGTCCGGCAGCTTCAGGCCGCGGAACGTGAAGGACTCGGCGTCCAGGGATACCGTCCAGGTGTCTTGGCCGCGAGCCAGCAGCAGTTTGGCCTTGCGGAGTTTCTTGCCGCTTATGAGGGCGATTTTCGCCTCGGTGCTGATGGCGGGCGAGCCGCGCCGCAGGACGATTTCGTGGGCGCCCTGGCCCTCCATGACGAAGGTGAGGGGCCCTTCGATCATGATGGCGAAATCGCCGCCGGAGGGCAGTTTCATCATGCCGCCGCGCGCCTCGGAATAGAACCACAGCCAGGTCAGGAAGTCCTGGCCGGGGCTGTTCCCGACGGACTCGTCATCGCAGTCGGGCGAGAAGCTGGTGGGGGTGTAGTCCCGGATATCGTATTTCAGGCGGCGGGCGGCGGCGTACTGGGGGGAAACGGGGATCACCCCGAATCCGAGCGCCTCGCGGAAGGACGCCTCAAGGGCTTCCATCTGCACATCGGAGGTGGCCTCGGAGAAAATGACATCGCTGTCGGGTTGGTGAACCATTGCCATACCCTTGAGCAGGGGCGGCATGGTGGGGAGCAGCCGCGCCTCGATTTCCTTGCGGATCTCGGTGCGGGTTTTGCGGTCGAGTTCCGCGCGGTTATCGGCCTGCATGCGGACCAGTTCCTCCATGCGGCATTCGGCCTTGAGGAGGGAGGCGGGGATTTTCCGCTCGGCCTTCAGCATGGCGAGGCGCAGGTAGCCGGCATAGAAGGCCGTGTCGCGGGTGATGTTGGTGTCCAGCAGATGACGGCCGGTCACCCAGCCCCGGAGGGGGGTGTCGCCGAGCGTCGTGATCGGTGGGGCGGCCCGGCGGGCGAACTGTTCCACATGGTCTGTCGGTAATTTCCGGGAAAGGTAATACATCCGGAACGTGATGCTGCCGCTTTCAAAAGACATGAAACTCTCCTTGGTCGAATGTGAACGGGCTGGTCCCGCTTAGGCGTATCCCCGCTTCTGAAGTTCGCGTGCCAGGGTCATTTGGAATTCCTGGATATCCTGGGCCGCCGGGCGGTAGGTTTTGTCGGTTCCCCCCAGTGCGAGACGTCCCTGCTGGTCGAGTGCCCAGGTGGCCTTGATGCCATCGGAGAAAACCACCGTTCCGCTGACAAGGGCGCCGGGGCGCATGATGCGATCCACGTCGACGGTGACCCCGCCGGGAGCGGGCGCAGGCTCGTCAGATAGCCCGTCATCATCAGGAAGAGGAGGTGCGTCGGCCGGGGTGGCCAGATCCTTCGGCGCGGGGGCGCTTCTCTTCTTTTCCAGCAGATCGAGTCCCAGCTCGATCAGGAGGAACCGCACATCCATGTAGGTAAGGCTTATCTGGCACTGGTCAGTCAGCCGCCGCTGGACTTCCGAGAGTCCGCAACCTTCCTTAACCCATTGGCCTACAAGCACTTTCTGTTCGTCGTTAAGTTGCATAAGTGTCATCCATTGAATGATAAGTGGAAACGGAGTATTTCAGAATCGGCTTGGCGTGTCAATTGGGCGTGGTAATATTCACCAGATGGGGATGTAGCCATGACAGCACGCTGGGAACATTTTGATCATCAGGCCGATATCGGGATCCGCGGGCATGGCCGGACGATGGCGGCGGCCTTTGAGCAGGTCGCGGTCGCCCTGACGGCGGTGATCACCCCGCCGGACCGGGTGCGGCCGGAGGAGGCGGTCCGGGTCAGCTGTGAGGCGCCGGACCGGGAAATGTTGCTGGCGGACTGGCTGAGCATCATCGTCAAGGAGATGTCGGTGTTGCGGATGCTCTTCTCGCGGTTCGAGGTCACGATTTCCGGGAACCGGCTGGAGGCGACCCTGCGGGGCGAGAAGCTGGATCAGGTGCGTCATGAGCCTTCGGTCGAGGTGAAGGGAATCAGTTACCATGACCTGCGCGTCGACGAGGACGGGCAGGGGAACTGGACCGTTCAGTGCGTGGTCGATGTCTGAGTTCAGGTGCAGAGGGTCGCCATGGAAAAGGCAAAACTTATCAGGCGGTCTGAGTGGGAGTGGGAGATTCCCAGGACCGGGCGGATGGAAGTGCCCGGGATTTTGTATGCCTCGGATGACCTGATCGAGGAGATGGATGACAAGGTCCGCGAGCAGGTCTCCAATGTGGCCGCGCTGCCGGGGATTGTGGAGGCGGCCTTCGCCATGCCGGACGCGCATTGGGGCTATGGATTCCCGATAGGCGGGGTGGCGGCGTTTGATCCCGGCCGGGGCGGGGTGATTTCCGCAGGGGGCGTCGGGTTTGATATTTCCTGCGGGGTGCGAACCCTGTTGACCCCGTTTCGTCGCGATGAAATCGAGGCGATGCGCGAAAAACTGGCCGATGCCCTTTTCTACCATATTCCCGCCGGGGTGGGCAGCACGAGCCGGCTGAGTCTCGACAAGCGCGAGATGCTGGCCATGTTGAGGGAGGGGGCGCGCTGGGCTGTTTCGCGCGGCTATGGTGTTGCCGATGACCTGGTGTATGCCGAAAATGGCGGATGCTGCCGGGATGCCGAGCCGGACCAGGTGTCGGAGCATGCGCGGAGCCGCCAGACGGAGGAGATGGGGACACTGGGATCAGGCAACCATTATCTGGAGGTCCAGGCGGTGGCGGAGATTTTTGACGAGGCCATCGCGGGGGTTTACGGGCTGGTCCGGGACGGGGTGGTGATCAGTATCCATTGCGGGTCGCGCGGGCTGGGGCACCAGGTGGCCACGGAATTCTCCCGTGCCATGATCATGGATGCGCCGAAGCATGGGATCAGGGTCCCTGACCGGGAACTGGCCTCCGTGCCGGCGTATTCGCCCGTGGGTGAGGCGTACTATGGAGCGATGCGGGCGGCGGCGAACTGTGCCCAGGCCAATCGCCAGAT
>JAABPW010000049.1 GCA_011391785.1 Verrucomicrobiota bacterium
CGCAACACCACCCTGGAGGAAGATGGAACGCGAGATCCAGTCTCGGATTGCCCTCAAGGAACGGGGTTGCGGGAATTTAAGGCGGTGTACTCGCCGCCTTCAATTCCCGCAACATTCTCTTCGCGTTTCCCTTTCCCTCATCCTCCGTTACTCCAGCGAAGCGGGTGGTAAAGCTTTTGTGTATGAAAGATTAACACCAGTCGTTTATGAGACACGACACTAGCAAATTTAGACAAACTCTACTTCTGCAGATTCTCGCCGGCTTTCTCCATGGCTTCCCCGGTTTTTTCGAGGGCCTCGCCGGTTTTGTCGACTGCCTTTTCAGCGGCCGAGCTTGCTTTTTCTGCAGTCTTTTCCGCCGCCCTGTCCAAAGCGGCTCCGGTCCGCTCCCCGACTCCAGGTGCCTTTACCGGATTTGTCTCGGATTGCTTCCCGCAGCCAACAAGCGCCACACAGCCAACAACCGCCGCAACCCCTAAAACCTTCAGTATGTCGATTTTCATGATTATCTCACTTTCTTGTCAGACCTCTTTTTACTCTTAACACCATATGCATTCTCATCGATGGAGTGCCCCGGTGATATAGGGTGTAACCCTACCGGAAGAAAAGCCTGGCAGGACGGATGCCTTTCGGCGGATCAGGACGTCGTGAGCCAGTCTTTCAGGGTGGTGAGATTTTTTCCGTCCCGGGCGAAGGCTTTCATCTCCTCGTCCCGCCTTAACCACCGCCAGATATCGCGGCCATAGACCCGGAGAAGATCTTTCAGGCGGACGAAATAGTAGAAGTAGATCCGGATCGAGTCGGCGGGGGGGGGATACAACCGGGCCATGGCTTCCCGTGAAATAAAAAATCCCTTCAGGAAGAGGACCACCTTGTCCCGTAGTCGGGCGGACCCCCAGAAACTGGCGACTGCCGGCCACATGGACAAGGGTTGCCCGGCCCGATCCTTCCGCGAAAAGATCTGGTCCCTGGCCAACGCCAAAAACCCCTCGTTGAAGTCAGAAGGCTTGAGGGACTCCATGAACTCCTCCGGCAAGGCCACCCCCAGCAACTCCCTGCTTAGTCTCAGTGTGAGGTAAACGCATTTTTCCGCACCCCATGCCCGGGCCCGGTGTTGCACGACCCCCCAATCCAGGCCCTCCCCGTAATGACGCAGAATTTCACGGATATCACAAAAGAGTTTAAGCCCGGGCTCGAAACCATGCGTGCATCCCGCATGCAGGCAGAGATGCAGCAACAAATCCTCCGGGCAGAAAACGGCGGCATCCACTCCGGCAATACGGGCAGGTCTTGCCCGTTCCCATTGTCCCTCCGTGTCGATGGCAAACGGGAGCAGGGGCGACAGGATGCTCCAATGGACCTCAAGGCAGACATCCCGCCTTGGCATGATATAGACGAATTCATTGTTGTCACTGGCCACGATCCTGTTGTGGATGGTTGGCGTGCAGCCCATTTCGATCAGGAGCGCGTCAACCTTCATTAGGTCCCCGGTCTTGACCAGCAGGTCCAGATCCCCCATGAATCGCAGGGCGGGAGCGCCATAGACCAGCTCCGCCAGGTGCGCCCCCTTGAGGACGATGACTGGGATGGTGTGGCGGTGCAGCGCCTGAAGGACTCCGGAAAGAATCTGGTAGAGCCGAACATTCCTGGCGGCATTTTCGAGATAGGCCTGACGCAGGGCCGCGGTAACGGCGGGCGGTATGGAAACCCCCGGGCAGTGTGTCCTGAGGCCATGGTAGAACAGGGGGGTGATCCCATGCCGTGCCGCTTGCTCCAGAAGGGCATTCCAGTCAGCCTCGGAAATCGGCGGGATCCCGGCTCCTTCTGCTCTGACCGGATCTGCACGCAGGCATTTCAGCAGCAAGTCATCGATGTAATTATGATCCATTCAGCCCTCCGGCCCGCCCTGTTGCTCAGCGATAATGTTGCGCCTGCATTTCAAACAAACGCGCATAGGTTCCGCCTGCGCGCACCAGCTCATCGTGGGTGCCTCCCTCGATGATGGCGCCGTGCTTCATCACGAAGATGCGGTCGGCCATCCGGACGGTGGAAAAGCGGTGACTGATCAGGATGGCAGTCCGTCCGGCCACCAACTGCCGGAAACTCTGAAAGACCTCGTATTCCGCCTTGGCATCCATGGAGCTTGTCGGTTCGTCCAGCACGATGAGCTGCGCCTCGCGCATGAAGGCGCGGGCCAGGGCAACCTTCTGCCATTCGCCGATGCTCAATTCCTCCCCGTCCTCAAAACGTTTTCCCAGAATGGTGTCATAGCCATGAGGCAGGGCGTTAATGACGGCGTCAGCCCCTGAACGGTTGGCTGCAGCGATGATGCGCTCATGATCGGGCGGAAGGCTTGTGTTGCCTAGCCAGATATTTTCGCGGGCCGACAACTGATAGTGAACATAATCCTGGAAGATGATGGAGATTTCATGGCGTAGCGCTTTGGTGTCGAACTGGCGCAAATCCACTCCGTCGAGGGAAATGGTTCCCCCGGTTGGATCGTACAAGCGACACAGTAGTTTCATTAAAGTCGTTTTACCCGATCCATTTTCGCCCACCAGCGCCACGACTTCTCCGGGCCGGATGGTGAGGGACACGTCTTCAATGGCCTTTCGTGTCCCCCCGGGATATTGGAAACTGACATGGTTCAGCGAGATGCCCTGCTTCATCGGCTGCGGCAAAGGGCGGGGATGAGCTGGTTCGGGCACGGTTCGCTTGAGATCCAGGAACTCATAGAGATTGGAGAGGAACAGGTTATCTTCATAGAGGCCGGCCAGGCTACTCAACATGCCTTGAAGGTAGCCCTGAACGCGCTGGAAAGCCTGGAAATACATAACCAGATCACCCAGCGTGATCCGGCCTTGGACCGTCTGATAGGCAACATAGGCATATGACCCGTAGATGGCCAAAGTGGCAACCGTTTGCGCTGCGAAATCAGCGACGGACCGCTTGTAGGTGATGTTCAGTTTTCCCTTGCGAAGCGTCCGGCGAATATCCTTGAACCGACGGATAAACAGGGGACCAAGGTCGAATAATCGGATTTCCTTGGCATGGCTGATGTCGGTGAGCATCCAATTGAGGTATCCGGCCTGACGTTCCCGCGCGGTCTGCTCGCGCTGCCAGCGAAACAGTTTGCCTGTGTAAATTAATCGAACCGCCGTGCCGCAAAGAACGGCAATAACAAGGATCACCGCAATGAGCCAGTGAAACACCATCAGCAAGGCGGAGATGGCGATCAGCGTGATGGCGTTCTGTCCGATTTGCGTTAGGCCATTGACGATGCTGATGGGGCGGAAGGGGGCTTCGCGCTGGGCCCGATGGAGCGTGTCGAAGTATCGTGCGCTCTCGTAATATTCCAGATCCGCTTCAACGGATTTATCGAGCAGCACGTCGTTCATGTGATCGGTGACAAGGTAAGACTGCCACTCGCTGACGAGCGCTGCAATGGAGCGGATCAAGGAGGTGAGCAGGAGGGTTGCTCCCATCAGGGCGATAAGCAGCAGGACCTGCCGAATTGCCTCCGCCTTGTCAGGAGCCTTTACGCCTGCGGTCACGGCATCGACTATGAGTTTCGTGAGGTAGAGGGGGAGTAATGGCAGCAGGCCCTGGATCACAAGGAGCGCGCCGTTGAGCAGGGTCCAGCCTTTCGCGCTTTTCCAGACGAAATACAAGGCCCTTCTGAGCTGGAGGGTCCGCTGGATTTTCAGTTTAATGGACTTCGCCTGCTCTTGCATAAGAGGTCCTGCTCCTTCATGGCTTTATCAATCTCTTCCCAGAAATTTCCGGTCAGGCTGATGTGAAGCACATGAGCGGGAATCATCCGTGCCAAGGCACAAAGGTTATTGAAGCGCTCCAGATTGAGGGCTCGGATTTCTTCTTTGAATAAACCCAGCGGCATGAACATGGAGGCTTGTCTTACAGCTTCAACCAACAGGCTTACCGCGTGACCCGGCCCCACCCGTTCCGCCCGGTCTTCGGTTGCCTGAGACAGTAAAAAAATACCTTTAAGCGGTATCGCGCGCTGAATGTCCCACGTGCCGCCCGGTCCTCCGTCCAGAAAACGGCTCCAGGTGGGCCAGGGGTGCGCCCAGTAGTTGCCTTTCTCATCTTTCACCACCAGCGTGGTGTCGTCACACAGGGATCGCCACGGGGGGGGGAAGCGGTTGCTGGCGGTGGTCTTTCCGGTTCCACCGGGTGCGGTCAGGATCACTCCCGCTCCGTCCCGCTCCGCGAGCGCCCCGTGGATGAGGGCGCCGCCGCGGGACTGCGCTTCACGGGCAATGACGAGAGATAATCTCATCATATTTGCCGGAGGGCTGTCCAATTTCGCATTGGGACTTACAATACAATGAACGGAGCTGCCATTTTCCTGTACCGGAGGAACATAACATTCCGCCACGGAGGACTGCGCTTCAACCTCGACGATCATTTTGCAGAGTCTGTCTTGAACTGAAGGGACTGCCGCATGAGGTGCCTCGGTCAGCTGCATCACACCACCCAGCTGCGAAACAACGGTTTGTGCCTCCTCGTCTCCGGCTATAATGCTCCATTGGGTTCCATCGGCCAGGGTAAGCCCATATCCGGTGCCTCGGGCCAGCAGGGGGGATATTTTTCGCTGACGGTCGGCGAATATTTGCCGGTTTAACCGGTCCCGGTCCTGACGTCGCGGAAGCGCTTTGCCATCCACAATAAGGTGAAAGGGGCGCTGGATTTGCCATTGCTGCTTCTTTTCATCATACCGGCCAATAACGCGCCGCCCCAGCAAAAGCTGAAACTGATCGCGACCCTGGAAATGGAAGGCGATGACTCGCGGTCGACAGGATGCTGGTAGTAACCAGGCGATTCCCCCCCAGTGCGACAAGCTCTGGTAGAGGGGATGCAGCAGGGGAGATGCGCCATGATCAAGGATCCTTCGACAGCGGAGCCAGCGGCTCGTTGCCCGGCCCATGAGTCCGCCTGCGATTTTCCGGCGCTTCTGTCCGCGCCATGCGGCGACCACCTGCCCTTTAATATGTTCAGGCCGCAAGAAAAATGGATCATTGCAATTATTGTTGTCCCCCAGTGTAACGATGCCTTCGGGGGTCAGGCTGACAATACGGTGGACGATCGGTTGATCGGTTTCAGGAGGCAGGAAAAACGTCACGTCGCCAATGCGAAAGGGCCTGTTGCCATAGGGCCGGATCTCCATGAGCTCCGGCTCGCGCAGAGTGGGATTCATGCTGGGGCCGAAATAAGCAGCGAAAAACAGGTCCCCCGCTAAATTCGCGTTATGATTCTGCGAGGGCATGGCCGGTAGTGAGCGGTTGAGTCGGCGCGGCGCTGGAGACCAGACGCGAAGCGGGGAAAAGCCCGGCGGCTTCTGCCTGTTCGCAGAACCAGTAGGGAGCCCAGAGGCTGTTCTTGCTGTAATAGTTCTGGGCGATACATGACCCCAGACAGCGCGCCTTCATCAGGCATCGCCCGCAAATCCCTTCCAGCCGTTTGGGCAAGCCGTCCCGTATCGCGGTCAAAATCGCGTTTTCATGCCATATCTTTTCTAAACTGTCCTGTCCGACCTTACCGAAGACTAATTCAGGGACCTGCTCCCCGATTCCGCACAGGGCATAGTGGCCGCTGGCGATGACGCCTAGAATGCCGAAGATCCCGCATGAGCTGCAACCGTCTCCGCTGGAGATGCGATGGAGCGCCTTAAATGCATGCGGGTAATGAAAGTAGACCTTCAGCTTGGTTTTGGGTGCCAGATCCTGTTCCACATGCCGACCCAGCTCAATGAGTTCGGCGATGGAGAGGGTCTCCTGGTTTTCGTGTAACGTCTCGCCACGCGCCGTGGGCTGCACAATATTGAACTTAATAGAGGCGGCGCCCAGTTCCTCGACCATGTGGACTATGGCGTCCACCTGAGTCGCATTGATCCGCATGAGCGAGAAAATCACCTGCGGTCGGGTCCCGGTGGCCACCAGATTGCGTACCGCCTGTCGGGTCGCCTCGAAGGAGCCCGGCACCCCGCGCACCCACTCATGGGTGGCCGCATCCGTTCCATCGATACTCAGCGACACGAATCGTTCCGGGCATTTTGCAATCTCGGCGGCGATTTCAGGCGAACAGAGCAACCCGTTGGACTCGATCGTCAGTTTTATTTTTTCACGACGGACAATTTCGAGAAAACGGATGAACTGGGGGTGCAGCAAGGGCTCGCCGCCGGTAAGTTTCACGCCACTCAATCCCAGGGGCTTGGCTTCGCGGATTGCGGTTTCGAACAACTCAACCGGCAGGGTGGGATAATTTTTGCCGGTTGCGTCATACCGGGGCCCCATCCAGCAATGGCGGCAAGCCAGGTTGCATCCTTCGGTCAGATAGAAATACAACGTATTGATGGTGCGCATGCTTGTGGTTTCTTGTTTCTTGTCCGTGTCATTCAGGGTGTTCATAGGAGGGTTCCCTCTTCTGTGAGGAATTTTCGCAAACAAGCATCCGGGCTGGGGTGATCAATCTGGCCCGTCAGGGTATAGGCCAGGCCCGGACAGTTCCCGGTACAATACGGGAGGTGGGCGCAGCCGGCACAGAATTCAAACCGGGTCAACGGGATGGTGT
>JAABPW010000050.1 GCA_011391785.1 Verrucomicrobiota bacterium
TAATTGCTAACCGCTGAGGCTGATCGTTTATAGCTCAACGTCAGCTCTACATCACCGATGGCCCCGCTGGCTCCCGATCCCTCAATCCATAGATTCACAGGGATCGCGCTCATCGTCGGAGTAGATTCAGATCCAATAGTCCAAATCATCGTTTCTCCTGGTGCCGCTGCAGCCGAATCCAGCACTAATTCCCCATCTACCGGCGCATTCCACACCTTGATTTGTCCAGTTCCACTACCGGCAACCGCCGTGAGCCTAACCTCCCCTTCGTTCAGATCCGCCGGTAATCCAGACAGCTTTATCCGCACCTTGTTTCCACCCACGGAAACAATCAATCCTGGCGCCGTTTGCTCTGAAGCATCATTTAGGTCAAGGTCATCAATATTGCCATCATGATTAAAGTCGCCACGAATATCCATTTTAACGACAGTTACAGTAACCGTGTCCGCACAAATCACCGTCCCTGCCGGATACTCATATCGAACCCGAAGTTGCACACTCCCAGCTTCCGAACTTTCATTTTTGCCTTCAACCCACAGCTCATGCGGGGTTGCGGGGGGTGGTGGCACCGACGCCATTGTCGGCGTCACCGTTGACCCTAAAATCCATTCCGCAGATCCAGGGGCGCCCGAATCCAGCAGGCAATAGCCCTTCAGCTTGTCACTCCACACCTTAACCCGACCGTTTCCTGATAAATTGATGGCTTCCATCACCACCTTCCCCTGGCTCAACGAATCCGGCAAGCCCGTGACCGTAATCTTCGCGAGAGAAGGATCTTCTTCGGACAGTGGCCCCAGCTCCTCATGATCAACTGTATCATTACTGTTATCATCGTTATCGTTAAGCGGCACAACTAGACCAGGGGGCGTAAATTCCTCATCATCGTCCGGGTCTGCACCGTCTACACTCCCATCCAGGTTCATGTCCCCATCCAGGTCAATGCTCAGCACGGTTACATTATAGAAGTTAGTTGCCGCGCAATCACTCGGCTTAGGATTGATCTGGTCATGCGCAACATTGAAAACAACCTGGGTTACAACTTTGTCCCCGGGGGTTGACCAATGAATTATCGCACTGTTGGTCAAGCCGTAATCCAATGTGTCGGTCGCATTTCCCGTGAATTCCGCATCAGCGGAGGCCGTGAACTTGAATGTGTATTGATAGGGAGGCGTCGGGACGGCGAGAGTATCGCAGCCGGCTTTTGCACTGATTTTCACATCCTGCCCAACGCCAACATATACCGGTGCGCTAACCTTGACATTCCCTACCTCAATGGTCTGATCCGTTATTTCCAGCTCATACTCCACAGCTTCAGGCGTATTGCAGATCGCCAACGCCGCTCGCGCCATGAGCAGTACTGCGCAAACTAATGCCGCCAGCACCCCGGGAAACAATTCTGACCACCGCCTGCTTTTTCCGTGACAATTCATTGACTGTTCCTATCCCGCAACTTTCACTAAGGATTCAAATCCACGCAAACCACATCACCATCTCTTTATTGCACAGGCATTGCCGAGGAGTAGTACGCCTCCCCGAGATACACGCCTTTCTGGTACATCGAAATTGTATGGCAAACACCTCCCGGCACCGATCTCGGATGGATCAGCCTGAAATCGTAGCTCCCAAGGGCGTCCAGGTCGCTGGCATGGATCCAGCGCTCGGTGGTCATGTCATCAAACATGACTCCGCCAACAAAGACGGTAAGGCGGATATCCACGTCCGCTGGCAGGTTCCTGGCCGTCAAGCGGTTCTGCCAGACCTGGTAATCGGCATGGTTCTCAACAACCCAGATGTAGGCATCCACGGCACCTTGAACCCAGAACCCGTTGAGTTTGGTGGACGCAAGCACCGGGCCAGCCTTAGCCCCCGCGCCATTGACTGCGCCGGTGGACGCACCCGTGGTGCCAACACGAGCCACCAAGTAATGCTCATCGTAAATATTGTTCATCTTGATATTGAACCCGTGATCCGCCTTGTAGAGAGACACCGTGCTGTCGGATTCAACCACGACATTGCTCGGCACGCCAGGGCACTCCAGGAAACGGGTTGCCCCGAGCGAGAACGCGGGTACCCCGGCCGGGAACGAGGCCTGCACCACGGTCACGGTAATACAGCCCGAAAGGTTTTCCCCGCAGGTCCCTGTCACCACATAAGCCCCTGCGTTGGTAAAGGTGTGAATTACCGGCTTGTCGGGCCGGGTTGAATAGGTTGCGATCCCCGCGATATCAATCGTAACGGCATTTTTGTGCCGTTCCGGCCCTTGCGCCGCATGCCGGCCAAACACCAGGCCTTCGCTGCCACTGCCACCCTTCCCCTTACCCTCGCCCTTTCCCTTGTCCGCCAGGTTTTCGGGAGCAACCGCGGTAAGCATCAGGGAATCGCCCTGACGAATAACCAGATCGCCGGCCTTCAACAAATCGAGGGCCGTCCACTCGATCCGGGCTTTCCGCACAAATGCCCCGCTTTGATAAGCCACCGCAACCCGCGTCGCGTGGTTCGATGAAAGGTCGACATCGGCGTACCAGCGATCGCCAACCCCGTGCCTTGCGTTATTCGTCTCGTTATTGGCAATAACGGACATGAGGTCACTGTACCGGGCCGAGCCTTCCAGGCAGACGGGCGAGACCACGCTCGTGCCGCATACCGCGCCATGGTTCGTACCAGCAAGGCCTTCCAGCGTACTGACGGCCGCAATCGATTCCTCCACCCAGTCCGTAACTCCGTTCTGGTTGACATCAGGACCACCCAGCCGGTCGACGTAGAGCTTCCGGATCTTCAGCTTCACGCGGGACCGCACGTTTTCCCACTCGATGCGCACCGTGTGCCGCCCCGCCGCAATCCAGGGCGTGAACACCTCGACGGTGCCATAGATTCCCTCAGGCGCGTTCAACGTTCTTTTGCCGAGCTTGCGCCCGTCAATCGAGATGATCAAGTCGCTGGATCCGATCGGGGCAACCGGACTGCACTGTCGGGTAATGACATTATGCGTGCCTTCGGCCTTCAGCCGGAAAATATCCGCAACCGGCAGCTCAATCTGATACTCCACATAACCGCGGCGGGTATTGCAGACAATCTCCGAGCCTTCCACCGACCAGGAGCCCTGACACCCGTTGGTGGCCGCTCCATCCACCGCCAGCACGGTCTCGGCATGTCCATCGAACTGCGAGACCAGCGGATCCGTGTGCAGGTTACCGACCTCGGTCCCGTCGGAAATTCCGTCCTGGTCCGTATCAGCTTTCAGCGGATCGGTACCGAGCCTTAATTCCTCGCTGTCGGAAAGCCCATCCCCGTCGGTATCCGCCAGGACCGGGCTCGTGTGATGAAACAGGACCTCGTCCCGGTCGCTAATCCCGTCCTGATCCGTATCCATTTCCGGGTGGGCATTGAGGTACGCCTGCGCCCAGTCGGCGAGGGCATTGGTTCCTTCTCCTGCCTCGAACCGGTAGAGCCGCACCTTCTCAAGCACGATCCGCGTGGAGAAATCGTAACTGTTGAGCCACTTGAGCCCGATCCGGGTCACCCCGGCATTGAGCCAGGGAATATTCACATAGCCGTTTCCGCTCAGGTCCACATCCGCCGGCACCACCATCGCGCCATAGGGGTTCCCGTTGACCGTGACCTCCACGGCGAACTGGTAATTCAGCGGCTGGTCGCCGGCAAAGTTCCTGAGCTGCACGCCCAGCCGGTACGAACCGGCCTTGGCTACCGGCAGGTCATAACAGGCGAGAATATGCCCGAACGGATAGCCGTTCGCCTGAGTCACCACCAGCGATGTCCCCGCTTCCGTCCACCAGATGGGGTAATAGGAATCCACGCCCCGGAAGGAGGTCTCGATCCCGTTCTTCTCGGCAGCCAGGGTCACCCCCTGCATCATTTCATCCCGGAGCGGGTCCGTGTGCCGGGAAATCTCCTCGAGATCGCCCACCCCGTCACCCTCCGTGTCGCGGCCCTTGAGCAGGGGTTCAGCCCAGTCCTGCAGGCCGTTCCCGTTGGCGTCCGGCCCCGTCACGCTCTCAAGACGCACCCGTTTGACACCCAGCAGCCGGGTTGCATCCTCGCCATCGCGCCAGGCGAGGCGGATCGTGTGGCTGCCAGCCACCAGCCAGGGCAATGTCACCGTGCTCCAAACCATCGAATTCTTCGCCACCGGGGCCTTGATCCAGCCCACGGGAACGCCATCCACCAGCAATTGCAGGGTGTAGGTGGCCGTTGTTGCCGGCCTCGTGCTGGTATTGGTCACCAGCAATCCGAGCCGGTAGAAGCCGGCTTCCGCCACCTGCACGGGATACTCCAGCCGCGCATTGAACACGCGGGTTGCCGCAATCATGCCGTTTGTCGCCGTCCAGGAGCCGAACCGCCGCGACGTGTCCGACCCGGCCAGTTCCTGGACCACGGCCAACGCCAGGCCCGCGGGCACATCGGTCAGCGTCTGAGTCCCCTGCGAGAAGACCGACTGGGTGATGGAATTGGTGCCAACGGCAGGAATCAGCGGCTCCTGCGAGCCGTACTTGAGGAGCGTATCGCTCATGCTCATGTACTGGAGCTTGTTCCACGCCGCCGGGCGTTCGACGTCCGACACCGAGAACTCATCCATCAGGCCGCGGGTTGAATTACGGGCCAGCTTCAGGCTCGCGGAGGCCCCGATCCGGAAGATGGTCATGGGCGAATACGCCGCCACCTTGCCTGTTCCGCTCTGCCAGAGCTCGCCATTCAGGAAAATCTTCATGGAGCCCGTCGTGCGGTTCTTGGTGAACACCCAGTAGTTCCACTGGCCCTTGTAGTTGGCCGCCACCGCTGGCTTGTAGATCCCGTCGGCATTGCCAAAGGCGTCCCAGTAGACAGTCCCATCGACCCACGGGACATTCGCGCAAAGCTCCCGGCCGATGTCGGATCGCCCCTCGAAACTGAAACTGTGTATTGGCAGTTCAGCCGCCCCATACTGCCAGAACGCGACCGTCACCTGGTCCTTGAGCCTGAGGAACGTCTCCGGCGGCACCGTGATGTAACCGATCCCCCTGAAATCCTGCGCCCCGCCGATGCGGCCCGGCGCGCTTATGACCGCCTCGCCCGCACCAGTAAACCCGCCCACGGACTCGCTGATCGTCGTGTCGTCGTCGTTCATGTGCCAGACGCCAAGGAAATTCTCGCGCCACACTCCCGCAGGATTGGCAACCGCTTCCGCCGCAGCATTCCCCCAGCACATCCAGAAGACGTTGCTGGCGGCAGTCGTGGCGACCGATGGCACCTTGACCCAGATGAAGGAGTTGCCGTTCGTGTTCCAGGTCTCCACCTCGTGGTCAAGCTGCCGGGCTGAGGCATCATAGAAACGGATATCCGCCCCGCCAGCCTTGACTTGCGAATAGTCGATGCGCCCGGCATT
Source organism: Verrucomicrobiota bacterium (assembly GCA_011391785.1). Classification (GTDB taxonomy): domain Bacteria; phylum Verrucomicrobiota; class Kiritimatiellia; order CAIKKV01; family CAITUY01; genus JAABPW01. The sequence goes on from JAABPW010000050.1 coordinate 5,381, forward strand.
CAGCGCCACCAGTACCGGGACCTCGGCGAGGGGATCCACGGGGGCCGCACGGAACTCCAGCTTCATCCGGTGCTGCCACTGCGAATAGGGCAGTTGCGGATCCGGGACCTGGACGCTGCCGGCTTCATTGCTGAACGTCGCGCTGACCGGCCAGTTCGGCCCTTGAAAATCGGTCTTCCCGGACCTGTCGGCAACAATTTGCGCCTCGTAGACAGCGATTTCACCCGTGCCGCGCCGCAGATCGACGGTCACCGCATCGGGATGGGCCGCAAGCGGAAGGGCGATATTGGTAACCACCACCACGGAACTTCCCTGAATGAGGTTCCCCGCGAAATCGGGCGCCACCACGGCCGCACCGGCATCAACCAGATCCAGGTAGAGCGAGGCGCCGGGCGTGTCGAAATACTTCAGGCGCAGTCCTGCCGAGCCATGGCGCGACAAGTAGCTCCTGTCGAGAACGATGGAGAGATGACCGGTGTCATTGCTTTGCTCCGGAGGAACGTACCAGCTTGTCGGCGGATTCGTCTGCCATTGCCCCGCGTCATTGAATACCGCCAGGAGCCAGGCCGGCTGATCCACTCCCACCAGGTAATCCCCGCTGGGCGTCAGCTTGAGCGGATCCCCGAACTGCAGAGTGGCGCTGGAAATGGATTTGCCGGCCTGTTGCGCCGGTTGCGTGCCGCCATCCTGCGCCATCACATAAGCCAGGGCTCCCAGGGAGAGCGGAACAATAATCAAGAGAAGCTCCAGCGTAACACGCCCGCTTTTCCGTACTTTCGCAATCAAAACGTTCATAATATTTCCTAATAAGTTCGGGGAATACGCTTGAGGAATCCATGCCGGAGGGAAACCAATCGCCTTCTTCCAATCCAAAAGAGGCGGAACAATAATATAAGACGCCCACTCGCGCAATAGGGGGAAACCCTGATTCTGCCATCAGGGTTTCCCTGATGCGGACATCTGAAAGCATGCGGTCGTTCCCGTTGCGGGGAAGCCTTTATTTTTCGCCCGTCACCCTGAAGCGAACGGTAATCCTCGCGGTCTCGGCATGGTCGGTAAGGATCAGCAGATCCTTTCCGTGGAGTTCCTCGAACGGCATGATATTGCCAAGGATAATCCGATATCCACCGGACGTCACCGGCTCATACTGCACCGTGATACCGGGCTCGGGAGGCTCCACCTTGATGATCCTGAAAGTT
>JAABPW010000051.1 GCA_011391785.1 Verrucomicrobiota bacterium
CGAATGATAAAGTTTCTCGGATTGCACCTGAAGGCCCAATGCAATTTCCCGAAGGCTTTCCATTCCCGTAATTTGGGCAAACATCATGATCAGATATTGATCCCAGCAACTCATGCTGCGAATGCGATGATTGCCGCGATACCGTTCGACGCAACGATTGAACTCGTGCCTTGGCAACTGGTCGGCAAGTTGGGCAAAAACTGTTCGTCCTTGGTTCATGAGGAATCTCCCGAATATGTGTCAAGGGAGAAAACATCTGAATTTTTGACGAAAAATGAAATCGAAAACGCTTGTGATGTCGCTTTTGATTCGATTCTATATGGGTGAAATGCATGTTAAACAAATTTAAACCGGACAGTAGTGATCCAATTTAATGGATGGTTTTTTAGTCTTCACCAAATAACATCCCGGCTACACCTCCTGTTAACGAATTTCACCACAACATCGAAACCAACCAGTTGTTCTTCTACAAGGTCGGTGTGGAGTCCCCCTGAGGGGGGAACAAAAAGGGAAGATAGCTTGACGCCATGTTGCCAGATCGCTTTTTTTATTTGAACCTTGTGCAGCAGGGGAAATGCGATTAAATTTAGCGGCGGCAGGAAGGGGGGACGTGATGATGCCATGGTGGGCGGGAAAGTCATCAGGAAAGGGACGTCAGAAGATGAAAGCAACGCGTTTGATTTCGATTCCTCGCTCCGCGGGTTTTACGCTTGTGGAGATCATGATCGTGGTTGCCATTATCGGGCTCCTGGCCGCTCTGGCGATACCCAGTTTCCAGAAAGCCAGGATCAAGTCGCAGAACTCCGCGTTCATGAACGACCTGCGGATCATCGATGGCGCGATCAACCAATGTATTACCGAGACCAAGAAGTACCCGGCTGATGTGAATGAAAAGATTATACCCCCGGAACTGGCCCCGTATCTCAAGGGCATGGACTGGTCGAAGCCCACCCCGATCGGGGGTTACTGGGACTACGATTACAACTGGGGCATGACCTGCGGCATCGGGGTTATGGGCCCTCAGCGAACAGCCGCCGAAATGGCGCAACTCGGCAACTTCATCGAATATGGTGGCCAATACATCCAGGTGATTGTGCCGTAGAAGACAGTAGTCAGTAGTCAGAAGACAGAAGTCAGAATTGATCCCTAACTCCTGACTCTGCTTTATCTCTATCATGTCCGAAAAAATTCTGTCTTCTGACTACTGACTCCTTCCTTGTTGTCCCCCTTGTCCCAATATGGTTTAATATTTGTCCAAGAAAAAGGGGGGATCATGAGGGGTTTTCGCTGTGCATTTCCATTGATCGTGCTGGTGCTGGCTGGCGCTTCCTGTGTCACGCGCGGGCCGGATGTTAAGCAGGAGTCTCCGCCGGGGCTGGTGAAGCTGGACGGGCAGGTCATTCCAGTTGCCCCGATCCCCAACAGCGTCAGGCGTGAGTTCGGGCTGGATCCCTTCTACCAGAAGTATGTTTCCCTGTGCGGCTTTCCGGTCGTCGCCTCCACGAATGTGTCCGATGCGGCCGTGCGCGAGACGGCGTGGGTTGTGGGACACATGATGGAAGGCCGGGAGGACATCCTCCGCGTGCTGGCCAGCAATCATGTCAGGCTGGCCGTGATGGCGTGGAACGAATTCACCACCGACCTGCCTGAGGAGCGTCACCTGACGCCGCGTGTTTTCTGGAACAACCGCTCGCGCGGGATCACGCACGGCACGCTGGTCTGCTGTGCCGAGGAAAACCTGCTTGATTACCCCGGGGACGGCTTCCGGAGCGAGTGCGTCATCATCCATGAGTTCGGCCATGTGATCGAGCAGCAGGCCCTGCGGGTGATCGATCCCACCTTCCACGACCGTTTGGTGGCGACCTATAAGGCCGCTCTCAGCAACGGGTTATGGAAAGGGACCTATGCCGCCAAGAACCAGGACGAGTACTGGGCCGAGGGGGTGAAGAACTGGTATGACCATGGCCGGACGAACGACGCCCAGAACAATCACGTCCATACCCGGGAGGGGTTGAAGGCCTACGATCCGGCGCTGGCAAAATTGTGCAAGGAAATCCTGGGTGACGGCATCTGGCGTTACCGCAAGCCGCGCCTGCGTGATGCGGCCGGTCTGACGCATCTCGGCGGCTATGATGCGGCGAAGGCCCCGCGTTTCAAGTGGCGTGTCGAGCCGGTGCCGGAGAAGCCGGTAATCCAGATCCTGACCACCATGGGCGACATCGAGGTGGAGCTTTTCCGCCAGCAGGCGCCGCTGACCGTGACAAACTTCATGAGTTACGTGGACAAGCTCCTGTATACGGATGGTACGTTGAGCCGCACGGTCACCGCGTCCAACGCGCCACCCGGAACGGTGCAGGTGGTGGCCAACCGGGCCCGGAAACACGAGTTCCCGTCGCCGGTCGCGCTGGAAAACACCCGGGACACCGGATTGCGCCACCTGGACGGCTCGCTGTCGATGCCGCGCGGGACATCCGGCAGCGGCACCACGGACTCCTTTTTCATCTGTATCGGCGACATGCCGGAGCTCGATTGCGGCGGCAAGGGTAATCCGGACGGGCAGGAATTCGCCGTATTCGGCAAGGTGGTGAAGGGGATGGATGTTGTCAGAAAAATCCAGAACCTGCCGGCCGACGCCCGGAATCTCCCTCCCTCCCTGCGCATTCCTCAGATTATCAGGCTGAATTAGACCCCGTTTTACTTTTGTAACATTTTTCTTTCCTCTCCTGGGCCCGCCATCCACCGCTCCCAAAAATTGGTCTTGTGCAGGAATAACCCGTATTCAAAGGATAAATAAACACATTTTGCGCGGTGTTCTTATCCGTAGAAACTGTAATTTTTCAACGAATATCATTATTTTTTCTTGCAAGCGGTCAGGTGCTGGAGTAAGTCCTGAACTCGGCCGAACTGCATACGGCTTTCGAATGTATTGCAGGTGTCTTTGAAAACAATTGATTGTAAGGAAGGCGTGACTCCCATGACGTCAAAAGAAGCGGGTAGTGGATGGGTCCCGGCGGATGGGTTCCGGCGGAAAAAAGAGGGGCTGGCCGGGTCGGGAGCACGGTTTCTCGGGTTTGGCCTGATTTTCGTCCTGTTCCTGGCGGTTGGCGGCGTGGAAGCCGGCACCACCGGGACTCAGGTGATTTCCCTGAACGCCGGGTGGAACGCGATTTTCCTGGAGGTTGAACCGGCGGTTTCCTCGCCGGATGCGATCATGGCGGGTCAGCCTGTCGACATCGTGGCCTCGTTCTTTGATCCCGGCGCCGGGCCCCAGTTTGTATCAAACCCCGCCGCCAACCTGTTCCGGGCGGCGGGATGGGGAACCTGGTATGCCGGGTCCCGGCCTGATGCCTTCCTCAAGAACCTCCATGCGGTTTATGGCCAGCGCGGCTACCTGATCCACGCCACGAATGCCTGCGTCCTGAGCGTGACGGGTGCGGTGACGGCGGCCCGGGTGACGTGGACGCCGGATGCCTATAATTTCGTGGGATTCACCGTATCGCGTTCGGCGCCGCCGACCTTTGACCAGTTTTTCGCCGGCTCGCCGGCCCTCCGCCACAACCGGATCTACCGGATGGTGAACGGGACGTGGCGTCAGGTTACCGATCCCACGGCCGAGACCCTGCGTTCCGGTGAGGCTTTCTGGATATATTGTTCCGGCGCAACAACTTACCAGGGGCCGCTGCGTGCCGTGACAACCCTGTCGCAGGGGCTCGTCCTGAGTTCCGGGCGGGATTCCCTGATCCTGCGCAACGAGACCGCGCATCCGGTAACCCCGACGCTGACGCATATGGCCTCGGGCTCCAACGCCGTTCCGCTCCTGATTGTGGTGCAGACGGTCAATGGCACGGCATCGGCCATCCAGAGCATGGGTGTTGCGAAGCCTGCCGGGGATTGGAGCCAGGACCTTCCGCCCCTGGAAGCCGGCGCCTCGATGCAAATCCCCCTGGAAGCCCAGGTGGAAAACATGACCCAGCCGGTCCATCAGTCCCTGCTGAAAGTTTCCACCGATATGGGTACAGAAGCCTGGATTCCGGTGATCGCCGTCAGGGCGGATGGAGGGGCACAATAATGCAAGCCAACAACCAACTTGTCAGGATGGGACTTTTTGTTTTCGCGTTGGCCCTGCCGGTGGACCTTGTCCAGGGCCAGGCCGCCTCCAACCGGGGGCTCTGGGTGGGGCAGGTGACGCTGAGCCGGGTGGGCGAGGTCTCCGTTCCCCTGGATGCCGCCAATGTGGCGATAGCGCCTGATCCGGATGTGGCGACCCCCACCAGCGATACTGCCCAGCTCAGGCTGATCCTGCATGTCAATGGCGCGGGCCAGGCGAGCCTGCTCAAGGATGTGGCGGTCCTGCGCCATTCCGCCGATAGCAGCGCCCTGGTCAAGTCGGATCATGACATCGCGCTGGTCACCGACGAGCGGTTGTATGGCGAGTTTCCCTCCCAACCGGCCAAGCGCATCGCCACGGCGGTGTTTGACTTCGGCGACAGCCGGGCCTCGGCGGCGGTGAATGCCGCGATGGAAGCGGCGGCCCTGGCAGCCGCGGCCTCAGTGAATTCCAGTGCCCAGAACTTCACCACTGTCAGCGGCCGCAACAGCGCGCAGACCACGGCGGCAACGGCGGCCCTGGCGGCGGCCTCACCGGTTGTGACCAATGCCAACGTGTCCTCCGCCTTCGCGGCGTTCCTCGCCACCCACCTGAATTCCACTATTGTCAACCTGGCGGCGGCCGATGCCGATCCCACCAATGTCCTTGCCGCGGCCCGGGCAGCGGCGACCAATCTCCAGAACACCTCCTTTTATGCCGATACGCGCGGGCTGGACGTGATCAATGACCTGCTCCGGGCCCTGGCGACCACCGCCTCGCTGCCGCAGCGCACCCTCCTGGCGCAGAACATCGTCTCGTCATATGCCGACACGGCGGACAACACCCAGCGGTTCATCGCGGGGACCTCGTTCGGCGCGATGATCACCTCGGCCGCGGCGACCGCCTCGACCGTTGCCACCAACAGCGGCGCCACCCTGGCGAATATCCGCGCGGCGGTGGAACTGGATCCCGTGGTCAACGATGCCAAGGAGGATGCGCTCCAGATCAAGGTCGCCACCTATGCCGACACCCGGGGTAGCAATGCCATCAACACCGTGCTCACCTCCATCATTGCCGCGGCCCATGCGGCCGGCACCAACAGCGGCGCTACGGCCAGCTCGGTGCAGGCGGCGGCGGAGGCGGCGGGGCGTGCCGCGCTGGCGTCCGGAGTGCCCCGTTACGCCCTCCCGCCCTCGACCCCCACGGGCGACTACAACGCGTTTATCGCCTCGGACGAGTTCCGCGGGTGTGCCGCCGTGGCCGCCCAGGCCGCGGCCGCCGGCGCGGTTTCCGAGCGGGCCAACAGCAGCCTCTACACCCTGGCCTCGCTGCAGGGGGCGGCCCGCGCCGCCGCCATCAATGCGCTCCAAGCCACCTATTCCGCCGCCGCCCGCGCCGTCCGCACGGAACTGCCCCTGCTCGGAACGTTCGGGGTCGGCCTGGGCGATGCGCGCCTGACGTGGGATATCCACCAGACCAACGGCGTTGCCCTGGGGGCGCCTGCCCTGACGGCCACGCTGGTCCTGCCCGCCAACCATCCCACCAACCCGTTCCGGCACCGCCGCCATCCGGATCACGTCACCGGATTCGACATCACCCGGAAGATCCGCCTCGACTTCGACGGCAGTCCGACCAATGCGCTCGAGCGCGCGCGCTTCGGCGTCGACCAGATCACGGGAACCTATCGCGAGGAAATCGCCGGCTTGCACAAGCCTCTCGGGCCCCAGCAGACGACCGGGTTGAAGGTCGAGGGGCGCTTTGAATTAAACCGGATCAGTTTGATTGACACGTTAAACGCCCGGTAACGGATGCGGAATCGAGTTGAAGGGAGAGCACCATGGCTTCACTAAAAGCGAAATTTATCAAATGGGCGGCGATCCTGCTGACCCTGTGCGCGGTCAACAGCGAGGCCTCCACCAACGACCTGAGGTTCCAGTTGGAGATCACCGGCGACGGCAACGTTCCGCGGTTTACCCTGCGGAACCTCTCCCGCACCCTGAAGATCAGCCGGTTCCAGATGACGATCGGCGACACGGCCAAAAGCTTCGATTCGATCAACTATTTCTCGGTTCCGGCGGGCGTCGGCTATTCCGTGGTCAGCCCCGACATGGTTGACGAGGGAGCCCGGTCGTCCAGCCTGAATGTGACGTTCACGAACTTCCAGACCAACCAGGCCATCAGTGCGGACGTGGATTTCGACTCGGCCGCGGCCAATACCTGGGAGAATTTCAGGACGATCATCTTCAACAACGGCACCGCGCCCAACGCCGTGGTCACGGTGACCGCCAGCGATGGCACCACCGCCACACTGACGCTGCCGGATATCGAATACATGAATACCTACACGTTCTATGGCGGCACGCCCCTCCATACCCTGCGGATCAAGTCGATGTCCGAGGTGTCCGGCCCCAACGGCATCGTGGACTATGTCCGCAAGGCCCGGCTCACGGTCGGCGGGCAGGTCGTCACCCTTCCCGGCGGGATCAT
>JAABPW010000052.1 GCA_011391785.1 Verrucomicrobiota bacterium
AGGGCATCGAATACATCGGCAATTGCCGCGATGCGGCCGGCGAGGGGTATCGCGGTTCCCTTGAGGCCGCTCGGATAACCGCTCCCATCCCACTTCTCGTGATGGGATAAGGCTATAATTTCCCCCAGCTTGATGAAATCGGCGTCAGAACCCTTGAGGATATCGGCGCCAATGACCGTATGCTGCTTCATGATCTCGCACTCCAGCGGGTCGAGTTTTGTCGGCTTCAGCAGAATCAGGTCGGGGATCCCGATTTTTCCCAAATCATGCATGGGGGCCGCATAGAGGAGGGTTTCGATGAAGTTTTCATCCAGCTTCATGTGGCGGGCAATGGCAGCGGAATAGAGACTCATGCGCCTGATATGGGCGCCGGTGTCCTGATCCTTGTACTCGGCGGCCATGGATAGCCGGAAGATGGTCTCCAGCGATGCGGCTTTAATTCCCTCGAGGGCACTCTTCAATTCGCCGGTTCGTCTGGCCACCTCGGACTCAAGTTCCTGCCGGTAGTTCCCAAGCAAGTCATTGTAAGCCTTGACCTTGAGCAGGGACTTGACCCGGGCCTTGATTTCCATTTTATCCACTGGCTTTGAAATGAAATCATCGCATCCAGCTTCAATTCCCCTGACCCGGTCTTCCGGGTCGTGCAAGGCGGTGACCAGAATGATGGGAAGCAGTCGATGGGGCTCATCCTGCCGGATGCGGCGGGTGACTTCAAACCCATCCATGTCCGGCATCATGACGTCCAGCAGAATCAGGTCTATTTTGCTGCCGGCCAGTTTCTCGAGGGCCTGCGTGCCGCTGGTTGCCCTGATCATCTCATAACCCTGGGGGGAGAGATGGGCTTCGAGAAGCTCGATGTTTTCGACATGGTCATCGACAATCAGGATGACTTCCTTGCTCTTTATGCCGGGCGCTTTCACTAATGATCTCAATTCCAAGGGTTATGATCCGATAAATTTGCTGATTTCACCGACAAAGGTGCGCGTGTTAATGGGTTTTCCGATAAACCCGGTGTTGGCAATCGATTTTATTTCTTCTTTGCCTTCCGCCATCACCGAGGCCGTGACGAAGACAATGGGAATCTTGCTGGTATTCCTGTCGGAACGCAATATTTTGGCGGCATCGGAACCGCGCATATCCGGCAGTCGCACATCCATAATGATGATGTCAGGCTTTTCTTTTCTGGCGATGGCAATTCCATGGGTGGCGTTATCGGCTTCAAAGACCTCAAACCCGGCGACCTCCAGAAGGTCTTTCTCCAGCATCAAGTTGTTGGCGTTGTCATCGACAACGAGTGCTCTCTTTTTCATTTCATACCGCCATTCTTGAAATAATCGGCAAAGTGAAATGAACAACCGTTCCCTTGTTCAACCCCTCGGATTCCACAGACAGTGTCCCGCCGTGCAGTTCGACCATCTTCCGGGAGAGCGGCAAGCCGAGCCCGGTTCCCTCGGTAACCCGGGAATAGGGGGTGTCGACGCGAAAAAACCCCTCAAAGATCTTTTCCATGTTTTCGCGAGCGATTCCTGCTCCCGTATCCCAAACGGTAATTTCGATCATGGAATCCACTTTCTTCGCTTTCATCCCGATTTTACCGCCTTCGGTAGTGAATTTCACGGCATTCGAAAGCAGATTATAAAGGATCTCTTTTACCTTGAGCTCATCGGCTTCAATATCCGGGAGGGTTTCGTCTATTTCGGTGATCAGGATAAGGTGCTTTTTACTGACCATGTCCGCCACCAGCATCAAAATTTCATTCAGGATATTCTTGATGGGGAGGCTCGATGAAGCCAGCTTCATCTTTCCCGCTTCAACTTTCGCCATATCCAGAATTTGATTGATCAGGAGGAGCAGGTGCTTCCCGCTGGTCAACACGTTGTTGACGTAGCTTTTCTGTTTTGCGTTAAGGGGGCCAAAAGTCTCGTCGAACAAAACCTCGGAGAAGCCGTTGATGGAGTTCAGCGGGGTCCTGAGTTCATGCGACATGTTGGCCAGGAATTCGGATTTCACGCGGGCCGCACGCTTTAATTCGGCGGTCAATTCTTTCAGCTTTTCATGGGCTGTTTCCAGACCGATTTCGATTTCCCGGCGTACGGTGATGTCCTCGATGGCCAGCAGAATGACCCGGTCCTTCCCGGATGCCCTTTGGATCTGCCGGGCATTCAAAAGCATGGTGCGCTTGCCAATGGTGGTGAAATTATGCTCCACCTCGTAGTTGTCAAAAGACGTTTTTTGAGGAAGAATGGTCTCCAGGAGTTCGCGCAGCTTTGGAATATCCCACTGCTTGTTGCCCAGATCATAGATCAGGTGGCCCATGGTTTCAGCGGGTTTGACCTTGAACACTTCATAAAACGACCGGCTCACGGCGACTACCCTTAAATCCTGATCAAGGGATATCAGCGGTTCGCGTACCGTGTTGATGACGCTTTCGGCCAGCTCGCGGGCCTCATCCGCGGATTGCTTGATAATTTCCAGTTCCTTGCGGGTTCTTTCCAGGCCATTTTCAATTTCCATTTGTCTGGTCACATTGCGGAAAACCAAAACGGCGCCCACGATCAGGCCCTCACGGTCTCGAATCGGGGCGCAACTGTCGGCGATGGCGCATTCCTTGCCCGCACGAGAAAGCAACACGGTATGCTTGTTGTCCAAACCCTGGACCGTACCGTTTCTCAGGGTTTCCTTGATGGGAATGGTCAATGGCAGGCGGGTATTCCCGTTAACAATATGGAAAATATCTTCAGCTTGGAGGCCTGCCGCCTCCTTCAGAGACCATCCGGTAAGCTGCTCGGCAAGCGGGTTGAGGAGCGTGATGCGCCCGGCGGAATCGGTGGCCATTACCGCGTCGCCGATCGAATTCAGGGTAACAGCCAGTTTTTCCTCGTTGATTTGAAGGGTGAGATTGGCTTGTTTGAGTTTTGTATTGGTCTCCTCCTGAATGGTGAGCAAATGCTGTGTTTCCAGGTTGATGAGATTCTTGACGCGATGTTGTCTGTTCTGGAAGATGAAGAAGACGAAGGCAAATGCAGAAGAAAGAGACAGAAGACTCGTTGCGATGATGACGAGAAACAGGCGGTGCAGATTGACCTGGAAGTCCGCCTTCTGTTGCACCAAGAAGCTTTGCTCGATCTGGTTGAATGCCCAAAATGAGACCCCAAGCAAGGCCATCACCATGATCAACCCGACCAGTGAAGCCGTATAATTATATTTTCGATTCATGTGGCACAGCATTCCTCTCTGGCGGTATAGTGCGTCAGGGCAAGCGTTCCAGCTATGGGGTATAACCCTACTGCGGCGCTGCAAGCGACTGCGCGTTTCCTGGCGCCCGCAACTTAATCCGGGCGGGATCGGGAGGTTGCGTCTTTCAACAGCTCGTCTGCGCCGGACTTGATTATCCACGTCTTTTCATCCATCGCCGCGCGGAGCGCGAGCCCTCCCCCGACCATGTAGATCAGGCCCAGGACCATGCCCAGAAGCGCCTTGGCTTCCAGGGTCCAGGGCAGGATGATGAATAAGCCGACGTGCAAGAGAACCGCTCCCGCGCCAATCAGGGCGATCACCAGCCCCATCCACATCAGCCCTATCGCCGAGGTCCTGGCCATCTGAACGCCGTGCAGATAGGCCTTGGCGGTCTCGATCTTGAGCAGTTGAATCGACAGATGGCGGTAATTGTCCAGCAACTTGACCGCCACTGCCGAAAGAACTCCATTAAGCAGGGACTTGAACATAAATACTCCCTGATCGCGAAACTACTTGCGATTCCGGCCGAGCATGTACCCGAGTAGCAAGCCTACCGCCGCCGTGCCCGCAATGTACTGCCACGGGTTGTGGTGCACATGTTTGTCGACGTCGGAGGCAATTTCTTTCGCCTTCTCTACGCCCACATCCCGTGCATGGGTGGCGGCCTCGACGGCATACTTCCTGGCATCGTGCAACGATTTGCCGACACTGCCTTCGGTTTCCACGATAATACTCTTCAGGTGTGCATACTTGTCCGACATGATCGTCCTCAATTCATCTTTCTTTTGCCTGGCTGCCTCATCAAGAAGTTTCAGCGCTTCCCCGATCTTCTCATTACTTGTGTGTTCCATGGTAATCCTCCTCCTGGCTCGTGCATTTTCCTCGTACGCAATTACGGGACTTGTCACCGGCGGATACAGTCCGTACCCGCCGGCGGCAGTCCGCCAATCCTACTGGGTCTTGGCTGCTTCGACGGTCATCTCGTTCTTCACGCTGGAGACACCCTGAATGTCAGCTACCAGCTTGGTTACCAGCGACTTTTCGGCCGCGTTGTTGGCGATACCGGTCAGCAGGACCTCGCCATTCCGTGTCTCAACCTTGGTTTTCATGCTGCTGGTCGAGCGATGGGTCAGCAACGCCGTCTTCACCTGGGCGGTGATGGACGCATCATCGATTTTCGCGCCTGCTGTCCGCTCGGCCTTCTCCGGGGTCGACGCTACCGTCATTTCGTTCCTGACCTCCTTGACGCCTTCAATATCCTTGGCATATTCCGTGGTCAGTTCCTTCTGGGCCAGGTTCGAGGCTTCCCCCTTCAGCGTCACGACGCCATCCTTTACCTCAATGGCCGTGCTCCGTGCATTGACGTTGCGGTGGAACATCAGGGCCATTTTCACTTTTCGGCCCATCCAGGTGTCCTTGTTCTCGGCAGCGACCTCAGCCTTCGTCGCCAGCTTGTTTTCCACGAGCGTGACTCCGGGAATGCCCGCGGCGGTTTCCTGGGCCAGGGCCTTGTGGGATTCCTCGTTGACCGTTCCGGTCAGGGTGACGGTCCCGTTCTTGGATTCGGCCTTGATGGCATCATCCTTGAGATAGGTCTCGTGGACGTACGATTTCTTGAAGGCCGACTCGATCGCGTCGTCCGCCTCGGAAGCGCGCAAAGGCGTGCTGGTGATTAAGGTGGCGGCGGTAACTGCTGAAAATACCATGATTGCTAGTGATTGCTTTTTCATTCTAATTCTCTTTTTTTGATGGTTTGGTGCTCTGTCCTAAGATTCTTTTCAAATGCTCATTCTAATTTCCCGGCTGCACCTCCTGTCCGATTCGATCTCCTCAATCCACTATCGAGAGGCTACAGCGGGGGAAGGATCTCAGCTATGGGGTGTAACCCTACTGGAAGAAGCTGCTCCGTTGAAGCGGTGAACAGGAGGGTTACACCCCATAGCGGGCCTAGCAGGCTTAGCATACCTTAAGTCACAGGGAAGGGATTGAGTGAACAGTATGAATAAGACATTACTTAGAGGATTGATGGTTTCCATCGGCGTCATGGTTTCGTCGGTGACGGTGAGCGCTACAAACGCGCCGCCAGTACAGCTGGGTTCTACCGCTCATTTCCTCGTCCTGGCCGGCGCGGGGATCACCTTCACGGGGCCAACCAATTCGACCCTCCTTACCGGGGATATAGGAACATTTCCGACCACGACGATCACGGGCCTTGGCAATGTAATCCTGGACGGGGTTAATCACGCGGGGGATTCCGTCACGCAGACCGCGAAAACCGATCTGGTCACCGCGTATATCGATGCGGTCGGGCGTTCTGCAACGGTCACGTATCCCGCCGCCTCCGAGCTTGGTGGGTTGACATTGATCCCGGGTGTCCATCGAAATTCCACTTCATTTGCGATCACGGGCACTTTGACCCTCGACGCCCAGGGCAATCCGGATGCCGTCTGGATTTTCCAGGCTGGATCCACCCTGATCACGGCGGCGGCAAGTATGGTGTCCCTGACCAATGGCGCCCAGGCTCGCAACGTGTTTTGGCAGGTTGGCTCCTCCGCGACGCTTGGAACCTACTCCGTTTTCAGGGGAACTATCCTGGCCGAGACGTCCATCACGATGACCACCGGCGCCATGATCGAGGGAAGAACCTTGGCCAAGAATGGAACGGTGACATTTGACCAGCAAATCGGCGCGTTGCCGATGCCGGAAGCCCCCCGGTTTACCGCCATCTACAGGGAAATCGGCGATTCCATGACCGTCGTGCTCCGGACCACGCCGTATTTTCTCCTGACGCTGGAAGCCTGCCCGGATCTGCTGCTGACAAACTGGACGACGATTGCAACCGATACCCCAACGGAATCAACCTGGACAAACACCGACTTTACCGCCACATCAGCCGTGACCCAGCGTTTCTACCGGGCGACCCTCACCCTTTAGACGATGGTCAATTGAACATTGCATTCAACGATTCCCGCCGTAATGGCGTAACGGGTAAGACCCGCAGTGTCGTGGATATCGAGTTTCCTCATGAGGTGATCGCGGTGCTTTTCGACGGTTTTAATGCTGATGCCAAGTTCCGCTGCGATCTGCTTGTTGGCTTCCCCCTCGGCAATCAGTTGGAGTACTTCCGTTTCGCGCGAGCTCAACCGGGAGGCCTTCGCCTTGGGCATCCCCTTCCGGTCCAGCGATCCCGCCTGCCGCGCATGGTAGCGCTTGGCAATGGAAGGACTGAGGAAGGTATTGCCTTTCATGACCTCCCG
>JAABPW010000053.1 GCA_011391785.1 Verrucomicrobiota bacterium
GATGTCTCTCAAAACCTCGCGCAAAGTTACGGACAAATCCAGCGCCGTACTGGTCGGCGAGTTCATTCAGATGAAAAACGACAGCTTGTCCGATCCGGCATACTACTATGCCGGCCGTTTGGGCTGGCGCTGGCAGGGCACATTCAAGAGCCGGTTTGAGGGGAGCGCGGGGTATTACGGGTTTGACGCCAAGCAGCCGGATTCCCTGCCCTCGCTTCGCCGCGATGGCCCCGCCTACGATCTGGCTTGGTATTGGCAGGCCAGGCCAAAGTTGTCTATTTCCCTCGGCGGCCGCAGTGAAATGCAGTTGGCTCCCGATACGGCTAAGAATGCCAAACTGGTCAATATGATCACCGGAAGCGCAACCTACTCGGCCACCCAGCGCCTCTCCCTGACCCTGCTGGTCGGCTATCGCCACGAGAATTTCAGCGAAGGGGAAGTGTTGTCGCAGGGTGCTTTGGTTCGTCGCGTGGTCGAGCAGATTCACGGCCGCCTCCACGCCGACTACCAGATATTCAAGTGGCTGAAGGGCTACGGTGAATTCTGGCTGGAAGATACCACCGATAATGTCCGTGGCGACTATAAGGAAACACGCGCTACCCTGGGTGTGAAGGCGATGTATTGAGTTGTTAATTGTTGGTCGTTGATCGTTGGTCGTTGGTTGTTCGTCGTTAATCGTTGATTGAGAATCGTCTTATCAACCAACAATTAACGACCAACGACGAACAACCAACGATTATGAAGGAGAAATCATGAAGACACTATTAGGTGCATTAACGCTGACTTTCGTGTTGGTTACTCATGTGATGGCGGCGGGAGTCGGCCGGCAGGCGACGCCGCAGGAGATTGCTGAGACGCCGGAATTGGTGGTGTCCGCCATTCGGAACGAGGACGCGAAGAAGGCGGCTGCTATCGTGGTGAAGGCTTTGGCGGCAATTCAATCCACCAAATGGTCTGATGCCAAGAAGCGGCAACATACCGTCGCGTTGATCACCTACGCAGTGGCGGCCAAGGGCAATAACGCCGGCCCCATGATGGGTTTGGTGGCTGCCGCTATCCCGGCCGCCTCTCTGCCTCTGGTCGCCGCCACTGCCGTGGTGGCGGCAGGCGATAATTCTCCGGCGGTGGCGAATGCCATGGTTGCAGCGGTGGCGAGCAACACCCAGTCTGCGGACGCAACTCATTCAGCCTGTAACAATCCCACGACCGTTCTGCTTCCGACTGAAGTCGGAACCATCCGCGGAACCATTTTGCCGACCCCCACCCAGGCCCCGGCAAAAGCACCCCCTCTCCCCACCATCATCAAAGGCGCCGAGAAATATCCGGGACAGTAGAAAGTCGTGAGTTGTTGGTCGTGAATCGTTGGTCGTTAGTTGTTGATCGTTTGTCGATAAAAAGATTTTAACCAACAACCAACGATTCACAACCAACAACCAACAACGAACAACCAACAACGAACGACCAACGATTCTATGAACGACCAACAACCAACAACTAACGACCAACGCCCCTATCCCGGCTATCCCTACGGGGGGGGCGCTTCTGACGGCACTGGCGGAGGAGGGCTTTTTGCCCCCCGTCGCCTGCTTAGCCTGGCCTTGCGAAAATGGTATTTGCTCGTGCTGGCCGCCACTCTGGGAGTCAGCGCAGCATGGTATTATCTGTCCTTGGTCACGCCGCTCTATATGGCCGATACCCTCATCGAGATGAGCGTTCGCCGCCCACGGATCACGACCCAGCGGGGGCCGGTCTCGGATGATACCGATTTTTATGCCGTGGGAACTGAGGAAATCTTCAATACCCGCATCCAGAAGTTCAAGGGGACGCGGATGCGTGAATTGGTGGCGGCTCATCTCCAATCCATCACCAATCGCCCGGCTCTGACGCCGGCACAGATTGGTGCGATTCTCCGGGGCGGCGATTTTTCCATGATCCGCCGTTCGTATCTCTTGCGTGTTTCCTGCATCTGCGCCGATCCTGAACTCGCCAGTCTGGGTGCGAATGCCTTTGCCGAAGGCGCGATCCATCTCTCGGTTGAGGAAAACCGCATTTCCTCCGATAATGCCGTTGCCTGGCTGGAACAGCAGTCCCTTCAGCAGCAGAGAGTTCTCGATAAGATCACCCAGGCGATTACAGCCTTCCGGGAGGCCAAACGCATTGACGCCACCCAGAATGAGAAGCTGGCCCTGCAAAAGGCCCTGGGTGATATCGGCGCACAACTCACCCGGCTCGAAAACGAGCGGATTCTGGCTGATAAACTTCTAGCCGCCGTTAAGGCGGTTGCGCTGGATCCTAAAAATGCCGGTAATTTGCCCGACAGCACCCCGCGGCGGGATGAGATTGTGCAGGCGGTTGCCAAGTGGTTGCTGGCAATCCAGGAACGCGATGCCCTGATGTCCCGATTCACGTCCGACCACCCGGATGTCATGGCGCGCTCGAAAAACATCACCGTTCTCGGCGACCAGGTTTCTGGCGCCATCAAGCGGGCACAAAGCACGGCCGAGGCGAATTCCCTGCTACTTGAGCAGCAGGCGGCAGGACTGCGCCAACGCATGGCGGCCCAGTCCCGGGCTGCATCCGAACTCGAGGGGCAGATCATTCGGGTCTTGGCAGAATCCGGCGAGCTGGAGCGGGAGCGGAATGTGGCGGACTTGAGTTATAGGAGCCTGTTGACCCGCATCGAAGAAGCTCGGCTTTCCGCCGACGAAAATACCGCCATTGTGAAGATCATCGAGCGTTCTGTTCCACCAAACGGACCCATCTCTCCACTCCGGATGCGTATTCTGTTTCTCGGCCTGTTGCTGGGTATTGTCGGCGGGTTCGGCCTCGCGCTTCTAATTGAGATTATCGAGGACCGGTTCATTGGTACCGAAGATCTTGAGCACGCCCTCGGGCTGCCGGTTCTGGGACTGGTTCCGCGGTTGCGGGGGAAGGGACGTGGTGCCATCGGCCGGGTGGCTGAATTGGATCGCTTTGGACATGGCGCCGAGGCCTATGCCGGAATTCGCACCAAGGTCATGACCTCTGCCAAGGATGGCCATAATATCAGCCTGCTCGTCACCAGTACCGGACCTCGTGAAGGCAAGACCATAACGGCCACAA
>JAABPW010000398.1 GCA_011391785.1 Verrucomicrobiota bacterium
CGCACGGGAATCTCAACTTTGCTGGTCGACTTCGACATGCGCCGTCCCAAGGTTAATTCCGTGTTTGAACTTCCCGGCAATACGCCCTGCCTGTTGGACGTTCTCGGGAAACAAAACGCCGGTGACTTTTCGCTGTTGCCGGCGGCTGTGGATTGTCCCAACCTGTCGGTTATCGTCAACCATGCGTCCCGGGAATATAGCGCTGCGGAGACGCTGGGGAGCAAGATCATCAAGGACTTTATTGCCTGGGCCCAATCCTCATACGACGTGGTGATCCTGGACTCGCCGCCTTATGGCGTGGTGAGCGATGCCCTTATTCTGGCGGGTTTGGTTGATGGGGTTGTTTTCGTGAGCCGCCCCGGCGTCACGCACCGTCACGCGCTACGGAACACCGTTGAGGAGTTCAGTCAGGCGAACGCCCCGCTATTGGGTGTGGTCGTCAACGACGTGAACTTCGGCCGGAGCTCGGTCCTGAGCAACTACGACTATCACTACGGCCACGGCTACCAGACCTACAAGTATCCGAAAGATAGTTAGTTGTTGGTTGTGAGTCGTTAGTTGTTGGTCGGTAAGGATGATTTACGACAAACAGCCAACAAATCCCAACCCCCAACTCACGACCCGCAACCAACAACTCCCGACCCACGACCCACGACCCACGACCCACGACCCACGACTAACGATCAACGAATCATGACTCACGACTTACGACCAACAACCAACGACCAACGATTCACGATCAACGACCCACGACTCCTTGCCTTCACCTTATGCCTGCTCCTTGGCTGGGCAACCTGGGCACGGGGAGGAACCCAGGTAGGGCTCCAGGCGCCCATGATGTGGATAGGGGGGGGCATCCTTGGATTTCTCGTTCTAAACCGGTTTAGATATCAAAAAAAAGGGGGTGAGCCGCTCCGTTCCTGGCTCCGGGATCCTGTGATTTGGGCTGGTTTGGCCTTCCTGGTGTTTTTGACCATTCAGTGGTGGAATGCGGGCAGGTATCCCTTCTTTCATCCGTTTGACAAGCGCTGGGTTTTCACCCCTCCGCCTCATCCCGGCTTGCCGTGGGCGGTGGATCGGAATGACGCGGCCGAAATGCTCCGCTGGTTTTTCCCCGCCTGGGTCCTGATGCTGGCGTTCCGGTATACCCGACAGCCTGCGATCCTGGCAAAAAGCGTAGCCTGGTTTCTGTTGGTCAACGCCGGAATCCTGGCCGCTTTCGGGATTGTGCAGCAATTGAGTGGAACTCATAATATATTTTGGATCACACCCCTGCCGGAGCATTTCTTCGCATCCTTCGGCTATGACAACCATGCCGCCTCGTTTTTCGCCCTGTTTTTCGCCTTTTCGTCGGGGCTATTGCTTCAGGAGTTGTCTTCTCCGAATACGAAGCTAAACGGCATTACTAAAGTTCATGATAGGCGGCGTGGGGCCATTTTTACGGCCGCAACCTGCGCGGTATTGTGCCTGGTGGCGATGGTGCTCTCACTCAGTCGCACTGGAATTCTATTGGCGGTGGGACTGGGCGGTATGGCGTTGCTCGTTGCGGCACGCCTGTATTGGGGCCGGATTTCTGTGGCGCACCGTGTAACGTTTGTTTCCGCGAGCCTCATGGGAGCGGCAATCCTGTTTTTTACAGTCAGCACCCTGGGTGGCCCGGCCCTTTCCCGAGAGGCCCACAAGGTGACCACGAATCTGGATGCGCGTGAATTCCTGATCGGGTCGGCGGCGAAGATATGGTCAGCTGAGCCGTGGTTCGGCGTCGGCGGCTGGGGATTCAGGCATTATGTCTCGGTTTTTGCGGCCGAGGAGCCGGGCCGCAAGCTCAGCCTCGGTTATGCCAATACCCACAACGATTTCATGCAGTTCCTCTGCGAATTCGGCGTGATCGGCTTCGGCCTGATGCTCGTGGCGCTGCTGGCCTATGCCTGGCCGATGCTCAGGAAAATCCGGCGTCCACTCAGCCCCGGTCTTGTGATGGCCATCGCCGGCTTGCTGGCCGTCCTTCTTCATAGCCAGATTGATCTCCCGTTCCGGAGTCCCGCCATCCTCTACTCCTGGCTGGCAGTAGTGGGAATCGTGAATCGTTTGTCGTGAGTCGTTTATCGTTTATCGTTTATCGTGAATCGTTTTTCGTTTGTCGAATTCCAATTAATCAACATATTCCTCCAAAACCAATAACTTATGAACAACCAACAACCAACGACCAACGAACAACAACCAACGAACAACAACCAACGACTCGCCATCATCGGGCTTGGCTATGTGGGGCTTCCGCTGGCGGTTGAATTCGGCAAGCACTTCAACGTGGTGGGATTTGATGTCAATACCCGCAGGCTTGATGAGCTGCGGGCGGGGTATGACCGGACCCGCGAAATCGATGCCGAAGGACTGAAGGCGGCGACGCTACTCCGGTATTCAAGCAGCCTTGAGGACCTCCGGGATGTGGACTATTTCATTGTCACGGTTCCGACCCCGATTGATGAGTATAATCGCCCCGATCTCACGCCTCTCGTCAAGGCGAGCGAAACCGTTGGAAAAGCGCTTAAGCCGGGTGCCATTGTGATCTATGAAAGCACGGTCTATCCGGGCTGTACCGAGGAGGATTGTGTCCCCGTTCTGGAGAAATTCAGCGGACTGAAGTTCAACCGGGACTTCTTCTGCGGGTATAGTCCGGAGCGGATCAATCCCGGCGACAAGGTCCACACCGTCACCAAAATCAGAAAAGTTACTTCCGGATCAACCCCCGAGGTGGCGGAAAAGGTCGACGGGCTTTATCGTTCCATCATTACGGCTGGGACGCATCGGGCGCCCAGCATCCGCGTGGCCGAGGCGGCGAAGATCATCGAGAATTCCCAGCGCGACATCAACATCGCCTTTGTCAATGAGCTGGCCTTGATATTCGAGCGGATGGGGATCGATACGCAGGATGTATTGGAAGCCGCTGGAACGAAATGGAACTTTCTCCCGTTCCGTCCCGGGTTGGTTGGTGGGCACTGTATCGGCGTGGATCCGTATTACCTGACTCACAAGGCCCAATCGCTGGGCTATCATCCCGAGATCATTCTGGCCGGTCGCCGCCTGAATGACTCCATGGGCTCCTATGTGGCGAACCGCGTGGTCAAGCTCATGATCCAAAAAGGGCACCGCATCCAGGGTGCCAATATCCTGGTACTGGGGCTTACCTTCAAGGAGAATTGTCCCGATATCCGGAATTCAAAGGTGATCGACGTTATCCGTGAGCTTCAGGAATTCGGCTGCAAGGTGACGGTCCACGATCCCTGGGCGGATGCCGATGAAGTGAAGCATGAGTATGGCCTGGACCTCTCGTCG
>JAABPW010000054.1 GCA_011391785.1 Verrucomicrobiota bacterium
CAATGCCTGGAAGTTCTCCGAGTGAATCAGCAGGCCATCGCACTGCTCATCGAAGTTCTCAATCGACGCGACCAGCCGGGCCTTGAAGCTGTCATCGAAAAATCGGGTATCCAGCACCAACTTGTTGTTGGCCTTGAGGAACTCCACCGTCAAAGGTCGTGAGAACCCTGGACTGTGGAGATCGGCCTGGATCTCGTCGATGGCGAACAGCTTGATCCATTCTTCACACTGCTCATCACAGGCCGCAATCTCCGCATAGAGATCCTCGGGAACCCGGTCGAGGGTGATGCAATAGTTGGTTTCAATAATGAACTTCTTCTTGAGCCAGAGCTTTTTCTGAAAATCTTCAAGCTGGGCCAGAAAGTCGATCAGCTTGCCCGCGATCTTGCGCAGCACCTTGATCTTGGCCAGATAGCTTTCGACCGCCGGGGCTTCGGCGTTCTCAATGTCATCGAGGCGCATGACCTCGTTCTTGATGTAGAAGTCCAGCTCCCGGCGCAGAAAGGCGCCCAGGTCCTTATGGATGAAATAGTCCATGGTGTTGCGGGCCGTGTACTGGTTCACGTACTTGGCCAGCACCGGGCGCTTCTTGTCTTTGTCGGTCGGGGCGGGGATCTTGAACAGACGAAAGTATTCGCTGATTTTTGATTTGAGATTTTCGATTTTTGATTGAAGGCCGAATTTCGCTGCCAGATCCTCATCCGACAAATCTGCAATCTGCAATCCAAAATCCAAAATCGCATTCACTGCTTCGGCGTTGCGCTTATCCCGCCAGCTTCCTTCCTGTCCGGTCTTCTCCGGGTCAGGACGATACTCAAAATTACAAATCAGTTCGCCGGCTTCATTAAATTCCACCGGTCTATCATTATGGATGATAAAAAACCGCTTGTTCTGCTCGCTGGCCTTCACATTGCCATGTTCGCCTTCCGTTGCCTCCAGCACCTTGAAATGAACTTTTAATGATCTGTGTTCATCCGTGTCCATCTGTGGTTCAAACAATGATCCAGCAGCGGCGCGGATCTCTTGCGCCTGCCGCAAATCGAAGGTGAAGTTGGAAAAATACTCGGCGCTCTTGATGTAATACTGGTCGGCGTTGGCCCAGTGCAGCTTCACTTCCTCGCCATTGTAGGGCACGGCAAAGGGCGCGGCCTTACCGGACGTTTCCCGGGTGTAATAGCGGCGGGAGATGAAGTCGCCGTCGTCATAGTAGCGCTCAAAGAAGCGATACAGGTGGTCATACACATCGGCCTCGGCGCCGGCGGTATCCTTGACCTCATCCAGCGCGGCCTTGGCCTTTTGAGCCTTGGGAGTCTTCTCAGGTTCGGCTATGCCGTATTCTTCCTTCGCCTCCCTGACCGTGTTGTCATAGGCGGCCTGCAACTCGGCCTTGCGGGCCTCGTCCACATCACCAAACGCATCGGTCACGATTTTCAGCAGGTCGGTGCCGATGAAGTCCTGAACTTCCTGCGCCTTGGCGTGCATGATGCGGTAAAAGCCGAAATCAAGATCCGGCTGGTCGAGCTGAAACAGCTCGGAAAGCTTCTTCAAAAGGCGGCTGCGAAGTTGTTCGGCGCTTGGCATGTTATAGGTTCTCCTGATTCAGTTGCTTTAAAATGGCGTTGCCTTTGGCGGTAAGACGGTATTTCTGCAGTCGGCTGCTGGGCTTGTCCGGAAGCGTATATTCAATTTGCTGTTGTTTCAGCAAATCCTGCAAGGTGCGCTTGAATGCGCCCGTTTTTGACTGCAATCCAAGCTTTTCCGCTAAAATATTGGCTGAAATCTCATTCTCCACAGCGAGTATTTTCAACACTTCAATCGACTGGGCCCCTGACTGGGCCCCTGACTGGGCCCCTGACTGGGGCGATGTTAGAAAGACGCCAGGTTTTCGTCGGATAGTTGTCACCCACTCGCCAGCATCAAGATGGATGATCGGCTCCGGAAGCCCGGCTTGCCGGCAACGCTGAATCATGTCTCGGATGCCGGTTCCCATGCGTTCGATGTTTTTGGTCAGATAGAGCGGCTCGGCAATCAGCGGGTTGGCCGGGACGGAATGGTGCGGCTGTTTGAGCTTTTCCAGCGTCAGGCCGGGCGGCATGCTACCCGGATTCCAGATCTCCAGCCGGTCCTTGAACAGCATCACCTGGACGCTGGCGTTGCTGGTGTAGTCGCGGTGGCAGATGGCATTGACAATGGCCTCGGCCACCACTTCCTGAGGGATTTCGTAGGCGGTTGGCACCTGTACGCCCTGGGAACGATCGCCCGTCCAGAGGTCAATTTTTGAGAGTACAAAATCCTTGGCCTGCTGAATCAGTTCAAAGAGCGTTCCCTTATACACCTGATAGGAGGGAATGGGTTTTTCCACTTCGAATCCATGAAAATGAGCGCAACGCACTTCGGAGGTAATGAGAAAACGCTGCGGTTTTTTGCCAAATAGCAGGATGGCCGCGTGAGTAGGCCGTCCCTTGTCGAGCAGATTGAGATGGGCCAATACATCTTCGGACGGCGTGTCCTCGGGCAAGGGAAAGCTGCGACCCCGCCGGGCCAGTACCAGAAAGCGCGAAACCCCCTCCATGTCCAAGTCTTCCAAGGTCGCGTTGCGGCAGAAGGAGGCGTCGAAGGGGGTAAACCGAATCAGCTCCCGTTCTTCCAGCAGCTTGATCAGGCTGGCATAAACGGCAGCAATCAGCTCTTGGGCAGAGTTGATGCGGCGGCGGATCAGTTCGGCGCCAGCCTCAATGACAAGGGCCTTCATTTTGGAATGTCGATGGGTATCGTCATTGCCTTTGACGTAGATCAGGCGGGTCTTCCCCAACTCGGTCGCCTTGCGAAACTCCCGATGAGTCGGTGAAAGCCCTGCGGCATCCTCCCAACCATATTCATCACCAAAAATGCCGAGATAGATGTCGCAGCGTTGGACTTCATCAAGATAGCACGCGTCTGCGCGACGGTCGGCGGCGGGCACATCTTCAAATAGAAAAACCTCGAAAAAACGGCGCAGCAAGGCGTCCCCTTGCAGGTAATCCCGCAGGGCGGCCCGCTCTTCCGCCAGTTCCTTCTGGACGCTGCTGATAAAAAGCCTCAAAGGATTCATGGTATATCCTGCTAAACGACCGACCACCGGATGGTGAACACCGGCGTGACAGTTGTTTTCTGTTGCAACCGTTTTTCGAGCGATTCCACGAGGCGGTCGCGCTTTTCAGAAATCTCGTCTTCGATGTCGAAGATCCGCTCGCGTAAGGTGCGCTTCTTACGCTCGAGCCCCACGATTTCTTCCTGCAGGCTGTGCTGCTCCTCGATGGTGGGAGCCTGGCGGCTGCGCCGTTGCAGGTCGCGGATCTGACGCTTGGTATCATCCAATTCTTTTTGCGCCGCCATTTCCATGTCCTCGGCCCATTTGTCGAGTTGGTCGCGGGCTTCGGAGAAGTGGCGGTTGTTCTCCTCCAGGTTTTTAGCCAGAGTCGCCTTGGCATGGCGCTCCTGGTCCCGCATGAGGCGTTCTTTGGCGGAATCCGGGATAGCCTGGACAGCGCGGGCCTGACCGTTGCAATTGAACAGCTTTTCGCAGGTTTCCTGGTCGATGTTGTTGCCTGCATCGTCCATTCCCGAGAAAAGTAGATACTCCTCAAAATCAAATGATTCGATGTGTAGACGCTGAAGGCTCAGCCAGCCGGACCGCCCCTTGAGACGCTCCACCACGGCGATGCGGGTTACGTTCCCGGAAATATCAAAAACGACTTCAGCAGGCGGGCAAGGCCTCTCCTTGGCCTCGCTCAATACGTGCTCTCCCAGAGGATGACTGAGCCGGTAGAGGTACTCCCCGGGTATATTCTCCTGGGTTTTGGAGATCAGGTGATACTGCCCGGTCGAGACATGAGGAGCCGGGCTGTTGTTCAAGGTGAAAGAGAAATCCGCATCATCAAAAACAGCATGGGTTTCCAGGGCGTGGCGGGTGACCGACCAAAACAGGCGGCCAATCCGGTCCAGTCGTTCTTGGGTTCCAGCCAGGTTGACCTTCAGCCGCTCGTGTACGTCTTCGTCAAAATGCTCCAGCAGCATCTTGCGGGTGTCACGCATTCTGGTCTGAATTTGCTCATCGAGTTCGAATCGCAGTTTTTCAAAAGCGGTTTGAATTTCCTCTTCGCTCCGGCATCCCTGATAGATCTCCAGGATACGGCGCTCAAAATCCACACCGGCTTCGATGGAGCCCAGAACATCGTCGCTGGCACCGAAAACGCCTGTGAACAGGTTGAATTTCAGTTCGAGCAATTCCTGGACACGACGGTCGGCCTCGTTGCGCTCGTTGAGGAAATTGATGACCACCACGTCGTGTTTTTGGCCATAACGGTGGCAACGGCCTATCCGCTGTTCGATGCGCTGAGGATTCCAGGGCAGATCAAAGTTGACGATGGCCGAGCAGAACTGAAGGTTCAGACCCTCGGCACCGGCCTCTGTCGCGATCAAGACACTTGCTTGGGTCAGGAAACGATCAATGATTGCCGCTCTGAGGTCCACTTGACGAGAGCCGGTACCGCGGGACTCCTTGTTGGCGGCACACCACTCTCTATAAATCTGACCGGAGGCATCATCCTTGTTGGTGCCATTGAACGTCAGCACCTGACCGGCATAGCCATTGCCCTCAAGGAAGTCTTTGAGCCAGTTCTGAGTTCGCCGTGATTCGGTAAAGACGACCACTTTTTTGGCTGCGCCCATCTCTTCCATAACGCTGAAGCCAATTTCCAGAGCCTTCAGGAGCGCTCTGGTTTTTGTGTCGATGCCAAGACTTCTGGCCCAGCGAATGTAGTCGGTCAGCTCTTCAATTTCAGCATTGAGCTTTTCCAGATCAATCTTTTTAGTCGGTTCCGGTTCTATCTCAGGTGTTGGGGATTCGTCATTGATGAGACCATCTTCTTCGTCCTCGAGGATTTCATCGAGCAGATCGTCATCAATGTCCTCACCAGAAATCAGCAGATCCAAGGCGCTTGCATTCTGCCTGGCTTCGTCCCTCAATTTAAGCAGGCGGTCACGCATGATTTCGAGTGTTCCAGCGACTGCGTGTGGCGAAGACGCTAACACTTTGCGGACTATCAGGATAAGCAAATGCTTCTGCCCGGAAGGAAGCGCGTATGTTTCATCCCGCTTCAGATAGGTGGAAACAGCCTCGTAGAGTCTGTGCTCCTGTTCGGTCGGCTTAAAGGGGCGAGTAATAAGCCGACGCTCAGTATACCGCACAAATTCGATGACCTGACTTCGCAAGGAACGCCAGCAGAAAGTGCGCAGACGATCTCTCAGGCCGGAGGTATCTCCGCCATAGTTGATGTATTGCGTTCTGAAAGATGCCAGGTCACCAAACAGCCGGTCATCAATCAGTGTCGAAAGACCATAGAGTTCGAGCAGGGCGTTTTGCAGCGGGGTCGCCGTCAGAAGCAGCTTTTTGCGATCTTCTGTTGCCCATCGGATACGCTGGCCCAGCCGATTGCTTTCCCGGTAGGCATTACGGAGCTTGTGGGCTTCATCAATAACCACAAGATCCCAGGCAATCTCTTTGAGTTCTTCCGCCCGGCCGGCGGCAAAGTGCATGGAGCAAATGATGATTTGCTTGTCCCTGAATGGGTTCGGAACACCATGCTTTTGCTGGTCTTTATAGGTTTTTGCATCCAGAACGATGGATGGCAGATTAAACTTTTCGGAGAGCTCCAGCGCCCACTGCTTCCGAAGCGAGGCAGGACTGATGACCAGAATGTTCCTTCTGCGTTCTGCCCAGTATTGACACAGTACAAGACCTGCCTCAATGGTCTTGCCAAGGCCGACCTCGTCGGCGAGCAGCACACCCTTTGAAAGGGGTGAGCGTAATGCGAAAAGGGCAGCTTCAATCTGGTGAGGATTCAGGTCTACACATGCATCAAATAGCGCACGGCCAAGGCGGTCGACACCGGTGCCGCCGACCCGGCTCAATTCATGCGCGTAGTAGATTGCATGGTAGTCCGTAATCATTCTTCAGAATCCTTTTTATTGCGATCAGCCGCGCCGCCAGCTTTTACCCACCCGTCGACTTCGTCTTTCTTATATTTAGTCAGGGGCCGATTGTCAAACGCTTTCGCCCGGATGCAGCAGCATGCGGATGAATATTTCACGCAGGTAATCCCGCTCAAACGGGGATCAATTCCATGAATTTAAGATTGGCCCGGGGGAAAGGAAACTGGTGAAGCTCGTCTACACGGACCCATTTATGGTCAATGGGACCATTGAGAGTCACCCGGCCCGAGAGATAATCGCAGAAGAATACATCCATTTCTATTTTAAAATGGGTGTATGCATGAAAAACCCGGGTTAAAAATTGCAGATTACCGGTCTCAATACCGGTTTCTTCCCGGAGCTCACGGATGCACGCCTGTTCAGGGGACTCTTTAGAGTCCACCTTGCCGCCGGGAAATTCCCACAAACC
>JAABPW010000055.1 GCA_011391785.1 Verrucomicrobiota bacterium
CTCTGCAGGG
The DNA here is from genome assembly GCA_011391785.1 of Verrucomicrobiota bacterium. Taxonomy (GTDB): domain Bacteria; phylum Verrucomicrobiota; class Kiritimatiellia; order CAIKKV01; family CAITUY01; genus JAABPW01. Next base: position 11 of record JAABPW010000055.1, read on the forward strand.
CCTGATTTAAAAAACGGTCCCCGTTATAAACAGGAAGAATGACGGACAGGCGCGGCATCATACGGTAGTCGTGGGCGTCTTCTGCATTTTCAAATCCAGCATCCCCGCCAGCAATGCGTTCAACACCGTCTGGATACCCGCAATCAGCAGAAACATGCCAACGGCCCCCAGTCGCGGCTGTTGCAAGGGACCCATGCCGGATTGCAACCAGAGCGCGCCCATCCATATGAGACAGACCAAACCGGAAACTCCCAGTAGTCCGCCAGCCACCAGCCACGGCTCAATGGCGCGAGGCGCAACCGTGGCGTCATCATCCGGCAGAAGTCCCGCAAAGCGAACAAAACGCCGCTCTAAAGCTTCAAACCACAAAGTCTGATACCCCAAATGGATCATCGGCATCCCGTAAAACAGCAAATGATAATCCAACGTCCGCCCCATGATATCCAGGGGCCCGGCTAAAACGGGAAGCGAAATGGCCAGTCCGACCCCCAGAAAGAACCAGGCTGGTGCGCGAAACAGGATATGCGGGGCAAACAGCATAATGAAGCGCATATGCCGCCAGCCGTCCCGCCATGTGTTTAAATGCGGCTTGCGCCCTTTTTGGCCCGCGGCAAGCGAACAGGGAATTTCTTTTACTTTCAACTTGAGCCGGGCCGCCTTGACAATCATTTCAGACGCGAATTCCATGCCGCCGGATACCAGTCGCAACCGATCGAACGTTACACGTGTAAAGGCACGCAGGCCGCAGTTGCAATCTGAAATTTGAATCCCGAAGAAAAGACGAATCATCGCGGTCAACACCGGCGTGCCCAGATACCGGTGCAAGGGCGGCATGGCTTCCGGGGAGATCCGGCCGCGTAACCGCGACCCCATGACCAGGTCACATCCCTGCTGCAACTCCTTCACCATGGGCACGGCATCCCTGAAATCATAGGTCGCATCCGCATCGCCCATGACCAGGTACGCTCCCCGGGCCGCACTTAATCCGGTCATCAATGCATTGCCATACCCCTTGTTCGGGCAGCGAACCACCCTTGCACCCGCGCTTTCGGCAATGGAAATGGAGTCGTCGCTGGACCCGTTATCCGAAATAACGATTTCACCGCGCAAACCGGTCAGGGCAATCGCCTCCTGGGCCAGCCGGATCGCATTTCCAATCGTCGTAGCCTCGTTCAAACAAGGCATGACAAGACTGAGTTCCACTGATGCTGTAGGATCATTCATAGTTTGGAAAACTATCACACAGAGGCCTGAAATCAAAAACAATATCCGCTATCCGCCCGTTGGTGCCGTCCCTGTTGACAGGGCGCTCCCCGGCTGACATCATAAAGATTATGCACGTGATTACTGAAGAGGGTGCCCCTAAAAGCCCGATCCAACCGACGAATCCCCCGCACTGGCGGGCGGCTTTCCATCTTCACACTGTGTATTCTGGGGACGGCCGCGTGACCCTTCCCGAATTGCGGCGGCGGGCACTCCGCGAAAAGGTGGATGTGTTGTTCATCACGGATCACAACACCATGGCGGGCGCGGAGCGGTTCCAGCAGCTTTACCGCACTCCTAAAGTCGTGATTGGCAATGAAATTGCCACGCAGGAGGGCGACCTCATTGCCCTGTTCCTGAAAGCCAACGTCCCCTCGCATCTCCCGCTGGAAGAAACCTTGACGCTGATTTCGCAACAAGGCGGCGTGGTGATCCTTCCCCATCCCTGCGACGCGCAACGCCCTTCCTCCCTGACCGAAGCCGCACGCACCCTGCTTTCCCAACGGTGCGGGGAGGTGGCGGCCGTGGAAGTTTTCAACGGCCGCACGCGTGGTCACGCCGCCGACCGGCAGGCGTCAGCATGGGCCACCCGCAACGAGTGGCCCTGCATCTGGGGAAGCGACGCACATTTCCCACCCGAAATGGCGCAGTGCCTTTTTGATCTTCCGGCGTTCGATGGGCCGGCACAATTCCGTGAAAGCATCAAACAGGCCAGACCCCTGCGACTGCGAAAAACCAACGTGTTTCAACGCACGATCTTCCGGGCAAATTCCTGGTGGGGTTCCTACGGGCCATTGCGCAGGCCCGAGGAAATCATTCTGAAACTGCAGCGGGCCCTCTTCCAACGCATTGGCGGCCATTTCTGCAGTCTGCGCGAGGTGGACGGGAAACTCGACCAACTGGCTGACCTCGTGCGCGAAGGGGCATGGCAACCGGATGCAGTCCTGGGGGTTTTGGGCGGAGGCGCCTACCCGGGAAGGGGAATGGCCAACCGGCTAGGGTGCCCTTTTTTCACCATGAGGGTCGGGTATCCACAACTGCGCCTGGGGCGGATGGATACGGATGACCTCATCGGCAGTCGATTATTGCGCATGGCGCTTCGGGGCGACACCCCGCGTATCATTACCCCGGCAGCGATTCCCCCTGGTATCCGGCGAATTCTCGTGGTGGACGATGACTGCACTTCAGGTCGATCCCTGAAACTGGCGCTGGCAGACACACAACAAAAAGGCCTCGAATCCCGTGCTGCCACACTCCGGATCCTGGCGGGCGCGAAATTCCGCCCGGATTATTGCGCCGAGGATTTAAGCGGCGCCCTGCTCCGTCATCCGCGTTTCCCTTGGATCAAATATGCACCCGATTATCCCCTCTTCTGGGCATGGCAACAAAGTGTTACCGGTGGCGATTGGGGCGCCTGACCGGATTGAGCCAAGGGCCTGAGCACAACTCGAGGGGTTCGCAGAGCGGCGCGGGACGTTCAAGGCTGTGTTCTCATTCCCCGCTTGATGGCGTGGGAACCAAAGGATTTCCGCAGGGCATCCACTGCCTGATCGAGCTTCTTGTTCCGCTCATCCTGCGCGGGAGCGGCGGAGGCAAAAAGCTCCGGCTGCACCGGGACCGCCTGCTCCGGCGTCGTCAGGTTACTCACGCCGAACCCGACCAGGCGGATTGGCCGCGAAATCCGTTCACGATCAAACAGCTCCAGGGCGCACTGGATCAGGTCGCGATCCGTGTCCTTTACGGCAGGAAAAGACATTTGGCGCGTGATGGTCGAGAAATCACCGAAACGGATCTTCACCTGAGCCGTCCGGGCCAGCTTGCCGGATTTCCGGAGGCGTCCACCCACCTCTTCCGTAAGCTCCAGCAGGCATTGCCTAACCTGCTCAATATCGCGCTCATCCTCATCAAAGGTATGCTCGTTGGAGATGCTCTTCTCCTCCCAATGCGTGATCACCGGACGGGAATCCCTGCCCCTAACCAGATCGGCCATGTCACGGGCGCCACCAGCCCCGAAGAGCCGCTCCAGCGACGGAATTGACAAGGTCTGCAGCTGTCCGATGGTTCGGATGCCCTCCTTTTCAAGCCGGGCGGCGGATACTTTTCCAACACCCCACATTTTGGTCACGGGGAGGGGCGACAGGAAAGCCATGACCTCGGGTTCACTCACCGGAACCACCGTCAGCCCGTCGGGCTTATTCATGTCGCTGGCCATCTTGGCCAGGAATTTATTGGCCGCTACCCCCACGGAGGCGGTCAACCCCACCCGGGACCGGATACGTGTCTTCAGCTCACGGGCAAGGGTCACCGGATCCCCCCAGAGGCGCAAGGCCCCGCTGACATCCAGAAAAGCCTCATCCAGGGAGAGGGGCTCCACCAAGGGAGTGAACTCCTCGAAAATTGTCATGATCTGCCCTGAGATGTCCGAATAGCGCCCCATACGGGGCTCCACAAAAACAGCGTGCGGGCAGAGTTTCCCGGCGGTTCGGGATGGCATGGCGGAGTGGATGCCATACTTGCGGGCCTCATAGGAACAGGTGGAAACCACGCCGCGCTTGTCCGGCGGTGAGCCAACTACCAGCGGTCGCCCTTTCCACTCCGGATGATCCAGCACCTCGATGGCCGCGAAAAATGCGTCCATATCGACATGGAGAATTGAAAGCATGGTTACGACGGAAAACGTTGCAAATTCACCACGATCAGGCGGGGAGCTGTGCGGCTTCCGCCTTCTGCAGCTGGTCGAATGCGTTCCTGCCAACGGCCAGCAACTGGTCAATATTGAAGGGCTTGAGCAACCAGCAGTCAAATCCCGCATCACGGAATTCGCTCTCCTGGAAGCCGCTGATGTAGGCGCTGAGGGCGAAAACATGCGCGTCCGGCTTGAGGGCCTTGATCCGGCGACACAGCTCCATTCCATCCATCACCGGCATGCGCAAATCGACGAAGCAAACGCGGATATCCTCGCGGGCAACAAGTTCAAGCCCTTCAAGTCCCGATGTGGTGGAAAAAGTAGTGTAGCCGTCCGCCCGGAAAACAGACTGGAGAACCCTGAGGATCAAAGGTTCATCGTCAACAAATAATATTTTCCTGTCCATTCCAACCGCTCCCCCAGGGAGGCAAGCCCAATCCCCCTGCCACCTCAACTCCAGAACAGTCAGGCCCCTGCCCTGTTCGAAATCGATTCGAACGCAACTCTTCCCACGTCCATCAGCTGGTCAATGTTAAAGGGCTTTCGCAGGTACCCATTAAACCCAGAATTTTTGTATTCTGCATCATTCATAAGGCCAGGGAAAGCACTTAATGCATAAACTTGCGCATCAGGATGCACCTCCTTAATCCGCCGACAGAGTTCAAGTCCGTTCATCACCGGCATATGGATATCCACAAAACAAACCTTGATATTCTCATCCTTGAGCACCACCAAGGCTTCCTCAGCGTCAACAACGCACCGTGGCACAAAACCACCGGCCCGGAAAAGCGCTTCCAGGATTTTCAAAATCGGCCTTTCATCGTCAACAAAGAGTATTTTTTTCTCCATAATACCCCCTCTTTTTTTTGATTTTGCCTGATTTCAAGCCGCACCGCCATCAGGTAAACCCTGATTCAGCCATCAGGGAATCCCCTATGCTCTTCAAACAATCCTATGCCAGACCCACCTAAAAATGATAGGGTGCCGGAAATCAGGATTGAGGAGACAACGCATGATTCACTCGTCAGAAACCAGAAATATGGCGCTTTTCTGTGATTTTGAAAATATCGCCCTGGGCGTGCGCGATGCGAACTATGCCATGTTCGACATCATCAAGATCATCGAGCGTCTCTTGCTCAAGGGGAATATTGTCGTCAAAAAGGCCTACTGCGACTGGGGTCGTTACAAAGACTTCAAGGCCGGAATGCACGAAGCCTCCTTTGAACTCATTGAGATCCCCCATGTGCGGCAGTCTGGCAAGAATTCGGCGGACATCCGGATGGTGGTGGATGCGCTTGACCTGTGCTACACCAAATCCCATGTGGACACCTTTGTGATCATCAGCGGCGATTCCGACTTTTCGCCGCTGGTGAGCAAGCTCCGCGAAAACGACAAGACCGTGATCGGGGTGGGCGTGAAGAATTCGACCTCCGACCTGCTCATCGCCAATTGCGATGAATTTATTTTCTATGACGACCTGGTCCGCCGGCAGGCGCCCCGCACACAGCCCGCCCCCGTGACCCGCGCCCCCGCTGCAGGACGCGCCCCGGCGGGGCGCAAGACCACCCGCCCCGATGAAGCCGTCACCGCCCCGGCGGCTGGCGACAAGAAGAAGGAAGCCTTTGAACTGATCATCTCCACCTACGAGGCCCTCATTGAGGAACGGGGCGAGGGAGAAAAGATCTGGGGCTCCATGATCAAGCAGACCCTGAAACGCCGGAAGCCGGGGTTCAATGAATCCTATTACGGCTTCCGCACCTTCAGCCAATTGCTGGAAGAAGCCGCCACCGCGGGAATTCTCGACCTCGAGCATGACGAGAAATCCGGCGGCGTCATCATCCGCAACTGCCACATTCGCTAATATGCTTATTATTGTCGAATCACCTACCAAGGCGAAAAAGATCCAGTCGATTCTCCGTGTGAAGACGATCTCCACGGTCGGACACTTCAAGGATCTTCCGAATTCCGCCATCGGGGTTGATCTCAAGACCTACGAGCCCACGTTCATTGTCCATGAGCGGAAAGGCCAGCTCCCGGAGCAGCTGCGAACGGCGGCCAAGGGGGAAACCGTCATGCTGGCAGGCGACCCTGACCGCGAGGGATACGCCATCAGCCGCCACATTTTCGAGGAGGTCAGTTCCGTCGCCAAGGAATGCCTCCGCATGGAGATTTACGAGGTCACGGAAAAGGGGCTCAAGGAATCCCTGGCCAAGGCGGTGCCGTTTGAACAAACCAACGAGGGTCTCTACCACGCCTTCCTCGGGCGCCGGGTCGGGGACCGCCTGGTGGGCTACATCCTTTCGCCCATTGCCAGCAGGCGCCTCCACAACACCTTCAGCGTCGGGCGGGTGCAATCACCGGCCGTCCGCCTCGTTGTCGACCGGGAACGCGAAATCCGGGCGTTCAACTCAGCCCCCTACTGGATCCTGAATATCCAGCTCAACAAGGATGGAACCACCTTCCTGGCCACCCACGT
>JAABPW010000067.1 GCA_011391785.1 Verrucomicrobiota bacterium
GCTCGTCCGCAGCACCCTGCGCGGGTTCAGCCACGGCACACCGGCATACAAGGCCACAAACGACCACAACGATCACTTTGCTGATAATACCCGATAGCACCTTCATACGGTCTCCATGCCTGCTGATTTCATTTCGAACGCACACCCGTAAACTCGGCCGAGAGGGTAACAACCCGCTCCGGCATCTCAAAGTTGAAACTCTTCGGGGCGAAAGGAGCGGCGCCGTTCTCGTTCAGCCTCACCTTCCTGCCCTTTTCATCCACCGCTTTCATCTTCCTGAGCATGAAGCCATCGGCGGGAACAACGGACACCTTGACCCCTTCTCCGGCCCTGGCCTTCGCGGGAATAGCCGTGACAGATCCGTCCTTTGTGGACGCGTCAATGCGGATCTCCTTCAGCGGGTTCGGCGTTGGGGCATCGCCCTTCACAAATTCAATTTCCCTGAGGTGGCAGACTTCGCCCTGTCCCTTGAATGACAGGTACACGGCCAGTAATTCCTTTATTCCGCCGAGTTCCTTCAGCTTCACATTCTGCTCGAGACCTCCGATCGGAATGGAGATCTCCCGGAATTCGCCGCCCTTGTCTTCCTTCTTGAGCTCGAAACTGGCAATATCGACCCGCTTTGTCCTGTCATCCGTCTCCCCGGGCTGCGCAACCTGCACCGTCAGGACGGCATCCTTCAGGATGCGGATATTCAACCGGAGCGCCAGGCGGTCGGAATCCTTTAGGGTTTCCCTGCCGAAGTTAAAATACTTGTAACCCAGCACACCGCCAATACCCGTCACAGGATTCAAACCATCGGGATTTCTCTGATTACCCGCAATCTGCGCGCCATCAGAGCGCCAGCAGACAATACCCGCGTTGTAGCGGCGAAAAGCATCGAGCCCGTTCCGCTCAACGCCCTGTGATGTCATCGCCACGTGGGGAATGACAACCTTTTCGCCCTCGATAGTCAGGCTGATAGGCTCGGCCATCGCCTGGCGGTTATAATCATTGCAGGTCGAACGGTGATAGAACACGTACCACTGCCCGTTGATGTTGGCGATACTGCCGTGGTCGTTGCCACCGCGCCAACCTTCGGCGTTGTTGATGATCCTGCCGCCGTAGGTCCAGGGACCTTGCGGGCTCTTCGCATAGCAGTAGCTCAACGCGCTGAGGCATTCGTTGGCGGAATAGACGAAAACATATCGATCCTTCGCCACCTTGCGGACCGAGGAGGCCTCGAAAAGCGAGGTGCCCTGGACCCCTTCAAACGTCTTGCGCCACGCGTTACGGTCCGGCTTCCGCGTCTTGGGATCGATGATCGTATGCATATCGGACGGATCCACCTCCGCCCAGCGGTCGCCGCTCATCATTCCCCAGTAGACATAGACCCTGACCGAACCGTCCGGCTGTTCATCAACCAGCGCCGCGGGATCGAACGTGCCCGCATCGTTGGCCGCGGGCCAGTCGCACATGACCGGGTTGACGAACGGACCTGCCGGGCTGTCGCTGGACGCCATCACGCACTTGGGCCCCATGTCACGGAAACCGGAAACGTAATTGGTATCGCCCTGCTTCGGTCCCTGGACGCCGTCGGACTTGTAAACCGCGCCGAGGAACGTATAGAGGTAGTACTTCCTGGTCACCGGATTGTAGACGCAGTCCGGCGCGCCGAAATGCTGCTCATTGACCTTGCCGAACCCGATTGCCTGCACCTGCTTGACGTGAAAGATCTCGCCGTGGTTCCTCCACTTCGTCAGGTCCTTCACCGGGGCCGACCACACATCGTGCCCGTAGCCGCAGTACCCGTTCACCCGTTCATCCCTCGACCCGTACAGGTACACCCGCGTCTCGCCCTTGTGGGTGAACACGTGCGGCTCGCCGTCCGGTATGAAAGCCGTCGGCGGCAGGATGGGGTTCATCCCAACCGCAACCGGCCCGGCGCACAGAAACGCCACAAGAATCATGCCCAACCACACCCGCATCGTCTTCATTGAATCGCTCATCTCCACTTTCCTCCTTGATATAATTCGAGAAAACACCACCGACTATGACAACAATCTATTCAGGGCTTAAAGACGTCTATTTCGAAGATGGACCAGAACTGGTTGGTTTTCCCTGTCTGCTCGATCTTGATATACCTGGCCTTCACAGGCTTGAAGACGGCCGTTGTGACACCCCAACGCCCGCCCTTTCCGGCCGCGACGGGAGCCCCCCACTTCTCCTTGTCATTGGACGCATAGATAGCATACCCCGCCGGGCTGTCGTATACCGCCCACACGTTGTCCATGACGATCCGGTTGAATTTCTGCGCCTTTTGCATGTCGATCACAAACCACTGCCCAGGAGCCTGATCCTGTCCCATCGAGCGCCATCCGGTCCAGTAATCACCATCGATGGCATTCGCTGAACCTGCATCCGTCACAAGATTGCGGCCTTGCCACGGTCCTGCCCCGAAGGTCGTGTTATCCGTGGAGGCGGAAACGGTCCAGTTCTTCTTGTCGAGTTTCCTGCCGGCAGTATCCCAGGAAAGCGCAGGCGGTTTCGGCGTCATCATGTTCAAGGTGCCCGCCCCGGCAAACTCCCACGATCCCGGCTTGACGATGAATTTCACATACCGGGCATCTTCGCCACCGGGCGTTACCCCTTCGACAGTCCCTGTATAGGCTCCATTCCAAACCACTTTGCCGTTCACCTTGATGCTCCGGAGTTCTGAAAACGCCTTCCGCGGGATACCAACGGTGGCCATGGTGTTCGGCGGCGACACAAGGGATAGCTTGTAAGTGGATTCTGTTTTCCGGATCGACAGCGCGACCTCGCCCTTCACCGTCGGCACACGGGTCGTGATGGAGGTCAGGAACGCCTCCTGCGGCAACACATGGTAGTCCGCCCACCCGGGACTGTCGGGCGCAACTCCCGCAATGTATTTGGAAAGAATGGTGTTTGGGGTGTTCCAGGCATGGTTAAGCGTCAAGTACTGCACAGCATCAGTCCCGTGCTTTATAGGGAAACCCCGGTCCATGTACTCCCACAACGTTGTGAAATTCGCATCAATCTGCCCCCGGTACCGGTTGGCCATCCTCAGCAAGGCATTTTCCGGCTTGCCCATCACACAGAGCGCTTCCATTACCCAGCGCTCGAAATACGGACCACAGTAACCATTTGTCCCGATCACGCCCGTGATGGTTTCCCACTTCGAGCTGTCAGCAAGTCCGGCACACACGGCCATGGCATTGGCACGCTCATCAAGTCGGTTACCGGACCTGTAACCATCGTCTTTCCAGAACGCGCGGTCAAAATTGCTTTTCACGGAAGACAGCCTGGAATCAATGGAAACAAAATCCTCCTGGTGTCCCGTCGCCTGGGCCATCTTCCTGAGCGCGGAAAGGGCACTATAATATTCTGCCACCTGGATCACGGTCTTATCCTGCGGCCCCGTTCCCCAGTCATACCAGTCCCACCCCTCCCCCCGGTGCGCAGGGAGCCCATTGGTTCCGATCTTGTATTGATCAAGATACTTCCTGGTGTTCGCGTAAACGGCGGAGAGTGTCTCCAGGTCCCCGGTGTAGAGGTAATAACACCAGTCACCGTATTCACCGTGCGCGATCAGGTTCTGGCCGGGAAGCCCGTTGATCTGCTTCGAGAGGATCAGCCGCCTTGCCATCTGGTGAGATGCCAGGTCGTAGGCATAGAAACACTCCTCCATCTGCAGGACCGCATCGCCCAGCCACTCGGCCCGCTCGCGGTCGGGACAATCCATGTAATGATCGCGCATGCACAGGTAGAGCGTTCTCGTCGCCTTCTGCCAAAGGATATTATAGTCCTCATCATTACACTGGAATGACCCCGCCACGTCGGTCGGATACCCGGTTTCGCGATACTTGACGCCCAGGACCTTTACCCCGGCCGGGACCGTGTAGATTACCCCCTCGCCGCTTACCCAGCCCGGCATTTCATAGGTGTTGATGCCCTGGACCGTGGAGAATTTCTGTTCGGCCTGCTGGGACCTGACCAGCGGATTGCTGGAATCCACACGCACGACCTTGCCCGTCGTGTCGGCAACGCACTGTATCCACGCCGTGAACTGGGCATTGTAAGGCAGTCGGCATACCAGCCTCCAGGTGTTGGTCTCGACACGCGGGAGGTCTTTCGACTTATAAACAAAATCCTTCAGTCCAAAATCCTTGAGCACAGGCCCGGCATAGACCGGTATCGACCCAACCACCGCCAACACTGCCAAAATTTGTTTCAGATAAGTCATCTACCCTCTCCCTCCATTCACTGGCGCAGCTTTACTCGCATCCTCCCCGATCACATCATCAAAATACCGCAAATCAATTTTACCGCTGAGCCCCTTGAAATATTGGATAGCCAGAACGGCGCGTTTCCTGACTTCCGGATATTTCAACATCAGGTCTTTTAATTCCTTGGGGCTACCGAACAAATACTGCGCCAGCACGGCAAACTCCTCATCGGCATCAATCTGGGAATACTGGATCAGGAAGCCCTTTAGGTATAATTCTTCACGCGCACTCATGGGATCGCCTTTCAGGGCCTCTTTCCCGATGTAACGGGCCTCCTTTGCCATTCCAGCCGCCCAGAGCTTCTTATCAAAGGGCACAGCCCTGGTCACGGCATGGCTCGCTTCATGGAATACCCTTGGCACAGTAACATACTCAGGAAGGAAGCCTGACATGTAGAGGTTAAAATCATATTCTATACACACGCCGCGGACCCCCGACATCTCGAGAGCGTCAAAAATATAAACACCCTTGATATGTTTGGTCAGGTCTTCAGGCCATACCGAGAACATCTTCTGGTAAAGGCCGAGGACCATTTTGGCCTGGGACACACTCGCCTGCGACCCCTTCCAGTAATTCTTGAAATGAACGTGAATGAAGTCAGGGCTGTATTTCCAGCGGAAATCAATCTTGCGCTCCTGATGCATCGCGCGCGCCAAAGCGTCCACCTTTTGCACTTCGTTCAACTCTACCGGATCCGGCCAGCCCAGCGCCTTGATGCGGCTGACGATGGCGCGGTCACCCAGCAGGTCATTATAAATCGCCAGCTGACTTACACAAATACCCGCAGGGTCCCCCTTCCCGGCAACATCACTTGCGCCGACGACCAGCGGCAGCGCATTGGTCCCCTTGACAAAGCCTGGCCTCGCATTCGCCCGGCACATCTTCCCATTGACCCAGACAACGGCCGAAGTATCGGACATCGAGACCGCAAGGTGATACCATTGATTCGTTTGGAAGCAAAAGTCACTTTCAAACGCAGTGAACCCCTTTCCATCCCACATGTTCAGGTAGTAGCTACCCGTGCTGTAATGAAGGCTGAACCGGGTATCCCCGCCATTCCGGATCCCCAGCAGACAACCTTGCCCCGATTTCCTTTCCGTTGAACCTGGAACCATGAAAATCATTTCCACGGTTATTTTCGGGGAAGTCAGCACCGGGGACACATCGGAGGAGATCGACTGCCCTTCCGGCAGGTCCAGGCTTTTGCATCCAACAAAAGGGCCCTCCCGGAAACCAAGGCCGTCCTGGACGGTCTTCAGGCGCATTTTCTTTTTGGCGCCCGCGGTACTGCCATCCAGGGACCAGTACTCGACAAGCGAGGGCTCGCCCCTGATCAGCGCATTCAATCCCCCAGGAGACAAGCCCGGGCCTGCTTTGACAGCCTCCTTGTCACGGGCCTGCGTTGCGGCATGAAGCACAGGCAGGACAGGCCCGGACAAGAACAGGATCATCCAGATTATTCCGGGGAATAAATTGCAGGTCATTCTGATCATTCTTTTCTCAGCCGGAGTTTACCTGGCGGCAGGACAGGTTCCTATTTTCCATCCCCCAGCCGGACGCCTGCAGACAACACCACTGGCCCCAGCAAACCCGATTCCGACAACGGGCTGCCTTTTTTCCATAATCTCCAGCTTGTGAACGTATACCTGCCTGCCGGACTCGCCTTGCCTTCCTCCAGCCATTGCGGCCATTGCTTCACCGTGCCATCCGCATTCCGCTCGCTGTCCTCCGGCAACAGTTCATCACCGATCAACCGGTTAATCCACAAATTCACCACCTTGATTTCCAGGACGTTCTCCCCTGCTTTTATCGCGTCGGTAACATCCACCTGGAACGGCGCCTTCCACAGGACCCCCAGATCCTTTCCATTGAGCTTTACCTCCGCCATCACGGCCACCCTGCCGAGATCGAGGCTGATATGGACATTCTTGTCTGCCGGCCTGGCTGCATAGGCAAAGGACTTCCGGTAGACAGCGGCACCGGAGAAATACTTCACACCGTCATTTTCATGGTCGCTCCATGAAATCAGTTTGTTGAGGGTTACCTTCGCCGGGGCACCCCGGCCGGGCGCAAAGGAAACGTCCCAGGGACCCTCGATACCAACAAGCGACGGAAGTCCGGACACGGTCACGGTCTTAACCTTCCCGTCAGCCGTCCCGATCTCGTAAATCCCGTTCTGGAAGGCCTCCAGCGTGTTAGGATCCATCACCTGAGCCCTGTTCGCAACCGCCCCGGGGATCAGCTCCTGTCCACCGCACTTCACGGAAACAATCCGCCCGGAATCCTGCACCTTGCCGTCCTTGAATACCACGAAAACGGAACCAGCCGGTCCCAGCACCAGGGGAATATGGGTGCATCCGTCAGATTCGCTAAACACCCTGACAGGCTCCCGTTTGCCTGATTCCGGCTGCCAGAATTCCGCCTTTTTCCCGTTCACACGGAACGAACAGACGGCCGCAACGCTTCGCGGCTCCGGATTAGCCACGAAGTAGACTTCCGCTCCGTCAGCAGTTCGGTGGATATATCGCAGTTTTTCAGTCGCGCTGAAATCAGGCTTAACCCCGCGTTCTCCCAGCACCTGGGCAACGGTTTTGCCCTTGATAAACTTGGGCCAGAGCTCCTCAACCAGGCGCTTGACCTCGTTGTCCCCCGCGCCCATATCGGAGAGGCTTGGCGACTTAACCGGCGGCTTTTCCCCGGCAATGATCGTTGCTCCTGCATCAGACAGCTCCTTGATCTTCCGGAGCAAGCCGAGCGTCATCGTTTCCGTATCGGGCACCACCAGCACCCGGTAATTCATGCCATCAGGCAGGACGAGCCTCCCCTTCTTCACCTTCATCCGCGTCATGACAACTTCTGGTGAACAGCCGTCGAAGTTATAGCCGCCACGGATATCCGGCGCGATTTCCGCATTCCGGGGAAGATCAAAGCGGCGGGGCGAACCTTCTTGTTGCAGATAACATACATCCGCGACAAACAAGCCCTGACGGAGCAGATACTGGCAGCGCGAAAGGTAGTCATGCCACGGCTTCGACTGCTCCCACCATGTCTGTGTCCGCTCGTAGTGAAGGCCCCACGGTCCCATGGCCATGCCTGGCGCCACGTTCGTCCACGGCTGGGCCGCAAAGCGGTGAAACACCAGTCGGTTGATCCCCTCGCAAAAAGCCCAGTCCCCAAGGATCTTGATATTGCCCGGATGGCTTTGCCACTTTTCCGCATCGGAGGAGGTATAAGCCTCCGCCCCGATAATCCTCCGGCCATAGGTGTGCGCCGCCGAGGTGACCCCGGGGCAACTGTTAGCCGTGTAAACCCTGGGCCAACCGCCGCAGGGCCAGGCCCAGAACTCAGCCATCGGCTCGTCAGCCTCTCCGCCGTAAGCCGACTCATCAACCGGCAGGTTATTGTCCCACGAATAGGACTCTATGGAGAGTCGCAGGCCGTCTTTATTCGCAAGCCGACGCAATTCCGCGGCATAGTTCTCAACAATCAAATCCGACGCCGTTTTCCTTAGATCCCACAGGAACCGTTCCGTGACTTCCTCGCCGTCAATCACGTATCCGAGATACGCCGGGAGAAACGGCAACAGGTCATACCCGCGACGCGCCTTGAACTCCTCCAGCATTTTCGGGGTCCAATTCTGGGAACCGACCTCCCAGCTGTCAATATGTGTCGCGACCAGAACCTTCTCCTTGCCGGCCAGCGACTTATTCGCCTGTACCACCTTGCCCACCAGGTTCCTGTAATGGAGCGCCACGGCGTCCTTGCTGAACTTGTCGCATTCCAGCCCACGCCCTGGCTCAGGCGCCGGATGGTTATCCTTCCCGGTTGTGGTGCACCCGAACCGGATCACAAGCCACTTGCCAGCCGGCACATCCCAATTCGTTTTCCCGCTGAGGTCGATGATTTTATCGCGCCGGATTACTGAGGATTCTGGCAACTCGCGAAATTTGCTCCGCAGGGGAGGGATATGCCCGGGCGTAAACATCGCCTTGCTCCCGATGCCCTGAATACGATCCTTCCCCTCGGGCGCAGGCATCGCCAGCACGGCAATATCACGGTAGAAACCCCGCACGGCTTCGGGCTGCGGCAGGGACACATCCCACGTCCTTCCCCCTTCGACAACGGTTTCCTTCCAGACGAGCTTCTGCATGGACATCTCCGGCGTGATCCACGGTCCGCCACTGCCGCACCAGCCGGCATCATTATTCATGTTGACCTCGAGCCCCAGCCGTTTAGCTTCCCTGAAGGCGTGATTCAACAGCTTCATCCAGGCGGGACTGGCAAAGTCAACCTTGCCCTTGGGGGCGCCCTGGTCGACCTCCATGTGAATGACGCCACCGATCCCCACCCTTGCCATGGCCTCGAAATCGGCCGTGATCCCTTCCGCCGTCATATTTCCGCTTAACGGAAACCAAAGCACCCACGGCCTGTTTTCCCGGGCCGGCGAGGCAAAGTTTTTTTCAAGGTCTTCCTTCGCCGAACACAACAAGCTTGCTGTTACGCACAGAATGGCTGCCGTCAACTTCACTGAATTCAATCGCATACAGTATCCCCTTCCGCTTTCCCTATCGTTCAGAACTGAAACTATATTGCCCGGATCCAACCTCGTAAACTGCCGCCCCGCTTTCCAGCCGCAGGAATTTTACGCCACTGACCTTATCGATCGTTTTACCGCCTTCGGTAACCACGGCCCCATCCTTTGCAGGAACAAATACTGTCGCAGACGTATTAGGAGGTATCATGACATTCATTGTCAACCTTGTCCCATCCCGCTTCCAGTCACTTTCGATGCGACCATGGATGCTGTCATAATGGCATTTAACCCAGGTCACGGACTCAACCAATCCGGGGCGAACCACAAAACGCTTGAAACCGGGATGCGCGGGATCAGGCCTGATCCCGGCAAGCCCCTCGTAGAACCAGGCGCCCGGGGAGGCCGTGACCAGGATCGCCTGGCTGCCCCAGCCGGACCACGTTTCCGGCCAGCTTGTCACCTGACGCTCCTTTACCAGGAACCCCCAGCCCGGGAATGTCGTCTGGTTCATGATGAGATCGACCAGATCATTGCGCCCTTCCTTCGCCAGCAGATCCAGCAACAGGAATGAAGTCTGCATCCCGGTGTCTAGATGCCCCTTGTTAAGCACAACGATATTCTCCTCAAGCTGCTTGAGCAGGGACGCCCGCAAATCGGAAGGCACGATCCCCGAACACAGCGCCATGACCAGATACCCCTGCCGGTTCACCCGATACGCCTTCTTCCCGGGGTCGAAAAATGTCGCATGGATCAACGGCTTCAACACCTCCAGACGCTGGCGGCAACGCTGGGCCTCGACGCTGTCTCCCAGCGCTTCGGCATAACCCGCCAGCTGTTCCCAAAGCCTGACCCGCCAGCAGTTGTTGAAGAACTCCCGCTCGTCAGGCGTCTCGAACACAAAGGTATGGAAATCGCCGTTTTTGCCAGGCGCAACCCAGTCACCGAGAAACTGCCACATTGCATCAGCCCCCTTCGGATAGGGGTTATATTTCTTGAGGATATCCCCCTGGGTATGGGTTTCCAGGTAATCAACGTATTTCCTGAGAGCCCCGTAATGTTCGGTCATACCCCGCCGGTCACCATAATACTGGTACAACCGCCATGTCAGCTCACTGGCCTGGGCTCCCCAGGAAGGCCCCCCGCCAGCCGGATAATATTCAGGCGCTGTATTGCCTGGAAATCCATCGTCACGCTGTCCGTCACACCAATCCCTGAGCCACTTCTGGAAAAATGCGTCACTCCGCAGGTTATAGAGCATCCCGGAAAGGAATGTACCCCCGTCACCGTATCCCAGCTTTTCCCGGGGCTCGCCACCACCCAGCGCCCCGCAGGGAATCTGGGAATGATAGGTGTTAACCGTGATCTGATGGATCCGGTTGAACAATTCGTTCGAACACTCGAAATCACCCGCCTTTTCAAGATCGGTCTCAACCGTCATCGCGACGGCATCGGCCATCTCAGGCGCCTGCGACAGCCCTTCGATGACGGCGTAACGAAACGCATGCTGATTAAACTTGCTGCAAAACCCATCCTGAAGTCGATCACCGGCCACGAATACATCGCGCTGGTTATAGGTCTGATATCCATCCGCATTGGGTTGAAACTCAAGCTTGCGGACATTGAGATCAGCATAATCGATCACGATTTTCTGTCCCGGCTTGAGGTTCGTCATGCGCAACCGCATCCACCCCGTAAGCGTTGTGCCGAAATCAACCACCCACTTGTTACCCACCGGAAAGATTCTCTTCGGCGTGATTGGCGGCCTCACCTTGCTCCCGGGCATGGCCTGCCAAGAGACCTCAGCCGACGGCGCAGGCACCGGCACTGCCGCCGCCCACCGGCTATCATCAAAGCTCGCCTGAGCCCATCCTTCGACATATCGCCCGGCATCCCAACGCTCGCCGCCCATTTCGTTCCAGCCCCACGGGCCAATCTGGCTGATACAGCTGTCGGCGACCCTCCACGTGTCATCCGAACCAATAACGACCTCACCATCGTCACCGTCCATCATCAGCTGGACCCGGACGATCGGCGCGTGATGCGGGTTTCCATACCGCGGCTGGTACCAGCCGGGCCCCGTCCATAACGCCATGCAGTTGGTGCCTCTCCTGAGCATGCCGGTTACATCGATTACATTATAAAGGAACCTCTTCTTCAAATTGACATGAGCCGGAGCAAGCACATCCGTACCGGCTTTCTTCCCATTGATATACAACTCGTAGTGAGAAGGAGTATTGACGTACACCTTGGCATCCTTGACTTCCGCCTTCACCTCAAAGGTGCGCCGGAACCACGGATGCGCGAGCCCATTTGAGACAGTCATGGTAATCCACTTGCCAGTCCAGTCCTCCGACTTCAGCAATCCCATAGTCCAACACGCCGGCCGACTCCATGCCTCTCCTGCGGTCGTGAAGACCTTTACCATCCAGAAACATTGCATCCGCGACTGAAGGATCTTTCCCCTATATTCGACTTGAGTGCTCTGATCGCTCTCCACTTTCCCGCTGTCCCAAAGGTCCGCCTTGCCTTCCTTCAACAGGCCCCTCGAACTGGCAACCAGTACCTGATAGGACTTCTGCCGAACACTGCGGGGAATTCCAGTTTTTTGGGCGCCGAACGTAGCTTTCCCCGGTTTCAAATCTTCATTCGCCATTCGGCTATCAACAATTTTCCAGGACAGCCTTGGCTTCACCGTATCAATTCCCGATGGATCGACCAGATACTCGCACCGCAAATCAACCGGTTCAACATCCGGCCCGAACCAGCCCGCGATCGCAACGGCAGCACAAAAATGCCCTATCAGCACAAAAACTAGAATATTTCTCACATTCATAATCTTTCCCGACCTGGCATTACTCTCGACTATCCGCGCTTGTTGCCTGCGCGGTCGCGAAACTGAACAGTAATACGACAACCCCACATAACGAAACGATCAATCTCTGCATATCCATCCTTCCCCTTGCTCAATCCCGCGGAAACAGGACATTAAACCGGCTCTTCTGCCGGTCGGTCGGCTTGACATCCTCATGAACGCCGCCCTCCGCAAACACGTCCCGCAAGGCATCCAGGTAACCGAACCCGGCCAGCGCCGAAGGCATCAGGAAATGCCCTTCCCCGAATTCATTCCAGTTGGCCAGCATGATCACCCGCCGCCCCATCGAATCCGCAGGCTGGCTCGGTGCATATTCATTCTTTGTCCATGCCGCCAGCGCCTTGTAATCCACTGGCCCCAGCCAGCCCCCATCGCGCACACCCCACGCCTCGCGGTCCCAGCCCATGGAGATACTTGGCAGCACGCCAATCCCCACCGCCCCGGCCGCCTCCCTCTGCCCCATGTTGCTTTTGCGTTGCCGGCCGGCATCCGGGGTTCCCCATGTATAGGCATAACAGTAATCCACCCCCATGGATTTCATCTTCTGCATGGTATCCCGATTGGCATTGCGCTCTTCCATGAGCACATACACCCCCGGGAACCCGGCCTTCACCACTTCATCACGCAATACCTGGATCGCCTGCCGCCCTCCGTCAACCCCTCCGAACATGCGGATCCAGTTGCCAGGGTGATAGATCGAAAACACCGGTTTCCCGTCAATTTTCAGATACCGTGAATCCTTGAAGAAATATTCGAGGATGTAGGGAACAACGTTCTCACGCCAGTCCTTGGGATTGGTCTCACACGCACCCTCATCCGTGTACATGATCGTGAACTTCTTGAGATTCCCATACCTCGCATTGAACAGCCCCTTGATGATCCCCTGGTCCATCACCCCGTCCTTGATCGGATTATTGATGGCATTATTCGGCCGGTACCAGCAATGCTGTTCAAAGGTCACCCCATGCTCAACCAGCCACTTGATCTCCCAGTCCGCCGCTTCCGGATTGCCTTCGTCATACCAGCCAAGGTACGGCTTCCGCTTTCCGGCAAACGGCAGCACGTAATCCCAACCCGCATAGGCCGTGCCCTCACGCCAGAGGTTGCAACTCTGCACGCCAAGCACATGCGACGCCTTCACCGGCTTCGGCTCCGGCACGTAGTCGGCCGGGTAATCCCGCCAGGGATAAACCTGCACATCGTCAACCCAAAGGTTGCCCGTGAAACAAATCACGTCTTCGGCCTTCCGGAACTTGACCTTCTCCGGCAATGGCTTTCCATTGATGAAAACCTCGGCCGTATTCTTCCTCGGATCCGCAACGACTTTCGCCATGTACCAGAAATTGCTCCGGTACGGCACCACATTCTCCAACGCCACACCACCCAGGTTCACCTTGACCCCGTCACTCCCGCCCGGCAACAGGAACCGGCACTCGAACACCATCTTCTGCTTCCACTTCCCGATCTTCCTGGCAGCCTGCCCGACCACCTTCAAACTGAAAATATCCGGCTTCGTTCCACATTCAAAGGCCTGCACACTCCCGCCAGCCACTTCCCAGTCCGCAGGCACCTTGCCCACCCCGCAAGACACAAACGTCTCATTCACAACATAGCCCTTGTAAATGTTGACCGGATTCACGAACAGCTCACCCGTGGCCGCATCACCAGTCTTCACAAGAACAAAATCGAGACTCTTGACGGGATGAGCAAACGCCAGCCCCTTCCCCTTCGGTTCCCCATCCACAAAAACATCAGCCGTATTCTTTGTGACATCAGCGTCAATCCGCACCCCGTACTCACGGTTTACCTCGTACGGCATCAACACCGCACCCGCCCCCCAGCACAGGTTGCTGCCCCTTACCGTGATGCCCGCGGCAGCCTGCTCCATATCTCGCAGCTCCCAGCAGGCACCATCCATCACCGCCGGTAGCTTGAAACGGAACTCAAGCGTCACAACACCCTCAACCTGCCTGGCAAACTGATGCCTGATCGTAACCTCAGCGTTCGTACTCGTGTCAACAAGCTTGAACCACTCGTTATGGAAATAAAAATCCCGCCCCATCTCGCCGGACGGTTTGTGTTCAAATATGCCGCCGCTCTTGTCCACATCCCACCCTGAAAGCATGACAGTCTCTTTCTTCGGCCAGCAATACGGCCGAGGCGACAGGAATGAATACTGCAGAAGATACCCGGTCGTCACATCACGCACAACCGGCGGCCTCTCGCCGGCTGCACCTGCAGAAAAACAGCACAGCAACCCCACCACAACGCCCGCAATTTCAATTTTCATTATTTGTGTGTATTTCATATATATCCTGGTCGCGTTCTACTGCCGCATAACTTTTGGAATCCACGTA
Organism: Verrucomicrobiota bacterium; assembly: GCA_011391785.1. GTDB lineage: Bacteria > Verrucomicrobiota > Kiritimatiellia > CAIKKV01 > CAITUY01 > JAABPW01. Next base: position 14,050 of record JAABPW010000067.1, read on the forward strand.
ACCCGTTCCGATCGGGCGTCCCACGTATTGCCCGAGGTCGCAAAGTCTATCACCGGGAAACTGCCGCCCCCGACGGTGGGCACGGAGAATTGCATCAGGGCCGAAATCGTCGGCGTCAGCGGCGTGACCGCAACATAACCTTCGGCATCCGCTTGAATATCCACTTTCTCATGAATATCCCAGCCCAGCCGCTTATCCCTGGCCAGTACAATCGGCCCGCGTACCAGCGCCCGAAAATTGTCAGATGACGCGGGACTGCCTTCGGGTGATTTAACCAACCGGCAACGCATATCCAAAACGACTGAAATCTTGTCATTCGACTTCCATTTGCGGTCAATTCGAAGATACGTGCCAGGCTTGACCTCCAACCCTTTCCCGTTAACCATAACCTTTGTATCCCGGCTCCACTGCGGAATCCTTATCAGAATTGGAAATTCCGCTTTCTTTCGGGGCGTAACAGTGATTGCCACATCACCATTTGCGGGATAGCCGGAAACAAGATTCAACTCCACCTCATTGCCGGACGGTAACGGAATGTGCGCCTTGCCTGGAATATAGAGATTCACCACCACGCCACCTTCGCCTTTCATAACGGCGACAGAAGGAACGCGCGCCAGGACTTCAGAAAGATTGTATGTGCAGCAGGTATAGCTTCGCCCGTTGAACGTCCTTCTGAAATTACCGTCCAGGATCGGACGGGTTCCCGTCAGGTTGGTGAAATAGTCATTGGCCAATCCATCGGGCCGGATGCACCCCAGCACCGCATTAAAGAGACTGCGCTCAATCTCTTCGACGAACCTCGGCTCACCTGTAAGCTGGAGCATATGTTGGCAAAGCGCAATCCAACGTGGCGCGGAACAGGCTTCGAGACCATGCCGTTTCGGACAGGTCTGATACAGCGCGGAATGATTAAACTCCTCAGTAGGACAAGCCCTGCCATGTGGACCAACTCCGCAGAACGTGCCGATGACGGCAACCTCCTTCGCCTGGACATTGGCAAAATACGCCAGGGCCGACTTCATCCACCGCTCATTGCCGGTAACCCTGTAATATTCCAGGAGTCCTTCAAAACAGGAATTCACACTATAGGCATGAGCCGTGCCGCTGCCGCCTGCAAAATCCTTGGCATCCTTGCCGGCCAAAGCTTCATCAAAAATAGGACCCAAAGCCGAACACTGCTCCGTCTCGACAATGTACCTGGCAAACTCCAGATACTCCGCCTTGCCCGTCAATCGGTATAGGCGCATGAATGGCTCAAGGATCGAACTACTCTCGATACCGCGAAGCAGACCGCCAGGGTTACCAGGTGTGGATTGGAAGCTGGTGTTGACAATCCTCACCTTTGGCGCCGGCCCCACCTGGGTGAGCAGTTGATCGGCCATCTTCACGGCGCTTGCCAGCACCTTTGGATCCCCGGTGATCTCATAGCCGTTTATCAGCCCGATCAGGACATACTTTCGATCCCAGGAATCTCCATGATAAGGCTGCAGCGCAACCGGCATACTGCTTAGGCAGCCATCAGGCGATTGAATGCTGATCAAATCGACAAGGGTGCGGTCCAGGCGCGTGCGCAGATTCTGGTCCGGGCTGTACCGTAGATGGCTGCAGAGGGCACGCACGGCTTTACCCCAGAACTCTCCCGGCGCAAGCCCTTCCAGTCCAGTTTTCGGATTACCGGGCCGCGTCCTGAATATATCGGCCATCTCCGCCAGTGCCTTCTCGTCAAAATCGACTGCAGCCTGCCTCTCGATCCGTTGCTGAACAAAGCCGCCAAGTCGAATAGCGCCGGGCGGAAGCAGCTCAAAGCGGTCCTTGACCGCCGGTTCAACCGGCGCACTTCCAGTTTGCTCCAACTTCTTCTGAGCACAGAAAGACCACGTCCCCGGCTCTACCTCAAACATCAAATAACGCGAATTGGCTTCAATTAAGCGCGCACCCCGCCTCGTCCCACCGACCTTGCCCGCTTTCCAAACCACCTTGCCGTTGAGCTTCACCTCCGTGATCGTCTCACCCGCCAGCACAGGAATGCCCACCGTCGCCTTCGTTCCGGCAGGCGAAGTCAGATCGAGCGTAAAGAGCTCCTTTGTGTTGGACAGCCGCAACGCGATGTCGCCCTTTACCGTGACCACTTTCGCGCTGATTTTCTTGAGCTGCCCCATCTGCGGCAACACGCTGTACGACGAGAATCCGGCCGCTGTCGGGGCAATGCCCGCGAAGTATTGCGACATGATGGTAAGCGGCCCGCCGCTCCAGGCATGGTTAATGGTCCCGCCGCCAAAACCTTCTCCGCCTATCCCCCAGCCTTCCCAAAGCGTGGTGTAGACCGGGTGATCCACCATTCTGGCGTAACGCTTCTTCATCCGCTCCTGCGCGAGTTCGGGCTGACCCATGATGCAGAGTGCTTCCAGAACATATTTCTCCATGTACGGACTCGAATGGGACTGTTTTTTAAAGACCTCGACCAGGGCCGGATAGTAGTCGGACTTTGCAAGGCCAGCCACAACGGCCAGCGCATTGGCGCGATCATCGGTCTGTCCCTTATAATCCGGGGAGCGGTATTCGGTTCCCGTCCAATAGGTTTTATTGAAGCTCGCTTCAATGGATTTCAGGCGCGCTTCAATCCACGGCAGATCGCCCTCTTTCTTCAAGGCAATGGCAGCATTACGGAGTCCCTGCAGGGCGATGTGATACCACGCATCGTAAAGCATCCCCATATCGACATTATTCCCCCAATCACCCCAGGCCCAGCCGCCGGGCCGGGGCACGACCAACCCGTCCGGCTTCATGGACCAGATCTCCATGTAACGTTTCATGCCAGGGTACGCGACGTTGAGCGTTTCCATATCCCCGCTGAAAAAGCTGTAGGTCCAGAAACCAGATCTCCCAATGCTCGCCAGCATTTGCAGGGGGAGATCATTCTTCCAGTTGCCTGCGGGAATAGGCGAAAACAAGACGCCATCCGGCTTTTGCCAGGCAACCAGGTCGATGATGCATTTCCGGGTCAGGCGGTCGGCACGCCGGTCAAACGCATAAAAAGATTCGCCAAGCTCGTTGACTGCATCGCCCCACCACAGGGCGCGCTCGCGGTCCGGGCAATCCATGTAATTGTCCCGCATCGTGATATAGAGCGTACGAATGGCTTTGGTCCGAAGCCGGTTGAGAAAGTCATCATCACAGTCAAACGACCCGGCGAAATCCGTATCGAAGCCTGTCTCACGATATTTCAAGTCCAGGATGGTGATGCCCGACGGGATTTCGTATTGCACCTCGTGTCCATTCATCCAGCCGAAGCATTCGAACGCCTGTTCTCCGTCACGGGTTACATATTCGGCCCGCACATTGGGTTCGCTGCCACCGCGATAGTTGTCCATCTGGATTTTAATGACTTCGCCTGCCCGGGCACTGATCTTGAAATAGGGCGTGATTTGAGCGTTGTACGGAATTTTCGCCTGAATCATTTTTCCATCCGACACCTTCGGAAGCGAAGAGGCATTGGCATAGGGCTTGAGACCATAGTCTTTCCAGAAGGGAACCGGACGCTTGACCAGCCTGTTCCACGGCGCGCAATCCGGGGAGCCTAATTCCCTGGCTGGCGCCCATGAAGTTGCGTTAAAGCCCGGAATCTCCCAGCCGACGATATCTTTTCCGGCATCAAACCGGATGTTGGATTCGGGAAGCCTGTAATTGGGATGAGGTGCGCCCGTGTCGCCGAAGGACGGATGTACTATCGTGAGCCAGGAGGCGTCACTCATGATTTTCTCGTTTCCTGCCACCAGCTCAAACAGCAGGCCGCTTTTGCCGCTGCTCTTATGGCTGAAGCCCTCTTTTCCAAAATACCATGCAAGGATCGCGACCGAATTGGTTCCCTTTTTCAGGTGCGGTGCCAGGTCGATCTCATCAAAAAAAGTATCCGTCGGCGTTGGCCCCCGCTTCAGTTCGCCTTCACGCACGACCAGTACGCCATTGACCCAAAGCCAGTATTTGGAATCGACCGCGATCCGCGCAATGGCCGTTTTCGGTTTCCTGTCGAGCCTGAATTCCTTGCGGTAACAGCTCCAGAGGTTCTGCTGTTTCGCCTGAGTACCAGGGGTTGGCCCTACTCCGATCCATTTCGCCGACCAGCTTGAGGCCGGGACGGTATCCGGATGAACAAACACCGGCACAGGCTCCGCCAAAGCGGGTAACAGGCTGACAAGGCATAATAATGTCATCAACATGAATCTCATACTGTTCGTTCCTCCCAAAGTCGGTCGTTATTGTTACATGGCTCAAGGTTCAGCAGCTGGCTAATTTGCCTGGATCTTCACTCGCTTTAGTTGCAACCGGTATACGCCGGCCTCATCGGCTGCAGGCGCCCCGAAACGCGTGGCATCGATCTTAACATATCTCACTTTCGGGTAACCGATCACCGTATACAGGTCAATCGAAAGCCCCTTCGCATCCGGCGCCGGACAATTGGTAAAGGCCGCCACCGTCGTGTATTTCCCCGATTCCAGGCCGACCTGCACGGTAAAATCGCGCGGGAAACCAGCCGCCCCGTCATCACTGCGGGGAACAAGCACCAGTCCCTTGAGCGTCGTCTCCTCGCCAAGATCGAGTGCCACCCACTCCTCGCCCGAAGGTGCAGCATGCGCCACGGAACTGTACCCTTTTTTAGCCTTGTCCGATTCATCAGCCACCAGGCTTGCCGCACCCCAGCCGCCTGCTTCATGCGATGAAGACGCCGTGACCTGGATTTTCGCTTTCGCATCCTGAACAATCCGCACAGGCTCTGCATTGTTTCCAGCCGGAAGTCCCTGCACCTCGATCACGTAGCTACCCTTGCCAAGCCCGGACACCTTACCTGGCTTGCCGTTAACCAGGACCGACTCGCCCACCGGCAACACCACGTCCGCTTCCGTACCACCAGGCACGGTCAACTTCAGGCGGAATACCGTCCCCGTCGTCTCCCAGCCGGCCTCAATAGCTCCATGCGGCGTCAGCACCAGTCCCCTGGCCCAGCGAACCTCCTTAACCGGCAACGGCCGAACCTGGAACCGGCGGAATCCCGGCTCCAGCGGCACGATGCCCAGAATGTAGGCGCTGAACTGATACCCAATCGCCGTATCAGGATGCGATTCATCACCCCACCCGCGCGTTCCCATCCCCATGCACTCCGTAGTCGTGGCCGCACCCTTCCATCCCGGATCCACCAGCTTCAGCCAGTTGTGCTCGTATATCGCCTTCATCCCCTTTTGCCCGAAACCGTAGCTGAACAATCCGCGACTCATCAGTCCCTGGAACTTGCCGTGCCCGATTTTACTGACTTTTCTGGACACCCGTTCCGCCTGATCCTGAGACAATAATCCCATCGAAAGCGCAAGCGCATTTGCCTCAGCACCAAAACCACGCGTCTCAACCGCCCCGATATGCCGGCCCTGCTTTTCATCCCATAGCTTTTCAAATAGAGCCCGCCTGATCACCTCGGCCGTCTTCAGCGCCGCCGCACTGTCATCCTTATTCCCCAGCCGCTCCGCTATCCTCGCCGCATCGAAAAAAACGCCCCACAGCAGAACGTTCATGTAGGCACGCTTCCGCGTATCGCCAAGATCCAGATTACAGGCATGCTTCGAAGTAGCAGGGTTCTGGACAAAAAACCCATCATCCCCGATCCTGCTGCCAAGATAGCCAAGCAACCGTTTCAACGCCGGATAAATTTCCTTCAAGGTTTCTACGTCATCCGTGTAAAGCAGGTGCTCCCAGGCAACCGGCACCAACCAGGCGGCAAATTCATCCGATGGGAACGGCCCGTAATCCCCAGAAGCAGGCGGAACCGCATTCTCCGGATAAGGACAGGCCTGCACATACCCTTCCGGGGTCTGGTTAAACGCCAGCATCTTCAAGGAGTCGCGCATGTATGTCGGCTGAGCGAACGCATAATAAACAGTCCTCTGAGCAAAATATAAATCACCAGACCAGATCAGCCGGTCACGCTTGGCGCCGTCCGCAACAAACGAAAGCGTCCGGGCAAACTTCCACTTGGAGAGGTCACCCGCGAAATCATCAGAGAGAAGCACCCGCCCCTTACCATTCTTCACGGTGATGAAATCGAACAATGGCCACTTTTCCTTGGGCGTGTAAAAGCCAACCCGCCCGGTGCGGAACACATCGTCCCGCGTCTCGTCAATGACCTGCCCATCCAACCGCGTGGTGATCAGATCCCCTTTCGCCTCAATCTTCAAATTGTACCTGGCGCCATCCGTCAGCGGTGCGGCAAGCTTCTTCTCGCTGAGCACTCTGTCGACCCCACCCTTTCGCTGGATCAACCGGAACACTCCGTTCAAAGCGATTTCCACCATATAGGAATTGCGCGCATCCTGGGCACGGAACGCGACACCGGCCGCTGATACATAGTGCGGATTGGTCCTCAGCTCAAAAGACGTCTCGACCGTTACATCGCCCCAAGCCGCACCAGCCACACTCAGCCCGATATCATCGCCCCTCTCAAGCTTGCGCGGCAAAACCCACCCGTCCACCGTCTTCCAGGCGTCATGATCCGGAAACGACGCAATCTGCAGCGTCCAGGCGCTGACATACCAGAGCCGGTTAAGCGCCTCGTTACTGCAGAGGAAATAGCCATCATGCGGCGAACGGTCATAAACCCCGCTGTTCACCATTACAACGGAATCGATCTCAACCGCCGTATCCGGACTATCCAGCTGCACCCGTACATAGCGCGCCTGCCCCTGCAGCAGCGGCGCAATAAAATCACCGGTGCGCGGTATCGAGAACAATTCATGGCGATTGATATTCGCCGGAAGCACCGGCAAGTCCACCGCCGGCCCCATGTAACGGGCACTTGTTTCGCGGGTGAAATCACCGGTCTCGCCCGTCCCGTCCGGATGACACGCATAAGAAAGCCGGACAACCGGGAGCCCACTTTTCGCCGTAACCTTGAAGACGGCATAGCCGCCCACACTCTGCTTCCCGAAATCAAGGACCACCACCGGCTTCACCCCGGTTTTCCCATAACTCAAGCGGCCACTCCGCCCGTCACCGGCCAGTAGCGCGTCAGCCGACTCAACGGCACCCTCCTGCCGCAGCACGCCCACCGGCGCCACACGATCGGTTTTCGGCGTCAGCACCTGGACCGCAGCCTCTTTCAGCCAGGCGTCCTTGCCATGCCGATCAACACCCAATGTCTTCGTATTATCCGGCACTTCCAGCGCAGGGGGCCGCGACTCTTCAGCTCGAAGCTGAACACCTAGCACCAGAATAATAAGACATTGAGAAAAGCGCTTCATTGTCCTCCTTTTTCCGGGCATGAAAACCGATACTGCCCGGAGCCAACCTCATAAACTGCGTTTCCCGCCTCCATGCGCAGAAACTTTACACCAGCTACCTGGCCTGCAGGCTTCCCGGATTCAGTTACAGTGGCCGCATCCGCTGTCGGCACATAAATCGTTGCCGTGGTATTGGGCGGGATGGTGACCTCCATAGTCAGGGTGCCTGCCCTGGGCCCTACCGGCGGATCCCGCCTCCAGTTGCTGACAATCCGCCCATACATCGAATCGTAGTGGCATTTGACCCAGGTAAGATCACCAACGATTGCGGGTTTGATGATCATACGCTTGAACCCCGGAGCCGTCTGGTCGGGCCTTATGCCTGCAAGCGTTCCGTAGAACCACGCCGAAATGTCGCCAAACATGATATGATTGTGCGTGCCGGCCCCGTTCCAGTTCTCCCAGAGCGTGGTGGCACCCTGCTTGACCCAGTAGCCCCAGCTTGGGAACGTGGTCTGCGTCACCACCCGATAAGCGACGTCGGCGTGCCCGTTGTCGCCCAGGGCGTGCAGCAGGTACTTGGCACCCAGAATCCCGCAGTCGAGATGATTCCCCTGTCTCTCGACATTGGCCACCAGTTGCCCGACCACGGCATCCACATCCGCAGGCTCCGCCAACCCCTGGTAGATCGCGCATGACAGCGCAGTCTGCGATCCGTTGGCATACTGCTTTGTTGCTTGATTGCGGAATTTCGCGTTAAACGCCTTCCTGATTCCTGCGGCCAGCTCGGCATACTTCGCCTCATCTTCCTTCCGCCCGAGAATCCCGGCCATCTTCGAGACAATGACCGCATCGCAATAGTAATACCCTGTGGACGTCACGTTCTCCGGCGTTCTCGTATTTGCCGGACACCAGTCCCCGAGCCCGATTGCGACGATCCCATCCTTTGATTTTACTGTCAGATAATCAACATATCGCTTCACATGGTCATAATGCTCCGCAAGGATCCTGACATCACCGCGATACTGGTACAGGTACCAGGGAATCAGCACGTATGCTGAATCCCAGGCCGGACCATTACCCCAGGCATACCCCCAGCCGCCGGTGGGGACAATCCCCGGCAATTCGCCCGTATTGCGCTGCTCATCCCTGAAGTCCAACATCCATTGCGCATAAGCCGCAGCCGCATCGAAGTTATACAGACCAGCCTCTGCAGCAAGATGAGCGTCGCCTGTCCACCCATTGCGTTCGCGGTTGGGACAATCCGTCGGAAACCCGTGGAAATTGTTCAGATATGACCAACGTGTGCAATGCTGGATGCTGTTCAGCAGTTCATTTGAGCACTCGAATGAACCGGCAGCACCCAGATCGGTGTGCATCACCAACGCCTCAAGATTCCCTGGTTTTGGCTCACCGGGGAATCCAGTGACCTGAATATACTGGAACCCATGATACATGAATCGTGACTGCCAGGTCTCTGTGCCCTCTCCCTTCAGGATGTACTTCTCCGTCTGGAACTCACCCGACTTGCAGAAAGAATTGATATTGCCCTGATTGAGTGTCCCGTCACCATGCAGTAGTTCACCATACTGCAGCTTGACTTCAGTTCCAGCCGGTCCGCTGACAATCAGCCTGGCCTTACCTGCCATATTCTGTCCAAAATCATAAAGATAAACCCCCGGCTTTGGCTGGGTGACCTTGACAGGCCGGATCACTTCAGTCACACGAATCGGCTGGATCATCTGGGCGGACAAACGGCCCTTCGGAGCCACGACGACCTTTGCCCGGCTCCAGCTGGAATCGTCATAACCAGGGGAATCCCAGCCCGATTTCTCCGCCCTGGCATCATACACCTCACCGGACAGGAATCCATCAAACCGTATCGGCCCGGTCGAATATGCCCACGACTCGTCGCTGACGATCTTCTGAATGGATCCATCCGAATATTCCACATCCATCTGCAGTAACATCGCGGGTTTTGCCCGCCAAGGAGCCGCATCAAAATTCCAAGCATTCAGAACATGATAGTTGTACCAGCCATTCCCGAGCATTACCCCGATAGCGTTGTCGCCTTTCCGCACCAGCGCAGTCACATCATGCGTCACATAGAGAACACGCCGGTCATAGCGTGTAAACTTCGGGTCCAGCACATGATCACCAACCTTTGCACCGTTTAGGCGCAATTCGTGATAACCCAAACCGCACAGATAGACCGTCGCACGCCGTACCTTCTTAATAATGGGAAAGTTTTTTCTGAGAAGCGGAGCGGGTTCGACCATCGTTTCGGTCGGCGAACCAATCCACGCTCCCGTCCAATCAGTGGGAGCGAGCAGCCCCATCGTCCATTTTGCCGGCTTGCTCCACGAATCCCCCGTCGTGCTGAACACCTTCACCTTCCAGAAACACGGCATCTGGGATTTCAGGGGTTTCCCAGCATAATCGACATGGATGCTCTGATCACTTTCCACCCGTCCACTGTCCCACAAGTCCGCCTTGCCTGGCTTCAGCAGCATCTCACTTGAAGCCACAAGGATCTGATACGCAGTCTGCTTGATTCCTCTTTGGGGCTTCTGGCGTGTGGCTTCAATCTTCCAGCTCAAGCGCGGCTGGGGCTGATCGACCCCCAACGGATCAACCAGATACTCACACCGTAGATCCACCGGCACCACATCCGCCCCAAATATGCCTGCCAGCACAACATCAGAGCAGACCAGCACTGACAACAACGCGACTATCAATTTTTTCATGGTCATCATCTACTCCAGCACCACTTGCCCGAACACGGTTCTAACGGTCACCTTGCCTAAAGTCGGCTTGCCCTTACTCGTCGAAGTTACGACGACGCTGAGCTTGTTGGTGCCCGCCTTGATCGCATCGGTCACATCCAGCTCGAACGGCGGCATCCACAGGGTATCGTAGGTCTTGCCGTTAAGGCTGACCTCGGCCATAACCTGGACATCACTCAGGTTAAGCAGAATCCGCCGTCCTTTTCCAAACCCTTCCGGAAGGTTGAATTCGGTCCTGCGGACAACCGTGAACCCCTCATCCTGTTCCTCCACGGTCTCCCAGGGTGTCGTAACTTCCAGTGACGGCACTTCTCCATCCAAGAGCACCTTGCGCTCCGAGCCATCGCTCATCCGGAGCGTATAGGTTCCCGGCAGCAAGGTCCGGCACATCAGGCGCCCCCTGGCATCGAACCAGAGATCCATGTCCGTCGCGGATACATCCTTCCCATTGGACTGCACCTTTAGAACGGAAGCAGCCTTGGGCTTGTCTCGAAAGACCAGAAAAAAGGACTCGGATCGATCCCGGACAGTGAAGGCAACCCGGGTCCCCTCTCCATCCTTCCAGAAGCGGGCGAGTTTGCGGACCTCACCCGTGACCGGATTGAAAAGCTCCGGAGCTTTACCTTGGGTGCGTAACGTGACCTCAAAGGGGCCGGTTTTAGCGAAATTGGAGATATAGAACAGCTTCCGGTTCTCATCGTTTCCATCAAGTTGGCGCGCCGTCCACTGGATCGGACAAGATGAATCCGCCACCATCGGCGCAATCCCCAGTTTCCTCAAAGCCTCCTCCGAAACCGGAACAGTATCGACGATTTTCACACCTGCCTTCGCCAGGGCATCAAACCTTTCACGCACTTTCGGCCTGAGGCGCTTCATTGCCGTCTCATTGGCAGCCAGCACCTTGTAGCGAGCGGCCACGCGGCGCGGCTTAACCTCATCGTTGACCACAAGATCGCCGTCCTTCGGCTTCACTGTCCGCAGTAGCGCATCCGAACCCATGTAATCAAAGTCGTATCCGGCCGGCACCGGGTTAGCCGGACCGGTAAACTGCGGCGCGAAATCGCCAATGTAAACCGCAACATCGGCCGCGGGCCGCCCCTCTCCCAGCATGTAATGACAACGTTCCAGGTACTTCACCCACGCCCCCGAGTGATTGAACCAGGGCGTATTGCGGTGAAAGGCGGTTCCATACCAGGGATTCTTGCCGGGCATGTCATCACGCGGCTGGGATGAATAAACACTCAGGACAAAATGATTGATCCCCCTGCAGAAAGCCTCATCGCCTTTCGCCTTGATCACATAAGGATGATGCCCCAGATCCAACATGCTGGTGAATGCCTCAGCATAAACTGTCCGCTTGCCGTAAATATGCACCGCGGAACTTGCCGCCCGGCATGATAAATTATAATTTTTTTCGGCGGGACCGAAATTCGTCCAGAATTCGCCGGCAATCTCGTCTGCCTGTCCTCCATGGACCAGGAATTCGCCAGGGAACCCATAGAATCCGTAATTTTCGCACCATAACTTCAACCCGTTACGGTTAGCTATGTCACGAAGACCTCCCACGAACTCAGTTGCCACGGTATCTGCAACTGTTCTCCGCAAATCCCAAAGAAAATTATCGGAAGCATCGGCGCTGCCCACAATACGCCCGGTAAATACGGGCATGAATTGAAGCGGGCTGTAACCGTTCTTTTTCTCGAAAAGCTCCATAAAATTGGCAGTCCAGTTCTGGGAACCTTTCTCAAAACTGTCTATCGTTATCCCCTTGAAGGCGGCACGTTCGTCGGGCGACAATTCAGCCAGCAGCTTGCCAAACATCGAATTGAAGTGGTAGTTGACCAGCGCACGGCTCAACTTGTCGACTTCCAACCCGGCTGCCTCGGAAGGCGCCGGATGCACCTCCTTGCCCGTCGAGATCATGCCGAAATAGAGGATAGTCCAGTCGCCTGGGGGAAGCTCACAGTTCAGCACCCCGTCCTTCCCGAGTTTGGCCGTAAGATCGATAATCTCGTCCTGCTTCAACACAAGCGACACATCATCAGGCTGGACCGTCACCGGATAAACACTATTCTCCCAGCCCAGTTCTTCAGCGGCCGTCCTGCCGAGCTGCTTCTCCACCACCTGAGCCACTTTCGGAGCTGAACATAATTGCACCTTGTCACCCGGCAGATCACAGGGTTCAAGGACAAACTGTGTCGCGGTCGCCTCTTTGAAACTGAAAACCTCCACCCCGTCGGGCATGAAATCGGTTGTCTCATCCCGTCCGCCAGTATCAATATCGGCGATCAACTCGCGTTTGCCGTCCTTGACCGCATAGAGCTTGCCTTTCATTTTCCCGTCTACGAGGAGTGACCTTGCAGTAAAATCCCGTTCTTTCTCAAAGAACACAGCTTTACCCCCATCCGGCTTCTGCCCCAACACAGATATCTCACTCTTCCTGGGAACCGCCAGGGCAGCAATATCCTGAGGTTCCTGCATGACATGCCCTCGCACATGCCAGGGTCGCAAGGTGATCTTCTGAGGCTCGTTCCGTACTCGGGCAGAGAACGCCCAGATC
>JAABPW010000057.1 GCA_011391785.1 Verrucomicrobiota bacterium
GCCTTCTCCCAATTTGCTGTACTTCCAGTTATGACGTTTTACCGCCTATTAGCTTGGTGTCACTTCTTCCTTCTGGCTCTTTTCCCGCTTCTGGCTGCCGGGGAAGCCTATGAATCGGTCCTGGTCAAGGATGTGCCGCACGTCAGGCAGAAGCCCGACTTTTGCGGCGAGGCCTGCGTGGAAATGGTTCTTAAAAAGGACGGATTCCCGATGAACCAGGACTATGTGTTCAATGTGTCCGGAGTGGATCCGCTCCAGGCCAGGGGCGCCTATACCAAGGACCTGTTTGCGGCGATGAAGCAAGTAGGTTTCGACTGCGGCCAGGTCTGGTACAGGTTCGGGCCAACCGGGAGGGCGCCTGCACTGGAGGCGCAGTGGAAGGCCCTGCTTGCCGATCTCAGGAAAAAGATCCCCTCCATCGTCTGCATGCATTTCGATGATCAGTCCGACACCACGGAGCATTTCCGCCTGATCCTCGGGTATGATTCGAAAAGTGACGAGGTGATTTACAACGAGCCGGCGCTGGATGACGGCAGTTACCTGCGCATGAAGCGGAGCCTGTTCCTGAAGCTGTGGCCGTTGCCGGGCGCCGACAAGAGCGGGACCCTGATACGGTTGAGGTGTCATCCAGCGTCCGTGAAGGCGGTTGTTCCCGCCAAAGGTGGGTTTACGAACGCGGATTATGCCCAGCATATGATGGGGCTGAAGAAGAAGCTGGCCGGCATGAATTACTCGATTTGTCTCGAGCCGCCATTTGTTGTCATCGGCAATGACGCGCCGAAACGGGTCAGGATGTACGCGGACAACACGGTGAAGTGGGCGGTGACCATGCTCAAGCAGGATTACTTCAAGAAGGATCCTTCGGAAATCATCGATATATTCCTGTTCAAGGATGACGCCAGCTACGAGGCGGATGCCCTGAAGCTTTTCGGCGAGAAGCCGACCACCCCGTACGGGTATTATTCCGAGGAGCACAACGCGCTGGTCATGAACATCGCGACGGGTGGGGGAACGCTGGTCCACGAGATCGTTCACCCGTACATGCGGGAAAACTTTCCGGATTGTCCGGCCTGGTTCAACGAGGGCATGGGTTCTCTTTACGAGCAATGCTCCACGCGCGCCGGGCATATCTCCGGCGCAACCAACTGGCGGCTGGCCGGGCTGAAGGACGCAATCAAGAGTGGCGACTTGCCGACCTTTCCCCGGTTATTGAAAACCACCAGTAATGAGTTTTACAATTCGGAACGCGGCAACAACTATGCGCAGGCGCGCTATCTCTGCTATTACCTGCAGGAAAAGAAACTGCTGCTCAAGTACTACCTGGCGTTCGTCGCCAACAGCAAGAGCGATCCATCGGGCCTTGAGACGCTAAAGAAGGTGCTCGGCGAGGATGATATGGCGGCCTTCCAGAAAAAATGGGAAAAATACGTCATGCGGCTGGTGTTCTGACATCATTCATCATTCATCCCTCATCCTTTCCTGTCGGCGGGTGGCCGGGGAAGCGAAAAGTAAAAGGTCGCGCCGCGGTTGACCGCGCCTTCCGCCCATGTCCGGCCGCCATGGCGGTGGATGATGCGCTGGACATTGGCCAGGCCGATGCCGGTGCCCTCGAACTGGGCCTGGGTGTGCAGACGCTGGAACACGCCGAACAGTTTTTTCGTATACTCCGGATCGAACCCCGCTCCATTGTCGCGGACGAAGGTCACGATTTCATTCGCCTCGCCGGGAATACAACCGATTTCGATTTTAGCCTCTGCCTGAGCGCCGGTAAACTTGACCGCGTTTGACATGAGATTGACCAATACCATCTTCAGCAAGGATCGATCCGCCCACACGGAGGACAAGGGGTGAATAGTCCATGCAATATTCCGTTTGTGGGTTTCCTCCTTGAAATCCTCGAGTGTCTCCCGGACCAACTCGCCGAGATCAATGTCCGTTTTCCGCATTTCCTCCCGTCCGATGCGCGAAAACATCAGCAGATCATCAATCATGGTTCTCATCCGGTGGGCTGACTTGGAAATCAGCTCCAGATAATGCCTGGTTTTTTCAGAAAGTGACTGCCCGGCCTCTTGTTGCAGCAGGGTCACGAAGCCCAGGACATGGCGGAGCGGAGCGGACAAGTCATGGGCAACCGAATAACTGAACGCCTGGAGTTCCTCGTTTGCGGCCTGTAACTGCGCCGTGCGTTCCGCGACGCGCTGCTCCAATTCCGCATTGAGAAGGCGGATTTCCCGTTCCGCGCGTTTCCGTTCGGTGATGTCGCGGATATTGCATTGGATCACGGAGCAGGCGCCGACCTGATAGACGTTACTGACAAACTCCACGGCAATGCGCTGTCCATCCCGCGTTTCCAGCGGCAGATCCTCATAGCGGATATACCCGTCCCTCTGCAGCCGCTCAAGCATGATCTTGTTCGACTCGATATCCCTGAACGGACTCAGTTCGCCCACCGTTTGGCCGAGCATCTCGCTCCTCGAAAACCCCAGGAGTTTAGTGAGAAAAGGATTCGCATCATTAATGCGCCCCGTGTCGGCGTCCAGGATCAGGATGCCATCCTTGGCCGTTTCGAAGAGCCTCCGGTAGTTCAATTCCGAAATACGAAGCGCCTGCTCCTCCTGCATGTCGAAGCCAACCATGGGGATGGTGTTATTCATCGGTTCTCCTTTGTTGGTTTTCACTACTAAATCTCTGTCACTAAGATACCCTTGGCAACCTTCTGGCGCTATGGGGGAAAACCCTACTATTTTCGAAATAGCCACCAAGAAAAAAGCCGCATCCGGGGGCGGATGCGGCTTTCGATACTCAGGAAGCGTGTTGTTACTTCTTCAGCAGTCCCTGGGCGACCATTTCCTCCGCGATCTGGATGGCGTTCTGGGCCGCGCCCTTCCAGATGTTGTCGCCGGCGCACCACAGGACCAAGCCGTTGTTCACGCTCAGGTCCTTGCGGATGCGGCCAACGAGGACATCGTACTGGCCGGAGGCGTCCCTGGGCATGGGATAAACCGCGGCCTTGGGATCATCGGTCACGCGGACGCCAGGGGTCTTGGCCAGGAGCGCGCGGGCCTCCTCGGGGGACAGCGGCTTTTCCAGTTCGATATTGAGCGCGATGCTATGGCCGTTGAAGACCGGCACGCGCACGCAGGTGGTGGCCACGCGGATCGACGCGTCCAGGATCTTATGGGTCTCCTTGCGCATCTTGATTTCCTCGGTGGTCTCACCCGATTCATCCTTGAACGAGCCCACGCAGGGGATCAGGTTGAAGGCGATCTGGTGGGGGTAGACCTCGCGGGGGATCGGTTGTCCGGCGGCCCAGGCCTTTGCCTGTGCCTCCAGTTCCTTGACGGCCGCGCTGCCGGTTCCCGACACGGCCTGGTAGGTGCTGGCCACCAGGCGCGTGATCTTGGCGGCCTTGTGGATCGCCACCAGCGGCATGAGCGCGATGATGGTGCTGCAGTTCGGGTTGGCGATAAAGCCCTGGTGGGCCTTGAGGGCTTCCGGATTGATTTCCGGGATCACCAGGGGAACCCGGGGATCCATGCGGAAGTCGTCCCCGTTATCCACGACGATGCAACCCCGCTTGACGGCTTCCCAGCCGAGGGTCTGGGAGGCGCCCTTGGCGCCTTCCGTGCCGGCGAAGAAGGCGAAATCCATGCCGGTGAAGGCATCGGGTGCGGCGACCTTGACCGGGTAGCTTTCGCCATCAATCACCTCGGTGCGTTCGCTGCGGGCCAGGATGGTGAGCGATTGGACCGGGAAGTTGCGCTTCTTGAGCAGGCGGATCATCTCCGTTCCGACGGCGCCGATTCCCACAACACAAACATTATATTTCTTCATTAGGGACTCCTGTTTTTCTGGCGGGGGATGCTACCTAACCCTGCGGGGTCGAGTCCAGCCAAACTTGAAATGAAGAGAAGATTTTCACCACCCGCTTGGAGTACCAAGCTAGAGGGCACGGAGGCACGGAGGGGAAAAAGAGAATGTGGGGCGAATTGTGCGTCTGGCGGGTACACCAGCCGCAAAATTCGCCCCACACCTTCCTGGAGGAAGAGACGAGCAGAAACGTTTGTCTGGAGACCACTTAAAGTCTCGCAATCCCCTCAAGGAGCGGTGTTGCGGCAATTTCCCAATCGCGGGGGACTCGCGATTGGGAAATTGCCGCAACATTTTCTTTCTCGTCCTGCACGTTCCTCTCCGTGCCTCCGTGACCTCGAGCTTGGTACTCCAAGCGGGTGGTAAATTCCCCCTCCCAATCCCCGCAGGATTTTCATTGCGATTGCGGGCGGCTTCTTTATGATGCGCCGGAAGTAGGCATGAAAATTAGAAATTCATTGGAATATACCGGATTTGTGGTCCGCCAGGCGTTCTTCTCGTTTCTGGGGAACCGGGGGCTGGAGAAGGCCTCGGTCCTGGCGTTCAACAGCTTCTTTGCCCTTTTTCCCCTGGTTCTCCTGCTGCTGTTTGTGGCGGGGCGTTATATGACCGCCTCCAAGATCGCCATGGATGCGGTGGAGCACATGGTGGGGCAGATGGTGCCCATGTTCAGCGAGGTCATCATCCGCGAGGTGAAGGGGCTGGCCACGCACAAGACCTGGGGAGGGGTCAGCATCCTCCTGCTGCTCTGGGGTGTGACCCCGCTGGCGGCAACCATACGGGGCGCCTTTGACCAGATCTACAAGCGCGCCAGGCCGCTGCCCTTCATCAAGGAGAAGCTTCTGGACGGCATGGCGGTGCTCCTGATGCTGGTCATGCTGCTGTTGCTGGTGGCAGGTGAAATCGCCTATGCCGTGGTCAAGTCGCTCATGGAAAAGATGGCGCAGGTGGAGATGCCGCTGGTCTGGCAGGTGACGGATTTCGCGCTTCCCCTGGTGGTCGTCGTGACGTTCCTGTCGATCATCCATTACATCTTCGCGCCGGTCCGCCTGCGCCTGGCCGCCGTGCTGGCCGGCGGGCTGGTCACCGCCGTCCTGCTGGGGGTGATGGGGCCGGTATTCACGGCGATCATGAAGTTCAATCCGAGTTACGGCTATGCTTTCGGCTCGCTCAAGGCGGTGTTCCTGCTACTGATCTGGATCTACTACTGCTTTGTCGTGATCCTGGTCGGGATCGAGGTCAGTGCCTGCATCCACTGGCGCGAGGCCCTTCTCGTCCGGGAACTGTTTGCCTCCCCGGAAAAGCGGCATAAATACGCGGAGCGCCTGACCCGGCACCGGCAGGGATATGAAGTAGATCATGTCGTTTTCAGGGAAGGGGATCCCGGTGATGCCATGTATTACATTCTTGCCGGCGAGGTGTCCCTCACGCGGGGCGGGCAGGTGATCCGGGTGATGAAGCCGGGCGACTATTTCGGGGAGATGGCGATGTTGCTCAAGGCCGCCCGGTCCGCCACGGCGACCATCTCCGAGCCTGACACCCAGCTGGTGACCATATCCGCGGAGAATATGGACGCGGTGTTGCGGCAGAACCCGGCGGTCGTTCTCTCCCTGCTGGAGGAAATGGCCAGGCGCCTGAAGATCACGGACGAGAAGCTGCCGTTAGCATGAGGGGGTTGCTGGGTTGTTGAGTTATCGGGGAAAAGTCTTTATAGTATTGATTCCACCACAAAGGAGCTTGAGGTTATGTCGGTTAATTTTGTTCAGCGGATTGATGATGGCGTGAAGGTTCAGAACGTGCTGGCGAGCGTGTCGGACAAGGCCGGGTTGGACCGGTTGGTGCCGGCCCTGGTGAAAATCAATCCGGCAGTCCGGATTTTCTCGACCGGCGGGACGTACACGGCGCTTCAGCAGCTCCTGGGCGCCGGGTCCGGAAATCTGGTGTCGGTGTCGGATTACACCGGCCAGCCGGAGATGCAGGGCGGCTTGGTGAAGACACTCGACTTCAAGATCTACCTGGGGTTGCTGAGTGAAACCTACAATCCGGCCCATGCCGATGATCTCAAGCGGACGCAGGGGGTGGCGATCGACATGGTCGTCGTCAACCTCTATCCCTTCGTCCAGACGGTAGCGAAGCCGGATGCCACGCCTGAAAAGGCGCGCGCGAACATCGACATCGGCGGCCCCTGCATGGTCAGGGCCTCGGCCAAGAATTTCCTGCGCGTGGCGTCGGTGACCGATCCGGCCGATTATGACGGCGTGATCCGCGAGCTCGAGGCGTCGCGGGGCGTGCTTTCGCTCAAGACACGGTTCAGCTTGTCGCAGAAGGCCTTCGCGCACACCGCGGCCTACGACACGGCGATTGCCGCCTATCTCAAGGGGAAAAGCTTCGACGAGGTAAAGGCCTGCTATCAATTTTAACAGCCTCCTCTCCTGAGGGGAGAGGGGTGTGGGGGACTTTATGTACGAATTGACTGTAAAATCCAATTTCTCGGCGGCTCACCGG
>JAABPW010000058.1 GCA_011391785.1 Verrucomicrobiota bacterium
GGTGCCACGGGTCGCGAAAAGGCTCGGCTCCCGCCGCGCAAGGTGGCGGGGCACCCCCGATAATTGACCCATTACGAATCAGGGCGACTGGCTTTTCCGGAATTCCTGCTGGGCGGCGGGGAGTTCCTTCTCAAGCTGGGAGATGCGGGTGGCATCAACGGGATGGGTGCTCAGGAACTGCGGGGTGGCGCCCCTCTTTCCGTTGTTGTAGGTGGCGAAGCGGCGCCAGAATTCCACGGCATTAGCGGGGTCGTAGCCGGCGCGGGCCATGTAGATCAGGCCGAGATGATCGGCCTCCAGCTCCTGCTGGCGCGAATGGGGAAGCGCCACGCCCAGGGCGCTGGTGATGCCATAGGCGCCGAGCGCCATGCCCCGCGCCCCGTCGGAGTTCTTCTTCATCGCCTCGCTCAGGATGATGCCGCCGAACTGGATCAGCAGGGCCTCGGACATGCGTTCCCCGCCGTGCCGCGCCACGGCGTGGGCAACCTCGTGGCCGATGACCGTGGCCAGTCCCGCCTCATCAAGCGTGATGGGGAGGATGCCCGTGTAGATGCCCACCTTTCCGCCCGGCAGGCAGAAGGCGTTGACCGTCTTGGCGTCATCGAAAACCACGAACTCCCACTGGGCATTGGGCAGCGGGGCCACGGCGGCGATCCTCTGACCCACTTTCCGGGCCATGGCGTTGAGCCCGGGATCCTTCGAGACGGGAGTGTCCTTCTTGAGCTTCTGGAATTCGGTCAAGCCAAGCCGTGACTCCTCCTGGTTGCTGGTCAGCAGAAGCTGGCGGCGTCCGGTCTCCGGCACCGTGGCGCAGGAAACCATGAAGCTGGCGGCAAGGATGACAACGCAGGGTCGGGCAACCTGGATGAATCGTTTGAATTTCATGGCGTGAATGATAGCAGAATCCCGTCCTTGAGGTAAAGATCCCCCGGATCTGGCATTGTCTAAACTGGGTCAATGTGTTCTACTTTTTCCGATAGGAATGCACCAAACAATCATGAGAAGGATTCTTGATCTCACGGGGGTGGTCCAGGGGGTGGGGTTCAGGCCCGCGCTGTACCGGCTGGCGCGTGAGGCGGGACTCGGGGGCTGGGTGCAGAATCGCTCCGGCTCCGTGCGGTTGGCCCTTGAGGGGGAAGTCGCGGAGGTGGAGGCGTTCCTGTCGCGCCTGCCGGGATGTCTTCCCGCCAATGCCCGGCTGGATTCGGTGGTGGTGGTGTCGGAAGAAGCCCTGGCGCCCGGTGACCGTGTGGATTTCGAAATCCGGCAGAGCGCGGGTGACGAGGCGTCGGAAGTCCTGATTCCCGCCGATCTGGCCACCTGTCCCGACTGCGTCCATGAGGTCATGGATCCTGCCAACCGCCGTTACGGCTATCCCTTCACGACCTGCACCCTGTGCGGGCCGCGCTACACCGTGGTCAATGCCATGCCCTATGACCGGGAGCGGACAACGCTGAAGGTGTTCCCTCTTTGCCTGGATTGCCAGGGGGAATATACGCGGCCGGCGGACCGGCGCTTCCATGCTGAAAGCAACGCCTGCCCCGTGTGCGGGCCGCAGGTCTGGCTGGAGGATTCCGGCGGGACCGTGATCCCGGGGGACGCCATCAGGATGGCAAGGGAGAGCCTGGCGTGCGGCGAGGTGATAGCCGTCCGCGGCATGGGCGGATTCCTTCTGGCGGTGGATGCCATGAACCCGAAGGCGGTGCAGTTGTTGCGTGACCGGAAATTGCGGCCCCACAAACCCTTTGCCGTCATGGCGCGCGACCTGGATGTGGTGGCGCAGTATGCGCGGGTCTCCGCTCAGGAGGCCGCCCTGTTGTCCTCGCCCGAGGCCCCCGTTGTCATTCTGGACGTTCTACCGGGTGCCCTCGGGACGGGTTTGCCGCTCGATGTGATCACGCCGGACACGAAGACGTTGGGCGTCATGCTGCCCACCACGGCGCTGCATCATCTCCTGATGAACCCGCTCAAGGGGGATGCGACACCCGCCTTTGACCTGCTGATCATGACCAGCGGCAACCGGCGCGGCGAGCCGATCTGCATCCGCAACGAGGAGGCGCGGGAAAGGTTGGCCGGGATTGCCGATGGCTTCCTGATGCATGACCGGGAAATCAACTTGCGAAATGACGATTCGGTGTGCGTGGTCCGGGGCGACAAGCCGCAAGTCTGGCGCCGTGCGCGGGGTTATGCTCCCCATTCCATCGTGCCGGGCGCCCCGCTGCGGCGGACGGTCCTGGCGATGGGGGCCGACATGAAGAATGCGGTGGCGATGGGATCCGGGAACCGCGTGGTGCTCTCGCCATATGTGGGTGACCTTGATACCCCGGAGGCGCTGGACGGACTTGACCAGGTGGTGCGGACGCTACAGGCGTTTCTGCGGTGGACGCCCGCGGTGGTGGCGGTGGACGCCCATCCCGACATGCAATCCAGGCGACTCGGCGAAAAGCTGGCGGGTGAATGGGGGATCCCGGTGGTCGAGGTGCAGCATCACCATGCCCATGCGGCTGCCTGCCTGGCGGAAAACGGAGAGAGTGAGGGGCTGGTCCTGGTGATGGACGGCACGGGGTGGGGGGGTGACGGAACCCTCTGGGGCGCGGAATGCCTGGACGTGCGCGCAGGCAAGGTCCGGCGCCTGGCCACGTTTATGCCCGTGCCCCTGCCCGGCGGGGATGCGGCCGTCCGGCATCCGGCGCGACAGGTGGTGGGGCGCTGGATTCAGGCGGGGATTGCCCTGACCGACGACCGGCTGGCGCGATCGGGTGTGACCCGCGAGGAGGCGGGTGTGTGGGAACAGCAAGGCCTTCGGCAGGTCAATGCCCCGCTGACCCATGCGGCGGGCCGGCTGTTCGATTCGTTTTCAGCGGCGCTGGGTTTGGCGCCACAGGATATGACCTATGAAGGCCAGCCGGCGATCCGGCTGGAAGCGGTTGCCCGCGAATGGATCGGCGGAACTCTGCCTGAGATTCCTTTTTCCGTGGCGGACTGGAACGGTGTGCTTGCGATCGACTGGGCGCCAGCGTTCAGGGTTCTGGCGGAGCGCGACCTCCTGAAAGATGATCCGTGCCAATGGGCGATGGCGGTACATGTTGCCATTGCCCGGGCGGCCATGGTGATGATTAGCGGTGCCCTGCCCAAGGTTCCGGAACGCCGTGTCGGATTGAGCGGCGGGGTTTTCATGAACCGGATTTTGTATGATCTTGTCTTCCGTGACCTGGAGCAGCAGGGAGTGACTGTCCTGTGTCACCGGCAGACCCCGCCCGGCGACGGCTGCATCGCGCTGGGCCAGGCGGTCCTGGCGGCCCAGGCCTGATCTGATTTACGACCTTTCCCATCCCATGGCATTACCGCTAATTATGCTGAAATCGCTTAAGTACAACGTTGTACTAACCATATTTCAGCGAGAAAAGGGACTTGGCTGGAGAAACGGACTAACAACCCGTCCCTTTCCCCCCCCCTTTTTTCTATCTGCGCCTGTGGGCCGGTGAGATTCCTGTTCTGCCGGCAACATAGTCTTCGATGTGTTTTAGGCCCTAGGAGCCTGTTGAAAAACAAACATGGCGCAAGGCACCTGGAGGGCAGCCTGTCCGCCTGTGGCGGAAAGCTTGCTGAGCCGTGTCACCTGGCGAGCATGAGAAGTGAACGATCAGCCTGAAAGACAAGGGGTTCGATCGTCATGCGCTGATTTGGACCGCGGCTCGGCAAGCTTTCCGCCACAGGCGGACAGGCTGCCCTCCAGCGGAAAGAAACAGAGTGAACACTTTTTCAACAGGCTGCCAGCCGACAAGAATCAGTCTGCGTTCCAGCGCCTATGTCATTTCAGCCCTAAAATGAAATTATTTCGCGCTTTTCAGGGTAAACCGCAATAATTCCAGCGAATCTCTTATAGAATTATGGTTTTATTCTTACTTTTTGTGTAATATAGCACAGCGCTTGTGCCTAATACATGTAAGACAAGAAATGATGATGTTTTTATGAGTGATACAACGGCAATGGATAAATATGTAAGCTTGCTGACTGGTTGTCAGGTAAGGCTTTACGCCTATATATATTCCCTAACCGGTAACGCAGAACAGGCCAGAGAGACCCTGCAGGAGACAAATCACAGGTTGTGGGAGATCCGGGACCAGTATGATGAGTCACGGGAGTTTCTTCCCTGGGCATTTGCTGTCTCTTACAACGAAGTGCGAACGGCCCGGAAAAATGTCCAGCGAGATAGACTGGTTTTCCATGATGAGGAAACCCTCCATGTGATAGCCGATGCACAAGTAGAATGGAATGCGCGTTTTGATGAACGTTCACTTGCTCTCGAGACTTGTTTCGGCAGATTGAGCATTGAACAGCGGGAGATGGTCGAGAAATACTATACGGGCATGTCATCTGTCAAATCGATTGCCGAAGCCATGAACAGAAGCGCAAACGCAGTGGCGGTCACACTTCATCGTATCAGGCAGACACTCGCTGACTGCGTGAGGAAGGCGATTGTATGACACAGCAACCTTATAATAGAGATACTGTCGATGCGCTCCTGTCGGCGTTTGCTTCAGGGAAGCTGGATGAGGAGAAGAGGGCGGAGCTTGAGGAAATTCTAAAGACGGATCCGACTGCGCGGCAGCGGTACCTTGATTACATCGGTGTCGATGCCATGCTTCGCTGGCGCTTTGGCGGGGTCAAGCTTGGAACAGTCCAGCCCCATAAACCCGTGCTGATCAAATGGTGGTCGATTGGTCTTGGAGTTGCCGCTGCTGCGGCACTGGTGATTGGTCTGTCGCTCTTCTTTGTTCCGGGCAGGCAGGATCAGGGTAACTCACTGGCTAATATTTCAAATCCGCCGCCTGCATCCAACAATGTGCCGCAAGAAACATCCACAAGGCCACCGGAACAGCAGGGGATTGTCCTGGCAGGGAAACCAAATGAACATGGGTCCGAGATGGGTCAGGAGGAGATGGGGGGTGCATCGTATGGCGAAGGATCGCCTATGGGTGGGGCGCTTCCGCCGAGAGAGCTGTACACCGGTGTTGAGATTGTGAAGTTCAGTCCGGATGGAAAATGCCTGGCTTGCTACTACAGGGAAACGGAAAGCGTAACGGTGTATAACTCTTCAGACAGGACAAAGATTGTTTCGTTTAAAGTAAAGGCTATGAGCAGCAGCCCCAATCCTTTCCTGGCTTTCTCGCAGGATTCCAAACGGATTGTCTTTACTGGCTGTTTCTCTATACAGGTGTTCCAACTGCCTTCAGGCGAACTGGTCAAGGAGCTGGGCGATAACCACGAAAGGGCAAGTTCATTGTCGGCTGCGTTCACGGCCGATGGAACACAGTTGCTTACCGGTAACTACGCAGAAGTACTGTTCTGGGATATCGGCACTGCCGGGCTGATAAAGAAGAGTGCTCTTGCTGATGAGGATTTGAACAGCAAAGGTACTTCCGGGCTTACGCACGTCTTTTCGAGCGGAAAGCGGGTGCTCGCAATCACTCATCTTTCTGCGGCAACTCTTCCTGACAAGACGGTTGCCTGGGATCCAGTTGGAAACAAGACGATAAATAAGTTCAGGGGAAAATATATTTTCGTATCAAATGACCTTAAATTACTGGGAACGCTGAAATCAGCAGATGATTCCTATCTTTTCAGCAGTGCTCAGAAAACCGTGAGTATATGGGAGATCGAGACAGGGAAAGAACTTATGACGATGAAACTTGACGGTGAAGATACGGCCATGCGCAATGTAACGATGACTGCTTTTGCCCTGTCCAGCGACAATCAAAACATTCTGTTTTTCAAGAAGCCCAATGACCTGGTCGCCATCAGGCTTTCGGACCGGAAGGAAGTATTCAGGAAGCATTTCGAACGAAATCACGATTACCCCGACTTTGTTCACGATATTCACTGTTCTCCCGCAAATAACGGGGAGGTAGCCGTCGGGATGCGAAATAACATCCTCGAAATCTTCGAAGTCAAATAGCGATATGCTTAATGGTTGGTTTTGAGAAACAATGAATGGGAGAACAATATGACAATGGCAAAAGAATGCAGCAACGTTGTCGGAGCTGGTTTCCGTCCGGCCGGGGGGATAACACTGGTTATGACCGTGCTTGTGCTGGCATTGGCCGGGTTGCAGTCTGCCGTGGCGCGGGATTTGCTGGGGCCTGGCGGCGAGACGATGTCCGTCAGCGATCCAAAGGTGGTCAAGGCCGCCAAGCATGCCGTCAAGGTGTATGGCAAGGACAAAAAGATTACGCTTATCAAAATCGTGACCGCGATAAGGGATGAGTCGGAGATTGATGGTGTTGTGAATGACGTTTTTGATCTCACGCTACAGGTGAAGGTTGGGGGTGAGGTTAAGACGGCCGTTGTGTTCGTTGATGAGGGCTTGGT
>JAABPW010000059.1 GCA_011391785.1 Verrucomicrobiota bacterium
CGCATCGGTGGTGATATTGGTCACCACCGCCCCGAAGCACCGTTCCCCAGTGAGGAAAGTTCCCGCCCTGTTGGAGGACGGCTCAAGCCCGATCAGGGCAAGGGTTTGGCCGTCGGCCATCTGCATCAGGCCCTGGTAGATAACCTTCACCATTCCGTGCGGAACGGAGGGGGCTGGCGTTATCGGGGTTGAAGGCGGCAAGGCCACCTGGGTCGCGGCCAGTTCCTGCGCCTTCAGCCGGGCCGCTTCCTCCCTGGCCCGCCGGGTGGCTTCCTCCCTGGCCTTCCGGGTCTCTTCCTCCCGCACCTTTCTCAGCAGGGCGGCCTCCTCCTCCTTCTGGGCGGCCACCCTAATCAGATAGTGATCGATGTGCCGGGAATGGAACAGGTTGCTGGTGACGGTCGCCGTGGTTCCCGTGGCCTGGAGAAAGTCGGACGGGGCGGGGATGACCGGCACCCGCCCGGCCAGGGTGGCGGCGGGCTCAACATCCGGTTGGGATCCCTCACTCAGGACTTCAATCCCGAGCCAGGCCATCCTCAACAGGGCCAGGATCCCCACCAGTCCCGCCGCGCCCAACGCCAGCGAAGGCTTGCGGGTTGTCCGCAGTTTATCCAGGAGACTTTTCATAATGACCTCATGAGTGTGGATTGATCCGCGTTCTCCGTGTCCATCCCCGCTTCCGGACCGCGCCCGGTGGACAAGGTGGCCGCATCCGGCAGGTCGGGAAAGACCATCGACGTGACTTCAAGGGTTACGTTCAGCAGGTCGGGAACGGTGAGGTCCGCGCGGGTTATGGCGGCCTGCCGTATGGCCATGAAATGATCGGGATTCCCGAGTGCCTGCAGGACGCTGACCAGCACAGGCAAACTGCATTTCAGCGTGATCCGGACCGGATACTGCTCCATGACGGTGAGGGATCCGAATTTCTGGGGTTCCGGCTCCAGCGGGGCCAGGGTTTCAATACGGGAAACACCCTGGTCAAAGGTGATGCGGACCAGCTTCCGGATGGTTGCCAGCTGGAGCAGCAGGTGCCGCACGTTCTTGTCGCGCCCGGTGATATCCCCGAGCCCCAGGTCGGAGGGGATCGTGATGTTCTGCTGTTTCGCCTGGAGCCTCAGCAGGCGTTGAGTTTCCTGGTATGCCACCCGGAAATCGATCAGGGAGACGTCCTTGCCGAGCGCGAGATTGAAGAGATCCGTGCTTTTCTTGAAGGTGGAGCACTTCCGGTTTATTTCGTTCCATGACGAGAGGATGTGCCGGGTAAAGCGCTCCTGGTCACGGATGGCGGCGGCCAGCTCGCCGCGGATGATAGCCGGTAATTTCCCCGACCCGTCCTCCGTCGCCCTGAGTTCCGGAATTTCATTTGGCCGGGTCTGGACACAGAGGGTGAAGGGTATCGCATTGAGGGGCGTCCACACCTCCTCGTTCCCGGCCGGTTCCTCGAGCAGGTCCGCGTTCAGGACAAGCGGGTTTTTCTGGAGCCTGGCAATCATGTTGCGAACCGAATAGAAGCGCGCATCGGGCGTGTAGCCGCGCAGGAGGAACTGGAGTCCGGCGGGGGGGGGATTGGTTGCCGGGCCCGGGGCAGGCGTTTGTGTCGCGAGCAGGTTGTTGGTGCCCGGCACGGTTGACAGGGAGACGAACCAGTCGGTGGTGCCCTTGGTCTCGGCTGTTGAATGGAGCAGTTCCAGGATTACCTGCCGGTTGCGGGCCAGGGTGCAGGCCGGCTCCATGGCTTTCAGCAGGAGACCGTTGTCAAGGGTGAGGGATGCCAGTTGTGCCCGCAGCTGCCCCAGGATTTCCGCCTGCCGCTGGGTTTCCGCCTCCTGGTGCCGGGCGTGCGCGGTTGCCAGGTTGGAGCCGGCGACAAGGGTCAGGACCGCGGCGAGAAGAAGTCCGGCCGCTCCCGCCCAGAGCCAGCGATCCTGCAGTCGTGAGCGCAACTCCCGCATGGCGGGTGGCGCCAGGGATACCGGCGCGGGTCCCGGTGTGATGCCCGACAGGGCGAGTCCCGCGGCCAGGCTGTAGGTGGCGCCATCGGGATCTTCGGCCGGCAGGGGGAGGGCGGGAAAGACGGACGCCGTGAGGGTGATGTGCCGGGCAAGAAGGTCGGGAAGTCCCTTGAGGCGAGCCCCCCCGCCGGTCAGGATAGCGTCATGCGGGGTATCGGTGTCATGCGGGAACCGGTCGCGGTAGATGGCCAGCGATAACCCGACTTCCGCGAGCCAGGCCTTGGCGGTGTCGGTCAGGGGAGAGTGGGGCTGATCCGGGTCGGGAATGGCCGCCTCCCCCAGGAGCAGGTCGTTGGCCTGGAGGACCGAGACGCCGCGTTCCAGCGCCAGGGCTTCCGCGAAACGGCCTGCGCCGATATCAAAAGACCGGAAGAACCTCAGTCCGTCGCGGGTTCCCACGGTGAGTTCCGTGGTTTTGTGGCCGATATCCAGGATGACGACCGGGTCGTTCCCTGCCGTTGTCGCGTATTCCCGGGCCAGCCGGGCATGGGCGATGGAAGAGGGGATCACATCCCGGATTTCCAGCCCGATCTCCAACGGGAGTTCAAGGGTTGCGGCCAAGGCGTCGGGGCGCACCATGAACAGGAGCACCGTGCGGGTTCCCGCCGGTCCGGGAACCTCGGCGACGTCGAAGATGACCTCCTCGTTGGTGAGTTTCCTGAGCTTCTCGACTTCCAGCTCGGCCACCTGCCGGGTTGTCCGGGGGTCGCCGGCCTCGATCTCCATGGGTTTCAGGATGATGGACCGGCCGGGTATGGCGATGATGCACGGTTCGCCCCGCAGCCCCAGGCTGTCGATCCAGCGCTGGATGATGGGGGTGAGGGTGCCGGTCTCGCCCGGAAGGCGCACCATGGCGGCATGGGTGAACACCACCTTGCCGTTGCGCCGCCGCTCGGCGCGAACGACCTTGATGGCATCGCGCCCGATGTCGAGTCCGATCGCTCTTTGGATTCCGAATTTCATGTATTCCATGATCCCATAAACTTCATTTCCCGCCGGTTTCCGCCTGTGGCCGGGCCACGAGGGTTTCGCCCCGTTCGCTGATTACGCTGGCGGTGACGAAGATCAGGAGGTTTTCATTTTCCTCCGTGATGTCCACCCTCGTGAAAAGTTTTCCCAGGAAGGGGATGTCGGACAGGAAGGGGATCTTGTGCAGGGTGTTCTGCTTTACGGAGCTGATCAGGCCGCCCATGACCACCGTCTCGCCGGACTGCACGATCACCTTGGTCTGCACCTCCTGCCGGCTGATGAGGGGGAGCTTGGCGACCACCTGCTTAAGGCCGGTGTCATTGGTCGAAACGTTCTGGTAGTCGGTCCAGCCCGCCTGCTGGCTGATGGTGGGCATCAGCATCAGGTTGATGGTGTTCAGGTCGGCGCCGACGCTGGGCACGGCGAGCAGGGTGATCCCGAGTTCCTCCTTTACCGGCTTGCCCCGCGGGATCAGCGCGGCGATGTTCTGGGTCAGCCGGGAAACCGGGTCATAGGTGGTGAACACCTGCGCCTGGAACTCGTCGAAATACAGGAGATCCTGGCCGTTGCGGAGTTTGGCGGGAGTGTTGTTCACGGTGGTGACGCGGGGAACCGAGAGGGTGCGGCCCTTGCCGGAGATATCGAGGGCATGGAGGACGGCGGCGAACAGCGGCTCGGTCAGGGCGCCCCGGTAGGTGAGGTTCAGGCCCTGGCCGGCGGTCGGCGGATTAACCCCCTTGTCGCGCGCGGTTCCAAAGCTGCCCTGCGGCCCGAGCGGGAAGGTGCCCTTGTCATCGTAGCCGTAGGGATTGTATTTGACGGAAGAGCCGTTCCCGATCTGCGTCATGCTCTTTCCATCGGCCCGGCCCAGCATTCCGACGGAGGAATTCAGGATCCAGTCGATGCCGAGCTCGCGGAGATCGCTGACGCGGGTGGTCACGAACCGGGCCTCGATGAGGACCTGGGGCGGCACCACATCCAGGGCGGCGATGAGGTCCTCGATCAGGTCGAGATTGGCCCGTGTGTTGCGGACGATCAGCAGGTGCATGTTCCGCTCGAATTCGTAGTCGGCGCCCTTGGTGTCGGGGATGAAGCGCTTGAGGATGGACTCCAGCGAGGTGTCGCGGGAGGAGAGTTCCGTGGCCTGGCCGGTCAGGCCCGGCAGGCCGGCTTGATCCGTCTTCCGGGTGGAGTCGTTGGTCTTGAGGCCGGATCCCCAATCGCTGGCATGGAAGGGGATGCCATGCCGGATCTTGTAGATGCGGGTTTCAAGCGGGACGTTGGCGGCGGCCGCGGGGGTGGTCACCCAGATGATGTTCTGGCCGAAGTAGAATTCCACGCCCAGGTTGCGGGCGATGTAGTCGAGTGCCTCGTTGAGGGGGACGTTGTCCATCTCGACATTCATCTTCTTGTTATTGCCCATGGCGCTGTCGGCCACCATGTTGATATCCCGTGTGCGGCCGATGGCCTCGATAATGGCGCCGAGGTCGGCATCCTTGAGGTGCATGGTGATCGGCTGGCGCAGCGCCTTCTGGAAGGTCGTGGGGGGGGTGCGGAGCGGGGTGGACTCGCCGCGTGCCTGGCGGGCCAGTCCGTAGGTGTCGGGCAGGGCTGATTTCTCCCGTGCCTCAAGGGTCATCCGCTCATCGTTCGCCTGGGTGCTGGCGGCCACCGCCTTGGAGCGGCGCTCGAGTTCCGCCTGGACGATTTTCCGGCGCAGGGCGTCAAGGCCGGGCAGGTCGGGGTTCTTCCTGGTCAGTTCCACGCATTCGAGGAGGGCCGCCTCGGTGTGTCCCTCGCTGAAGAGTTGTTCCGCACGCGCGAGGGGTGCACTGGGTTTCGGGGTTTCCGTGGCGGGCGGGGGCTGCCCGTTGAGACAGCCACCCAGGCCGAGGATCAGGATCACCATCAGTTGGTGAGCGGCAGTTCTTAAGTTCATGACAATCTCCCCCCGTTGTTGGACTGGACCCGTTAAACGGGCATGAGGAGAGCGGGGATTTGCCGGAAGAGAAAAGGGAGGAACTTCCGGGACATGCACTTCATGTCTGAAGCCCTTATAGTCCCGTTCACCGGATCGTGCCACACTTTTTTTCTCTTTTTTGTAAGGGGGTTAGTTACAGGGGGGCGTCCCTGTGGCCTTGTGCCACAGGTCGCGAAAATATTTGGTTCCCGCTATGCCAAGGTGGCGGGGCACCCCCTGTAACTTGTATTGAATCCTCTTCCCGTAGTCATTACACTACCGACATTTTTCAGGGGTTAAACAGAGTATATCCGGGAGGATTTCCATGAGTAAGGTCTTGATTATCGGGGCGGGCGGGGTTGGCGGGGTGGTTACACACAAGTGCGCGCAGATGAAGGATGTCTTCAGCGACATCTGCCTGGCCAGCCGCACGGAATCGAAATGCAAGGCGATTGCCGGCCAGTTGAAGCGCAAGATCCAGACGGCGCAGGTGGATGCCGACAAGCCGCAGGAAGTGGTCCGCCTGATCAAGAAGTTCGATCCCGACATCCTGATCAATGTCGCCCTGCCGTACCAGGACCTGTCCATCATGGAAGCCTGCCTGGCCACCGGGGTCGATTATCTCGATACCGCCAATTACGAGCCGCCCAACA
Organism: Verrucomicrobiota bacterium; assembly: GCA_011391785.1. Classification (GTDB taxonomy): domain Bacteria; phylum Verrucomicrobiota; class Kiritimatiellia; order CAIKKV01; family CAITUY01; genus JAABPW01. The sequence goes on from JAABPW010000059.1 coordinate 5,595, forward strand.
AGGCGAAGTTCGAGTACAAGTGGCAATGGCGCCAGCACAAGGCGTTTCGCGACAAGGGGATCCTGGCCCTGCTCGGCTGCGGGTTCGATCCCGGCGTGACGAATATCTTCTGCGCCTATGCCCAGAAGCACTACTTCGACACCATCGAGACGGTGGATATCCTGGACTGCAACGCCGGGTCCCACGGGAAGGCCTTTGCCACCAACTTCAATCCCGAGATCAACATCCGCGAGATCACGGCGCGCGGCAAGTACTGGGAGCAGGGAAAGTGGAAGGAAACCGATCCGCTGTCGGTCCACCAGACCTTCGATTTCCCCCAGGTCGGTCCGAAGGAAATGTACCTGATGTACCACGAGGAGCTGGAATCGCTGGTGAAGAATATCAAGGGGCTCAAGCGCATCCGGTTCTGGATGACCTTCGGCGAGCAGTATCTCACGCACCTGCGGGTGCTGGAGAACGTGGGAATGACGCGGATTGACCCGGTGATGTACGAGGGCCGGGAGGTCGTGCCCCTGAAGTTCCTCAAGGCGCTCCTGCCCGAGCCCGCCTCGCTGGGCGCGAACTACAAGGGCAAGACGAACATCGGTTGCATCATCGAGGGCGTGAAGAACGGGAAGCGGCGCAAGATCTACATCTACAATGTCTGCGACCACGCCGAGTGCTGGAAGGAAGTCAAGGCCCAGGCCATCTCCTACACCACCGGCGTTCCGGCCGCCATCGGCGCGAAGATGATCGTGACGGGCGCCTGGTGCGA
>JAABPW010000060.1 GCA_011391785.1 Verrucomicrobiota bacterium
GCGTCAAATTCATGCCCCATGAGCCACCCGGTATCAGCAGCTCCGGTTTTTTCCCGGACTGGGCCAGCATCAGTGTGGCGGGATTGGCCGGGTCGAGACGATGATAGGTTGCTGTCAGGCGGTTTGTGCCCTGGATGAGGCCGCCCGGAATCAGGATGGCAGCCGGGATGCCGGGATAGTTGGTCACCGTCAGATGGAGGGTGTGCGCAGGCGTGGTGGTGATATGCCATTCTGCCGCGACGGCAGCCCGTTCGGGGCGTGAGGATTCAAAGACATAGTTGAGGATCAGATCGTGGCGGGTGTCGACGCCGTCAGGGAGTCCGTAGGAAAAACTGGCCGTGCCGCCCGGTGCAACGGTATAGCGGGCCTCTTCGAGCTCTTTCCGGAGCTGGGCTTCGATCGCCGCCTTATTCATGCCGACGGGGGCGCGACCGGACCGGACAATCGCCTCGGCTCCTTCACGTGCGGTGACGGCCCAGTTGGCGGGAAGGGGAGAAAGGGCCTCCCTTGCCTGGAGGTGCTGTTCCCGTACCTGGTGTTTTACCGCCTCAGGTTCGGGGGATGAACGAAGGGTATGCCAGACCATCGTGCCCACGATGACGCCGGTGAGCAACAGCAGGATGGCATTAATCCCGACAATTCCCAGCCATTTCCCGAGCCAGAGCTGATAACGATGGACCGGTTTGGCAAGGACCAGATAGAGACGCCGATCCTGGATTTCGGCCGATATTCCGCCGCAGGCGGCCCAGAGGGTGACGAGCGAGAGCATGGCAAGGGCAAAGCCGAGCGTGTATTGCAGGATGACCTGCAATTGTCCGTTCAGCGTGTTGTCGCCGGAAATCAGAAGCGGCAGGCTGACGAGGCCCGTGACGAGGAGGGCGGATAGTGAGACCAACAGCTTTGACCGGATGGCGTCACGGACGGTCAACCGGGCAATCGCCATGATGCGGATGAGGGAGTGGGTCATGGTGCATTCCGGCGACGGGATACCGTTTCGATAAACACCGATTCCAGCGTCCGCCCGGTGTGGTCGACTTGAGGGCGTGTGCCGGTCTCTTTTTCGACGTATTCCAAGATGGATGCCAGGCCTTCGCGGGAAGGGGATTGAAGCGTTAGCTTGATCGTATCCGGCGAAGCCAGCAGTTCCGTGACTGTCCCGGAGGCGCATACCTCGCCATTGAGCAGGATGGCAACGCGGGTGCAGATGTCCTGCATATCAGCCAGATGATGCGAGCAGATCAGGATGGTTTTCCCCTTTCGGGCGAGTTCGATGAGCAGGTCCTTGACTTCCCGGCAGGCGATGGGATCGAGTCCGGAAGTGGGCTCGTCCAGCAGGATCAGGTCTGGATCATTCAGCAGCGCCTGGGCGAGTCCGACCCGGCGGGCCATGCCCTTTGAGAACTCACCCACCGGGCGGTTACGTGCCCCGGTTAATCCAACCTGCTGGATGAGGGTTTCAACGCGTTCCTTTTTGGCCTGACCGGAAAGTCCGAGCAGATTGGCGTAGAAGTTGAGGATTTCATCGGCGGTCAGGTACTTGTAGAGGTAGGATTCCTCGGGCATGAATCCCATTCGTGATTTGACCGCGACATCGCGCGGGGAAAGTCCCAGTACCGTGAGCTGGCCGGAGGTCGGGTAGAGGAGTCCCAGTAGCATCTTCAGGGTGGTGCTCTTTCCTGATCCGTTGGGGCCGAGGAGGCCGAAGATTTCGCCGCGCCGCACCTCGAGGTTGATGCCGTTTACAGCCCGCACCTTGGCTCGTCCCCAGAAATCACGGAACACCTTGGTCAGCTCCCGCGCCTCGATGATCAGTGTTTCATCCTTCATACGTGTTCCTTTGCTCAAAATTGCCTGTTCCGAAACGCCGCGTATCCCAGACACAAGGCTCCGGCCCCGTAGGTGGCGGCGTAGGCGGCGGCGTGGAGCATCGTTGCCAGACTCAGGGTGCCGGAGCCGGCAAGCCGGTCCGCGGGCCAGAACGCCTGGATATCGGGCAGGACCATCTGCAGCCCGTAGCGCAGGACCGGTGAGGGGGGCAGGAGGCTTACGAGATGGTCGGAGATGAGCCCGGCAAAGAGGATTGCGGTGAGGATGGCCACCGTGGCGGGGGAGGGAAGCCGGCCAGCCAGGCTGATGGCGATGGTGGCAAGCAGGAGCAGGGCCAATCCTTCCAGGAGACAGGCCCTGATGAGCCGCCATTCCATCATGCTCCCGAAGGCCACCCGGTGTCCTTCCCGGTCCAGCATACCCAGGATCAACACGAGGGCCCCCAGGACAAGGGCGAAAAATATCATGGCATGGGAGACGAAGGGGCGGCGGGTAAGAAAGTTCAGCAGGGCTGCCGCGAGGAGGGCTGCCGGGGTGAGTGCCAGCAGCAGGATGAGTCCCACGGAATCGAATTCAAACATGCGGGGCGCCAGGCGTTCCGCCAGTAGCGAGGCGGCCGTGGAGCACAGGACGAAGAAGCCCAGAAGGATGGAAACGGCCATGTATTTCGCCAGAAAGAACATCAGGCGGCTGACCGGCTTGCTGAACAGGATCAGGATGGTGCCTGACCGGCATTCGTTGTGCAACGTGGCGCAGGCGGAATAGCCTGCCAGAATCACGCCGAAGACGAACTCGAAGGCCAGTGAACTGTCCACGGTCAGATGGTTTTCCTGACCGAGCTGGTGGAAAATGGCAAGGGGAACCAGCACGGTGATGGCCGTGCTGACAAGAATCAATAAGAACACTGCAGGCTGGCGGAATAATTCCGTGACCGCCAATCCAACCAGGGAGAAGAACTGATTCAGGCGGGTTGACACAGTCCGTTACCGCACTTGCTCGACGATGATTTTTTCGTCTATCTGTTCCTTGAGAATGCGCTCAATGCCCTGCTTGATGGTCATTGTCGCATGGGGGCAGCACCCGCAGGCTCCCTGCAATTTGAGCTTCACATCGGTTCCCGTGATGCTGACCACTTCCATGTCGCCGCCGTCTGCCTGAAGAAAGCTGCGGAGTTCTTCCAATTTCGCCCTGATTTTCGCTTCCATATTATTTCCTTTCGTTTTTCATTCTGACAGAAAAGATCCCTCCCTGACAAGCATGGGATAGTCTTCCAGGTTTTCGCGCAAGAATTTACGTGTTTGGAGTTCTGAATACTGACTTCTGAATACTGAATACTCTCCTCCCAGTTCACTCCTGCCAATGAACAAAAATTTTCTCTGCCAGGGCCCGGTCCACGGTGAACTGGCTGTGTCCGATCTCGAAAATATAGGAGGGGAATAGCCTGACCAGACGGATATCGGAACCGGGCAGGATGCCCATGGCCATCAGCTTTTGGATTTCACGGTTGTCCCTGGTGCTGAGGTAGGCCACCACGCCGGACTGTCCGGCGCGCCCGTCGCAGAGCGGGCCCACTTCCAGGACGCTGTCTTTTTCCGCCTTGAGGCAGCAGGCGCCACGGGGAATGGGATGACCGTCCGGACAGGTCAGCGGGTGCCCCAGAAGCGTGCAAACCTTGTCCTCCAACCCGGGGCGCAGGATATGCTCGAACGTGCAGGCGTCCTCCTCGGCTTCCTCACCGGTTACCTGAAGGACGTCCCTCAGCAGGCATTCAGCCAGGCGGTGGCGACGGACGACCTGTTTGCCGAGCTCCAGCCCGTTGGCGGTGGCGACAGGGTGGCCGGTATCCATTGTGATGAGTCCGGCTGCGCAGGCGGCCACCAAGGTGGCGTCAGAAGCGGGGCGCGGCTGGCGCCCGTGCTGCTCATGCTGGAGATAGAGGTCCTCGAGAACTTCCTCGATATGGGGATCGTTCATGGTTTCTTTTTCCTGCCTTTTGGTTTGAAGAGAGCCCTGAGTTTTTTAACCGATCCCGGTTCCCGTGGTGATTCATAGCCGCAATAAGGGCATCGCACATTGTGGCAACCACCACCGGAAGGACAGCCCTTGCAGGCTTCCGCCAGTTTGGTTTCATCGAACTCGCGTTGGCAAAATGGACAAAGCATGGGGAATTTTAGATTGAAGATTTTAGAGTGTCGATTGAAGAATTGAGATTGATGAAATCAGAACTTCTGGCTCCTGTATTCTGACTTCTGTCTTTCATTACATTCCAAACAAAGTTAGTGCAATGTGAGTGAGGTAGCCGACGGTGAAGGCGGTGACAAGAACGCCGCCTGAGATCCAGAGGGTAACCTTGGTTCCGCGCTCCTTCTGCATGACAAGGAATTGGGCGATGCAGGGGAGGAAGAGGGTGAGCGTGACGGCGGCCACGATCAACTGATGGATGGTCATGGGGGTTGTGCTTTTTTGAAGGTCATACAATCCCGCGGCACCGTAATCGCGGCGGAAGAATCCGAACAGGAAAGCGACCGCCGATTCATCGGGAAGTCCCATGCCGCGCATCAGAGGCTTCATATTCTGGATCATGATCTGGAAGAGATGAGTGATCTGGCCCACCCAGATGAGTATGCTGGCGAGGATGAACATGGGCAGGATTTCGCGAAAATACCAGACCATCCGGGTGTAGGTCTTGACCAGGACATTCATGAGCGTGGGCAGACGCAGGGGCGGAAGCTCCATGTAGAACATGGGTTGCGCGCCGGGTAGAAGTTTGGCGGCCAGCCAGCCGGTCAGCAGCATGATGCTGAGGACTACGCCCGCCCAGATGGCGAGGGCGGCACCGCTTACCGAAAGGAGTCCGAGTATGACGCCCAGCTGCGCGGAACAGGGGATTGCCAGCGCCAGCAGGATGGTGCAGATGATCCGTTCCCGCTTGGTTTCCAGGGTGCGGGTGACAAGGGTGGCCATGGTATCGCAGCCAAAGCCCAGCACGATCGGGATCACAGCGCGGCCGTTGAGACCAATCCGCTTGAAGCCGCGGTCCACCAGCAACGCCAGCCGCGGCAGATACCCGCTGTCCTCGAGGGTCGCGAACACGAGGAAGAACATGCCGACAATCGGGAAGATGATGGCAATGGCGTAGCGGAGGCCGAGGGTGATGATCCCGTAGTCGCCCGCCAGGAGATCGCGCAGGGGCTGCCAGGGGATATGGGTGTTCACGAGCGATGAGAACCAGGGCAGCAAGTGGCTCTGGAACACTTTTTCCTCCAGGAAATTGACGCAGGTTCCGGCGCCGAACTGGCCGACTAGCACGAAAAGTCCGAAGTAGAGAACGAGTGCGACCAATGGGTAGCCGGTCAGGGGCGTGGTACAGATCCGGTCGAGTACCCGGCGAATCTTGTCCGGGGTGCGAACCGGGGTGCTGATACAGCCGCCTAGGAGTTGTCCTGAATGGGTGCGGAGGGCCAAGGTCACGTAATAGTGGGGGGAATGATTCAGCTTGGCGCGCGTTGCCGCCACGATAGCGAGGACGGTGGCGGCCGTGTGCTCGCCCTTTTCCTGGACGAGGCGCTCGCGCTCGCGCAGGTCGCCTTGAAGCAGGAGGCTGGCTCGGGCGCGGGGGGCTATGGGGCTGGCCGGGGACAGGTGCCGGGCGATATCCAGGATAGCCTGTTCAATCAGGGTTCCGCATTCAACTCGGAGCATGGACAGGGGGGGCGGGGTCTTGAGATGCCGGATCAGTTCAGCCACCCCCTCGCTCGTGAGCGAGACCGTGGGGATGACGGGTATGCCGAGCCGCCGGGAAAGTTCCTCGTGATCGATCTGGATGCCCAGCGTCCGGGCCTCGTCCATCATGTTGAGGGCGAGCACTACGGGGCGCCCGGACTCGATCAACTGGAGGGTGAGCCCAAGCATGCGGTCAATATTCTTGGCGTCCACCACGTGGATTACCACGCGGACACGGGGGGAGGACAGGATGTCGCTGGCGACACGTTCCTCGTCGGTGATAGGCAGGAGGCTGTACATGCCCGGGGTGTCCACGATTTCGACATCGCGCCCCAGTTGAGAACAATGGCCGTGCGAGACTTCCACTGTGGTGCCTGGGTAGTTGGATACGGTGACGTACTGGCCGGTCAGCTTGTTGAACAGGGCGCTCTTCCCGACGTTCGGATTACCGACCAGAAGCACAAGCGGGGCATCCGCCCGGGGCTCAATGGAGGACTCCCCGGCGTTTACCGCCCCGATCATCTTAAGTAATGTATTCATGCCCATAATTTAGGGCATTCATGATACCAGTTCCGCTAAGGGAACATCCATTGAATTTTCATAACAGGGGGGTGCGCGTCAAGCCTGGCTGGTTTTTGCGGTAGACAGTGTCCGTAATGGCGTTGTATTTTCAGCGGGAATAAATTTTGGAGTGGGGCGGCCATTCTGACCTGCCGACGGGTCAGGGGCACGCAAAGTCGACGAGGGGTTGCGAAACACAAGGTAAACGTTCGATG
>JAABPW010000061.1 GCA_011391785.1 Verrucomicrobiota bacterium
CGACATGATCCGCTATCTCGATTACATGAAGGGGCAGTTGAGCGAACTGCTTTCCCGCTACGAGGCCGACCTGATGTGGTTTGACGCGCAGGACATTACCGACAATCAGTTAGGCCGCGTGGATGAAATGATTGCCACCATGCGGAGCCTGCAGCCGAAGGTGATCATCAGCGACCGTATCGCCAACCAAGGAGCCGTGGGAGATTACGGCGTCCATGAAGGTGGCATCCCCGGCTCCGGCACGCCGCGCGAATGGGAAACCTGCATGACCATGAACAATTCATGGGGCTACAAGCGCGCGGACACGAACTGGAAATCCGCCGAAACACTCGTGCGCATGCTGGTAGACACGACGAGTAAGAACGGCAATTTCCTTCTGAACGTCGGACCCGACGGCGAGGGAGCCATTCCCGCAGGCAGCGTCGAACGTCTGAAGGAGGTCGGCCAATGGATGGCGGTGAATGGCGAGTCCATTCACGGTTGCGGCGCCGCGAACGTTCCCGCTCAGAAATGGGGCAAGGTCACGGCCAAGGGAAGCAAAGTGTTCCTGCACATCTATGCCTGGCCGAAGGACGACGCGCTGGTCATCGAGAAATTCAAGAGCGATATCCGGAAGGCCTGGCTGCTGGCCGATCCGGCGAAGACGGCGCTGGAGACGAAGAAGGACGGCGAAGCGTTGCGGGTCAGCCTGCCCGCCGAGGCCCCGGACCGCATCGACTCCGTGCTGTGTGTAGAGATGAAATAACCTAAGAGCAGAGACAGATTTTTCAACCGCGAATGCACGCGAAAAGAGGAACAGAAAAGAATGATCTCTCACGGCGTGCCTCGCCATAGTCACCTAAACGTAGGCAGGAGACGTCGTCGATATGCCCATGAAAGGAAATTGAACCATGAAATACGTTGTCTTATTCATCCTGGCGGCGCTGTCTTCGGCGGCTTTTGCGGGAAGCGAGTTGTATGTTTCGACGGAGGGCCGGGACACGAACAGCGGCTCGCTACGTCGGCCGTTGGCCACCCTGGCGCGCGCCCGCGACGCCATCCGGGAGCTGAAGGCGAAAAAGGGGCTGCCGGATGGCGGCGTCACCATCTATCTGCGTGGCGGCGAGTATGCGCTGCCTGAAACGTTCGTCCTGACGCCGGAGGATTCAGGCACTGCGCAGTCGCCCATCACCTATGCCGCCTACCCGGATGAACAGGTGAAGATCGTGAGCAAGCGCGCGATCACCGGCTGGAAGCTCCTTGCCGCGCCTTATCCGGCCGGGTTGCCGGCGGCCGCGCAGGAGCAGGTGTTTGTGGCGGATATCCCGAAAAACTGGTGCTTTCATTTCCTGTATGTGAACGGGGCGAGCCAGCCCGTGGCGAAGCGCACGCAGTCCGCTGACTGGGTGCGTGTGTGGAAGAAGCTCAAGGCGGCGGGGCCCGCGAACCCGGAAGGAAGACGGATTACCTTCCAGGACGGTGAGCTTGTGGACGTGCCGTCCAACGGGGACGCGGAAATATCCATGACCACTGCCATCTGGTGGAATATCATCGCCCCGATCAGAAATGTGAATGCCGCGGCGGGCACAGCCATTCTCGATAGCAAATGCACCGTGCAATACGCCAACCTGTTCAGTTATGGCGGAGGCGTCTACAACCTTAGAAACGCCCTGCCGCTGCTCGATGAGCCCGGGGAATGGGTGGTCGATTCGAGCGCCGGAAAAGCCTATTTCTGGCCGCCGGACCATGCCATGGAAGGGAAAACGGTATTTGCGCCCGTGCTCCGCGAGTTGGTCCGCTTCCAGGGAGACGAGGAGGCCCAGGGGTGGGCGAAGCAGGTGGAGCATGTCAACATGACGGGGCTTCAGTTCCTATACACCGACCGGACGCCTGAAAGTCAGTATGACCCCCAATGGCTGACGCGCAATGCGGAGAATCCAGACGCCATGATTTATCTCCAAGGCGTGAAGAACTGCATTTTCGACAACAATGTCATCGCGCATTCCGGAAGCCAGGGCATTGCGCTGGACCACTATGCGCAGGATATAACCCTGACCCGAAATGAGATTGCCTTTTGTTCTTCAGGTGGGATCCAAATCACGGGGTATGGCCCGGGTGACGTGGACGTCAACAAGCGCCATCGTATCGAAAGAAACCAGGTGCACGATGTGGGTTTGGATTATATGCACTCGGGCGCGGTTTCGATATACGGCAGCCACGACAATCGCATCACATATAATCATTTCTGCAATGTGCCCTATGCCTGCGTGTCCATCGTGGGCATGAAATGCGACCAAATGAACCGTGCGGACGCCGTGGATACCACGGATTCGTATGGTAGCAAACAAGCCATGTACCAGGCTCGATGGGGCGAGCTGGAAAAACACAAGCCCTTCGATCTGATGGCGTCGAGGTCGTTTCTGCATTCCGGCGACAATGTGGTTTCCTATAACATTTGCGACCATTACATGCTCAGGATGGAGGATGGCGCCGCGTTGTACACCTGGGAAGCCGGCCTGAACAATGTGTGGAACGGCAATGTCGGGGAGCGTCGCGCGGGAAGGGGCTTCACCCTTTATACGGATGATGACACCTTGAATAATGTTTTGTCCGATAACCTCTTCTGGACGCCAGGCAATCCCATTCACGACAACAGCCATAATAAATCGAATGTTTTCAGGAATAACAGAATCAGCCAGACGAAGCCGGAGAGCTATGACGAGGCCCGGAAAGCGATTTTCGATCATGCTGAAAAGAAGGGCCTATGGCGCGATACCATCCCCGCCGCTCAATAGAACGGAAGTATGCACGCGCTGAAGGGTCAGCTCAGGAATCCATGTAACACTCTGCAGATACCGACCATATATAGGTATGAAGCTGAGTGCTGTCCTTGTCCTGATTGTGATACTTGAGGCTGAAAAATGTGATCTTTTTGCCGCGTCGACTGACCGGTTCAAGGGCGCCTCGTTCGATGGTTATGCCTGTTCGTACCACCTGCACACGTACACAGCGGATATCGACCGTTTCAAAGGCAATTTGTTCGATGGTTACGCCTGTTCGTTCGTGATGAATTCACCCGTTACCATCAATTACGGCACTATTATCAGCATACGTTGACGCTTTAAACACGAAATCTCATGTCAGAACCCAAAAAACAAACTCCCTCATGAGAGGACACAGTAAGTAATGATTAAGATCAAACTATGGCTGACGGCTGCGGCCGTGCTTGTAATGACGGTTTCCGGCTTCTCCGCTCCCGGTGATGAGCGATTCAAGGGCGCCAATTATGACGGTTATGCCTGCGTAACTGTAACGAACACAAACATACCAAAACTGGTTCTGGGAACGATGATAAGCATCTTTTGACAGCGACCCGTGGGACAGTCTAGGAGGAGTCCCTGCACATGGACGCTAGACTGCTCAATCAGGCTCCAGCGTCTGGTCCCGATGCCTCAAGAGCCACGTTACTCGCTTTCGCAAGACTCCATGATTCCGAAGGGCTTCCCTGCCCCTTAAGCATGGGTTCATGCGGTCAGTGTTGTTATGGGAATGACAAACACTCCATCGGGACGACGATGAGCAAATCCATTGCCTGATACGACAACCAGCGCACGCGCCGCGGGTGTCCTGGCGGTGTCGATCTTTGCCGCAAATTTCAACAGGGTTGCCGCCGCTGCGTCCGCCGCGCCCATGCCCAGCTTGATTTCAACGGCGATGTAGGCACCGTCTTCATTCTCGACAATGGCGTCAACTTCGGTGCCGGCGGAATCACGGTAATGAGACACCCTGCCCCCGCGGGTCTGGGCGTAAATGCGAAGATCCCGAATGACAAGCGACTCGAAAAGAAGTCCGAAGTACTCCAAGTCGCCAAGCAGCTTCGATTTGTCCAGACGCAGAATGCCGCACGCGAGTGAAGGATCGACGAAATGGCGCTTGGGCATTTGACGCAAGGTCGCGCTGGAGCGGATGTGCGCGTTCCACGCCGGAAGATCCTCGACAAGCATCAAGCGTTCGAGGGCGTCCAGGTAATCCGCTGCCGTTTCCTCCTTGAAACCGCCTGCACTGCCACGGACATCCGCCGCCAACGTTGCCACGGAAACTTCGGTGGAGATGTTCCGCGCAAGGGATTGCAGAAGCCGCATAACCTTGTCGGGGTCGCGCCGTTTCTCGGACACGCGACTGATGTCAACTTCCGCGGTCAGCGCCGCGTAATCGCGGGAGAAATCAAGTGCGCGCGCAATCCCTTTGCCTATCAGGCCTGGCCACCCGCCAAAAAGAATCTTCTCGGCAAGAGCGTCAAGGTCGGACGAAATCCCGCCGGAGGTGATAGCGGCGCCCGCGAACAATTGCCCAAGCGAGACCTCGCCGGACGACCATCCGCTTTCAAACAGCGACATCGGTCGCATTCGCATGATGGAAAAACGCCCTGCGCCGGAATGACGGCGCGTGGATTCGTCGGGATTTGCGGAACCGGTGAGGATGTAAAGCCCGTCCTGCTTGCTGGCGTCCACCTCCTGTCGGACGAGACTCCAGAGTTCCGGAAATTCCTGCCATTCGTCGAGCAGACGCGGGAAGTCGCCGCGCAGCACGCGTGACGGCTCAACCTGCATGGCAAGCCGTGCTTGCGGATCGGTATCCAAACGGGCGACACTCTTGGCAAGTTGCAACGCCGTCTCGGTCTTTCCGCAAGCCTTTGGCCCAGTGACAAGTACCGCGCCTGCGGATGCAAGTCGTTGCCGGAGCTCAACATCAGAAAACCGCTTCTTGTAGTTCATGATGCATAGTAGAACGACAAAAGGGATAAATGTCAAGAATTCAGGGGGATGAAAATATGAATTACAGAGGGATGAAAGTTAAATCATCTGGGGAGACACTAGGTACTCTCCCGGAAAGAGGATAAGCCCCTTTTGACAGGGTCGCATCAATCCCGGCTTGTCACTCGAGTTTCCCGTCTAACTTCGACCTGAAGGCGGTGGGCGGAATGCCGACAATGGAACGGAAGGTGCGACTGAAGGCATAGACCGAATTGAATCCACATTTCTCCGAGACCTGGGTGACATTCAGGTCGGTGCTGCTCAGGAGCCCGCAGGCACGGTGGATGCGCGTGTGCCGGATGAACTCCCCAAGCCCGATGCCAAGGGTATGCTTGAAACGGGCGCGCAACCGGCTGGGCGACAAGTGAACGCATTTCGCCAGGTCACCCATCTGCAGCGAACCGTCCAGATGCTGGTTAATGTAGGCGAACAGCGGGCGAAAAAACTGGACCTGAAGCCCGTCGGGATTCGTTTTCCCGGTAAGGATGTTCCTTTGGTGGCCCTGACGGCGAAGTACTCCGCTCAGGAACAGGGCCAGCTCAAGCGGCATGTCATGAGTCATCCCCTCCCCGTCCTGCCGCGACTCCAGATAGGACTCCGTGACTTGCCGAAGCCGCCGGAGATCCTGCACGTTGAGGCTAAAGGGGGTATTCCGCAACAGTTCCAGTTTTTCAGGCGCCTCAAACTCGAACGTAGTGAACAACCAGCTGATCCGCTCCGGATGTTCAAGACGGGCATAGTAGTGGCTCTGGTAAGGAAATATCAGCAGGCCCTGCCCCGACTCGATATGGAACACATTGCCTTCCATGACAATACTGCCGGGTTCACGCAGGCACGCCACAAAAACGAACCGATGGTGCAGGAAGGGCGCCCCCATGTTGAGGTGCCGGTCACTGTGCCGGTGAAATTGCAGTGGGTTCACGGGCAGGGTAGTTAGAAATCCACGTACCCCGACAAACAGATCCCTTGGCTCCGGCAGTCTTTTTGCCAGCACTTGACATGCCTGCAACTCAATGTGGTCTGAACCGGCTTCAGTCATTATTGTTAAACTTTCAATCAATCCTGCTATTTTCGGAAACAGTCTTAACAATATAGATTACCTGCCTGAAGTCTACTATGTCAAGAATCAGGGTCTTGGTATCGTAGGAAAACATAAGTTGAAGAACAGTCGGGAAAACAGGGAGGGACTATTCTTATGAGCACGAACCTTTCACGTCGGAATTTCCTGCGCGCGGCAACCGCCGCCAGCGTCTTTTCAATCGTGCCGCGGCATGTCCTCGGGGGACCGGGCTATACTCCGCCAAGTGAACAGCTCACCAAGGCTGTCATCGGCGTGGGCGGAATGGGCACGGGCCACCTCACGCTTGGGGACGCGAAACTGCTCGCCGTCTGCGATGTCGATGAGGCCCACCTCAAGGCCGCCATGCAACGCGGCGGCCCCGACGTGAAGGGATACAAGGACTTCCGCGAGGTCCTCGCCCGGCCCGACATCGACATCATCCATAT
>JAABPW010000062.1 GCA_011391785.1 Verrucomicrobiota bacterium
CATTGAATCTCTCCTCTTTGGTTATCCCTGCGCCGTGAAATCATCCTTGCCTACTCCGCAATCCGGGCAAGTCCAATCCCCCGGGATGTCCTCAAAAGCTGTTCCCGGCACAATCCCATGATCAGGATCACCCACCGCAGGATCATACACGTAGCCGCACACGTTACACACAAACTTCATACCCAGCTCTCCTTTCGTCTTTTTTATTTCCGTTTCAAATCCCGGTCTTCATGGGAGGCTAATTCCTTGACGGCCGCCGCACGAACACGATACGCACAATCCTTGGCCAAGCCAAATAAAGAAACACAGTTTTCATCACGACACTCGTTGTTTCCCTTGTCAGCCAGAGCCACCATATCAGTGGCCATTTCAACCAATTGTTTCAAATTGAGGTTGTCTTCACGCATTCGTCTTGCTCAATGCAAAAGTCGTGCCGACATCAGTCGAGTTTTCAAGGCGAACCCATAACCTGCTCACAATAAACAGATTACAATTTTAAATAATAATCCGGAGACCGCCGGGATTCTGTCTCATGCCCTGTCCGGTGTATCAGGAGCCAGCGGGATCCGTCTCATCCATGAAGCGGTAAAGCGTTGCGCGTGAGACACCCAGGAGCTTTGCGGCGGCAACTTTGCTACCCCCCGCCTCCGCGATGGTATTTCGCACGAGTTCCTTTGTGAGCCGCTGCTTTCCCTTGACCGGACTAGGGGGCCGGGGGGTTTCCGCCGGAGGCGGCGCGGCCACCGCCTTCAGGGCGATGGGAGGAAGGTGTTGCAACTCAATCACATCCGCCTTGCATTTGATCAGGGCGAACTGGATCCAGTTCTGGAGTTCCCGGACATTTCCGGGCCAGGCGTAGGCCAGCATGAAATCCAACGCCTCACTGGAGAAACGGATCGTCTTCGAACCGGCGAACCGTTTCAGGAAATGATTGGCCAGTTGCGGAATATCCGTCCGCCGTTCGCGCAGGGGCGGGACTACCAGGGGCACCACGCTCAACCGGTAGAACAAATCCTCGCGGAACTTACCGGCCGCCATTTCCTTCTGCAGGTCACGATGGGTGGCGCTGATCACCCGGACGTCCACCTTGATCGTCTTTTCATCCCCTACCCGCTCGAAGCAGCCTTCCTGCAGCACCCGCAGAAGCTTGACCTGCATGGTCGGCGAGATGTCGCCGATTTCGTCGAGGAAAATGGTGCCGCCATCCGCCAGTTCGAACCGACCCTTCTTGTCACGGATCGCACCCGTGAAGGAGCCCTTCACATGGCCGAAAAGCTCACTTTCCAGTAACCCTTCAGGAAGCGCGCCGCAGTTGACCGGCACGAACATCTTATTGGCACGGGGGCCCTCGTTGTGGAGTGCGGCGGCCACAAGCTCCTTGCCGGTTCCGCTCTCCCCCTGAATCAGGACAGGCGCCGAGGATTCGGCCAGTTCAGGAATCAGGTCGTAAAGCGCCAGCATCGCCGGATGTTTTCCCACTATCCCGGCGAACTGCTCAATCTCACCCAGACGCCGCGCCAGCTGGGTTTCCCGCGTCATGTCCCGGAAACAGGCCAGGACACCAACGGGCTGCCCCTTTTGATCCGACATGAAATTTACATTCATGGAGATCCGGCGGGACTCGCCGCCAGCGGTGGTGATCTCGACGTCCTTGACGGCAGGCGCTGCGGGCGGAACCCCGCCGTCGCAGAAGGAGCACTTCCCCCCGCACAGCCCGCCCGGAATGACCTCATGGCAATCCCGATTGAGGATATCCTCGCGCTTGTATCCCGTGATCGCCTCGGCCGCGGCGTTGAAATAGAAAATCCGCCGGTTCAGATCATGGGCGATGACCCCTTCGGACATATGATCCAGCACCAGGTTGGACACCCGCCGCGTCTGCAGGAAGGCATCCAGATAACCCCGCTCGAACAGATCATCGACCAACCGCTTGATGGTGCCGCAACTCTCTCGGAGCAGCTTCAGTTGACGCTCCTGGGCGCCAGCCGGTCCGGCGGGCTCATCGAGCCGCCAATGCAACTGCTGGGGGTTCCCGACCAACACCGCGCAGGCCAGCTCCGACTCCGCCGCCAGGGAAACCGCCACATCCGGAATCAACTTCCCGAGATTCGACAGGACAAGCCCTTCTTGCACCTTGGGTGAAACCTGAAACTCCGACAACACGCGCCAGGCCAGGGGATCCACCCGGCCGGAATGCACGCCGGAATAATGGACCCTCACGTCTTTCCGCCCATGGGCGGCGGCAAAGGCCGCCGCCATGGCGCTGCAAGTCGCGTCATGCCCGCCCACAAAAAGAATCTGGTATTGGGTTCCCGTCATAATCTTACGCTTCCAGATATCCACGCGCCACGGCGTCGCGGATCAACTCCTCGGCAAACTCCCACAGCGCCAGGGATCCTTCCCCGACATGCCGGTTGCGATCCTGCACCTTCGCGCTATTCACCCCGTGTTGTTTCCAGACCACTCCGCCGGTGTAATAGTTGTGCATCAGGGGCTGAACCCGGTCAAGCGCCGCGGCAAACTTCGCCTCCGGCGTCACCCGCGATTCAAATTCCTCCCACAAGGCCTGGAACTCCTGACGCTGATCCTCCGGCAACAACCCGAACAACCGCGCGGCCGCAACCTGTTCGCGGGCCACCTTACCACGATTTCCCGCATCGTCATAACAATAGGTGTCCCCGGCATCGATTTCCACAATGTCATGGACCAGGACCATTTTCACGACCCGCCCGACATCCACATCCGGCGTATTGGCATGTTCCCGCAACAGGATGGCCATGACGGCCAGATGCCAGGAATGTTCGGCGTCGTTCTCGTAGCGGGTTCCATCCATCAGGAGCGTCCGCCGCAACACCAATTTCAGCCTGTCAATTTCACGGATAAACCCCAGCTGCTGCGCCAGGCGCCCAGGCGCCCGGGGCACGGAGCCTGCCGGAGCCATGTCACGGAGACCCGCGATCCCACCCTTGCGCGGGCTGGCCTTGACCCGCTCCTCCACCCACTGGATGACCCGGGTACCGACCTCCTGCTTCGACATCAGGGGCAGCGACAGGGGCAGGGCCTCGGAGGTGATCAGCACCACCCGGTTGGTATCCACATCAAAGCCGGCATCCGCCTGGCTGACATCATTGGCGATGATCATGTCGAGCCCCTTGGAGACGAGCTTGCGGCGGGCCTCGGCCTCGACCTGCTCGGTTTCCGCCGCGAACCCGATAAAAACACGATCCCCCTTGCGGGGCTTGAGGGTCTGCAAGATATCGGCGGTAGGTTCCAGGCGCATGTCCGGCTCGCGTTTGAGTTTTTTGAGCTTCTGCCCGGACACCGCCGCCGGGCGCCAGTCGGCGACCGCCGCCGCCATCACCAGGACATCGCAGGAATCCAGGTTTCCCGACACCGCCGCCAGCATCTCCGCCGCCGACACCACGGGAATCACCGTAACGCCAACCGGCGCGGCCAGGGCGACCGGTCCGGATACCAGCACGACCTCGTGTCCGCGGTTGCGGGCCGCGATCGCGACGGCATACCCCATTTTTCCGGAAGACCGGTTGCTGATGAACCGGACCGGATCCATGAATTCACGCGTGGGCCCGGCTGTGACTAGAATACGCATACGCTGTCCTACCGTGCATCGAATTCGCGGATCTTCTCGCGTACGGTGGCTTCCGCCTCGGTGTAGATTTCCCGGATCATCTCGTCGGTGAAGTGGTAGACCCGGTCCTCGAACGGCTGGGACTTGATCCGGTCGAACAAGCGCTGCCGGGCGGTGGCAATGTCCTTCCCGTAGATATGGAACGAATCGGCCTGCCAGTTCAAGCGGCCGAGCTTGACGGTTTTGCCGGCGCGCCGGGACACCTCGGCGGCGATGACGTCGCGGTTGAAGAGGACAAACCCGAACATATTCATGAAATTGGCGCCCCAGGCATCATTGCTGCGGAACCGGATATTGCAGTTCAGCCACCACACCCCGTCCTGGTCCTCCAGGATCCGGTACCAGAGCGACTGCAGGCACGGCGGGTCATAGCAGTCGAGATCCATGTTCGGCATCCAGGTGATCATCTGGGCCTGGCGGGTGAAGGGCTGCTTCACCAGCTTGGCAATCACGGCCTCGACCTGGTTGACCTTGAAATAGCCCGCCTCGACGGATTCGTAGTCGCGGAGTTCCTTCCAGGCACCGTACCGGGCCAGGCGGCCGTGATAGGTGTATTCCCACCGGGTGTCGGCCGTGTCGTTCATGTTCTTGACCCAGTGGTCCTTGGCGCCCTGGAGCTCCATGACATATTCCCGCAGGTCCTCGATGCCGCCCGGGAAAGCCTTGTGGATCATGGGCTCGGCCAGGGGATCGATCACCGTGATGTTCATGGTGGAATCAAGACTGGCCGGATCACCCGGCTTGTCGTACTGGGTACGGAAGCGGGTCCCGTTTTCATGGAGGGCGCACAGCGCCTTTTCATAAGCCTCGGCCAGGGACTGTCCCGTCACGTGAAGTACCGGTATGTTTTCCATTCAACCCTCTCCTTTGTCGGACTGCATAAGATCCACTAAAGCTCGCGTCATTATGGCGGCTCATCCAGAAATGAAAAGCACTTTCCTGTCAGCACGGGGTCAGTTAAAGGGGGGCGTCCCCGTGGCCTTGTGCCACGGGTCGCAAAAATGTCCGGCTCCCGCCACGCAAGGTGGCGGGGCGCCCCCTATAACCCATTACTTCCTGCAACACTTTCCTGTTGCCCGACATCCCTTCTGAAAGTATCTTGAGTGGCCATGGAAGACATTTTAAAGCAATCGCTGATCATTATTCCGGCCTACAACGAGGAAGCCGCCCTGCCCTCCCTGCTGGCGGAGATCCGGCAAGCCGCACCCGGCGCCGCGATTGCGGTCATCAACGACTGCTCGCTTGACCATACCGCTTCGGTCGCCCGCAGGAACGGGGCCCTCGTGCTCGACCTCCCCTGCAACCTGGGGGTCGGCGGCGCCATCCAGGCCGGATTTCAATATGCCTTCAAGCGCGGCTACCACTATGTCATCCGCTGTGACGGCGATGGACAGCACCCCCCGTCGGAAATCCCCAAGCTGGTCGAGGCCATGAAGTCAGGCGAGGTCGACCTGGTGATCGGCTCCCGTTTCCTGAACGACGAGGAAACCTGCTACAAAAGCACCCGTTTCCGGAGCCTTGGCATCCATGGGCTGGCCTTCCTGTTGACGGTCATCTGCCGGACCCGCGTTACCGACCCGACGTCGGGCTTCCAGATGCTGAACCGGCCGTTGCTCGCCTATTTCTCCCATTCCTACCCCCTGGACTATCCCGAGCCCGAGTCCCTCGCCCTGCTCCGGCGACAGGGCTACCGCTTCCGCGAGGTCGGGACCCGCTTCCGGGCGCGCACCACGGGAACCTCCTCCATCAAGTCCTGGGGCGCGCTGTATTACCTGTTCAAGGTTGGCCTGGCCCTGATCGTGGACCGGGCCCGCACCGTCAACCCCCGTTATGCCCGCCACAACATCATCAGGGAGGCCTTATGACCGCCGCGTCCCTCATCATGCCCGTGCTCAGCCTGGGGATGCTGGCCCTGGGAATCCGCATGGTCGCCCAGAAACAAAAGCGCTTCTTCCTCGGCTGGGCCTGGATTGCCATCGGCATCGCCGCCGCCGTCACGGTGTTCCAGCCGGAACTGATGAAAACCGGAAACCCCGACGTGATGGCGATGCGGATGCGCATGGCGCTCGGACTCCTGAGTTTCCTGGTCCTGATGATCACCCTCGAGGCCGTGCGTCGGTTCGCCATGGAGGAACGGTACGCCTTGCTGTGGGTCTCAACCGGCATTATCCTCGTGGTGTTCGCCATCTACCCAGACGCCGTGGGCTGGCTGGCCGCGCTCACCGGAATGCAGTACGTCAGCGCCATCACCATGGTGGTGTTCGCCTTCCTGCTCCTGGTGGCCTTCGACTTCTCGCTCTCGCTGTCCGCCCTGCGGGCCGACCAGAAACAACTTTCCCAGCACGCCGCCAACCTCGAACTCCGCGTAGCCGAACTCGAGAAAGCGGCCCAGGAAAAGGGCTGACATCATACGACAGAGCAGTGTCTCGCAAACGACTGGTGTTATTAACGGCCAAAATTTACCACGGAGTTAGGATGAGGTTTGAGGGAGAGGAAGAGAATGTTGCGGCATTTTCATTCCCGCTGAAGCGGGACCGAAAATGCCGCAAC
>JAABPW010000063.1 GCA_011391785.1 Verrucomicrobiota bacterium
TTCGAATACCGCAACAAGGGGTTTGACCTCACCATCGAGGCACTGGCACGGCTGAACCACCGGATGAAACAGGCCGGCACCAACAAGACCATCGTGTTCTTCGTCATCACCAAGCAACCCATCCGCTCCATCAACGCCGAGGCGCTGCGCCGCCGAGCCATGATGCAGGAAATGCAGGACGACTGCCGGGCCATCTCCAACCAGATCAGCGAGCGGCTCTTCGTCTCCGCGTCGCAGGGAAAATTCCCGGACATGGATGAGCTGGTGGATGACTACTGGCGCCTGCGCCTGCGCCGGCTGATGCATGTCTGGAAGAGCAAGAGCATGCCCACCATCGTCACCCATGACCTGGTGGATGACCATTCCGACGAGGTGCTGAACCAGCTGCGCACCTGCGCCCTGTTCAACCAGCCGGACAATCCGGTCAAGGTGGTGTACCATCCCGACTTCGTCACCACCAACGATCCGCTCTTCGGAATGGATTACGATCAGTTCGTGCGCGGCTGCCACCTGGGCATTTTCCCCAGCGCCTACGAGCCGTGGGGCTACGCCCCGCTGGAATGCGCCGCGCTCGGCCTGCCCTCCGTCACCAGCAACTTGTCGGGCTTCGGCACGTACCTTGAACAGAACATCGCCAACCACGCGAAGGACGGCCTGCACGTGCTCAACCGCCGGTATTCCTCGTTTGACATCGCGGCGAACACGCTGACAGACCATCTGTTCGAGTTCATGCAGCTTGACCGCCGTGAGCGCATCAACCAGCGCAACCGCGTCCAGATCGCCTCGGAACATTTCGACTGGCATAACCTGGGCCGCTACTACACCCAGGCCTACGACCTTGTCCTGCAGAAAACAGGGGCGGCATAAGGCTGGCTTACGGCTTGAAGCGAACGCGAGTCTCCGACTCGATGATTTTCCAGATGAGGGCGGCACCGATGGTGAAGTTACTGTCACGGCGCACCAGGGGGCTGTCCTCGAACACCGCCCCTTCCACATTGTCAACACGGCCGTAGAGGGACACCGTCAGGTCTTCGGACAGTTTCCGCGACACCCAGCCCGATATGGAGCACCCGTCATAACCGCCCCGGCTCTGGTAGGCGGGACGGCCGGGACGCACATACTGTTCCTCCACGGAATAGAAATATCCGTTGTAGTTATCGTCCGCGAAATCCACACCGGCTTTCATTCCCAGTCGCCAAGGCGAACCCGGGCGCGGAACATAGCCTGCCAGTACCAGGCTGAGCGTAGCGTGAAGCCCCTCGTAACGGGGCTCGAATGTATCCATGTCAATGGATTCCACCGCCCGGAGGGCCGCCTCGCCATAAATGGATTTCACCGTCTTCCCCCGGAACAGGTAAAGGCGCGCCACCGGCCCGATTTCCACCAGGGGATCGAGATCCGGCATCCCCTCCCGCACCCCGTGCCCGTCACGAACCGGCGGGTTCCCGCTCAACGAAAAATCTGTTTCGAGCCATTTCCCCTTGTAGAAAAGGCCGCGAATCCCTTCCTTGTCCGCCTGGACAATCTCGCCCCGGTAGACAAAATAAGGCAGCGGAAACGCATACCACTTGTATTCATCAGCCCCGCGGTAATGCGGAATGCGGGCCGCCCCGCCAAACAATCCGATCTCCCACTTGGGCAGCCCAGCCGGCGGCGCGTTGGTCACGGCCCCGGCCGTCAGGCATGACAGAAGCAAACTGAGAACCAAAAAAGACTTCACTGACAACCATGATTTCAAGGCTTCCCCCTGACTTCTGACTCCTGACTTGTCGCGCCGTAGCTCCCTGGCGAAGGCGGAATCCTGACTCCTTTTTTCCTTCCCAGCCAAGCCGCGATTCCATACACCAGAAGCCCTATTATCACGCCCAGCACCGGCCCGACAACCAGGGAACCCAGCAACCATTCCCAAAGCCGCTGCGGCGCCTGGGTAACCCATGTTTCACGGGTCATCTCCGTAAGCCATTTGCCATGCCTCATGAAATACCCCAGCTCCATGCAGAGGAAGGGAACCACCGGCGGCATGCAGAGGTTTTGAATCGCCACAGCCATGACGCGGTTGAGCCGGAACCGGGTTGTCACGTAGAGGATCACCACCGTGTGCATCGCCAGGAGGGGCAACGTCGCCAGGAACACCCCCACCCCGGCCGACATGCCCAGCTCGGCAGGCAAGGCATGCTCCGAGAGCATCTGCCTCAGGAATTTGGCCGGATGCCGCAGGAACAGGCGCATCTCATCCGGCTCACCCTTCACCAGCTTAGTGTACGGCCACGGAACCAGCCGGCGCATAACCAACAGCATGTGCCGGTATGAAAGCCTGAGATTGTCCATGAACGGCCGGAAATGTGAAATCCGTTTCCCCTTTTCCGGGTACGTCACCCCGATATCCACCGATTTCACCTCCAGGCCGGCCCACGCCGCGCGGACCAGCATCTCGATCTCGAAATCATAGTTGTTTGAAACACACTCAAGCTGGAGAAGATACTTCACCGGATACGCCCGAAACCCGCTCTGCGTGTCGCGCACCGACAAGCCGGTCTCCAGCCGGACCCAGAAGTCGGAAAACTTCATGCCGAACCGGCTCGAGCCCGGCACGTTGGGCACCTCCATGTCACGGGCGCCAATGACAATGGCCGCCGGATGCGCGGCCAGAACCGGCAGGAACTTGCGGATATCGGCGGGATGATGCTGGCCATCGGCATCCACGGTGATCATGAAGTCAGCGCCCCGCTCCCCGGCATACCGCAGTCCGGTGAGAATGGCCCGCCCCTTGCCCTGGTTGGTTTCGTGCCGCAACACCGTGACGCCCGACCCCGTGAAAAGCGCCGCGACATCCGCATCCGTGCTGCCGTCATCCACCACCACCACGTCCGGCAGTTCCCGGAGACAGCCCAGCCCGATTTCCCGGACCGTGGCCCCGTTGTTGTAAACCGGGATCACCACCCAGACGCGGGGCTGCATCATTGTGACGTCTTCAATCATTTTCGCTTCGCCAGCAAATCCCACAGGGAGCCGGTATATCCCAGCTTGAACAGGACATGCAGCTTTTCCTCGATCGCATCGGGCGGGAACACAATGTGACGGGTTTTGGCAAAGGCTTCCTTGAGCGTCGCCTCGAGCCAGACCCGATCCACCTGGGGGGAGATATAGTATACCGGCTCGAGCAGGGACTGGTCGGGCTTGATGATCCCGTCACGCAACGCGATCTTCGCGAGGCCGGTATCGGGCAGGATCCGGATCCCCATGAAGACGAAGATGGAAGTCCGCTCAAGTCCCTTGATATTGGCAATGCCTTCGAGCACCGTCTCCGGGGTTTCTCCCGGACACCCGAACATGAAGTAGTGCGCCGTGGCCACCCCCTGCTCGAGGAACAGCGAATTGCAGCGGTCCACGTCGCGGAAGGTGAAATCCTTCCCGATCCCGCGCAGGGTGGCGTCGGACGGGGCATCGGACCCGATTTCCGCAGCGGCCAGACCGGTCTCCTTCATGCGGGCGATGATGTCGGCGTCCAGTTCGCTGCAGGGCTTGAAGAACGCCGTCCACGGCACCGTCACCTTGCGCCGGCTCATCTCGTCCACCACGGCACGATACCGTCCGCGGTTGTCGTTGAACACCGAGTCCGTGAAGAAGATGTACTTCGCCCCGTAGTCCTTCACCAACCGCTCCATGTCGTCGACAACCGCCGCCGGCTCGCGCTCCCGGATGACGCGGCCCTCCAGGTTGGGATAAGTGCAATAGACACACCGGTGTTCACAGCCACGCTTGCTCTGGACCCCCGCCATGTGCCCGCTCTTGAGATAGAAGGCCAGTATGTCGGCATCGTAGTCCGCCGGCGGAATCGCCCCGCCGGTCAACTCGGGGGTGGCATGGAGGATCCGTTCCTGCGGGTAGCGCCCCTGGGCCGCCTCCGCCACAAATTCACGGAAGACCCGCTCCCCCTCGCCCGTCACCCCATAGTCGGCACCAACCGACTTCAGGACCGGCTCCGGCATCA
This sequence comes from Verrucomicrobiota bacterium, assembly GCA_011391785.1. Classification (GTDB taxonomy): domain Bacteria; phylum Verrucomicrobiota; class Kiritimatiellia; order CAIKKV01; family CAITUY01; genus JAABPW01. Next base: position 3,992 of record JAABPW010000063.1, read on the forward strand.
CCGAAAACCCCGACCCGCCCAATACGATCTTCACGGACGTCTCCTCGCGGAGCACCTGGACAATGCCGCGCACCGTGTCGATGTAGCGCTGCTCGTTCAGCAGGTTGACGTTGTCCACGTTGCGGATGGAAATGCCGATCAGCTCCGGATCAAGGCGCTTGACGGCGGCGCGGACGGCCTCAAACGACTGTCCCTGCTGGAGAAAATCCAGCAACGAAACCTCGTGCCCGTCCTTCCTCAACGCCGCGGCCACCATGCTCATCCCGAGCGGATAGACCGCATAGGGGGTTTCGGCGATGTTCGAGGAAATCAGGAGAACCCTCATGCGGCTCCCCCGGGAACTCCCTGCGCCCACTTGCGGTTGCGCACCAGCTTGACCGGACGATAGGTGCCGTCCGCCACTTCCCGCTCGATAACCTTCCGGTAGAGCCGCCCCATCTTCACTTCCTTCGTGGCGTCCTTGTAGAAGGTGTCCCAGGCATATTGGTACAGTTCCTGAAGTTTGTCGGGGCTCATCTTGGCCGGCTTGAACACCACGTCCCCGCCGGTGTAGTCCGCCCACCGGTTATGGAGGATGCGCCCCTGCTTCTCAAGATCCGTCCTGATGGAGGAATGCGGGAACGGGGTCAGCACGGTGAATTCGGCGAGGTCCAGGTCGATCTCCAGCAGGAAATCCACCAGGCGCTTGATGTAATCCTCGTCATGGTCGTCCATGCCCAGGATGATGGTGCCCTCCACGCCGATGCCCCGGTCCTTCAATCGTTTCACCCGCTGGCGGATGCAGTCCGAGGTATCCACCACGGCCTGGTAGACGTACCAGCAGCCGGCTTCGGCCGCCAGGTCAAGGATGGCGTCGTCGTCCTTGATCGGGTGCGACACCCATTTCTTCTTCAGCGGGATCATGGCCCTGAAAAGTTCCTTCTCCCAGTCGTCGTTCTGCGCCAGGGAGTTGTCCACGATGAACAGGCGGTTATTCTCGATCCCGGCCATTTCCTCGATCACCTGGCCCACGGGACGGGGACGGAACCGGCGCCCGCCCAGGAACGGCGTGCAGCAGGGGAAACAGTTGAACTTGCAGCCGCGCGATGCGTGGACTAGGTCCACCATCTGCACGCCCCGGAAATTATAGAGATCGCGGTTGAGGATGCTGCGGCGGGCGGGACCGATCAAGCCGGGATCAGGAAAATCGCCGAGGTAATTGTACACCTTCTTGAGCCGGCCCTGCTTCAGGTCCTCGAGAACAGCCGCGAAGCGGCCTTCCGCCTCGCCCAGGAAGACGGCATCGGCATGCTGCATCACTTCCTCGGAATGGAGCATCGTGGCGATTCCGCCGAAAATCACGGGGATGCCGCGGGCCCGGTAATGATCGGCGATCTCCCAGGCCCTGGGCATGGCGCAGGTCAGCATCACGGACAGCGCCACCAGGTCGGGTGAATCATCCAGGTCGAGCTTCTGCACATGTTCATCGCAGAAGGTCAGTTCCACATCCGCGGGAACCGTGGCGGCAAAGCAGACCGGCCCGTGCGGCGGCAAATGGAATTCCGGCTGGTTCCTCAACTTCGGCCAGCGGGGATAAATGAGTTTCATCTTCATGTGAATCCAAACCCTTTCAGAAAATGGTCAACCGTGATCCCGCCGTCCGTTCCCGCCCCGAGATAGACGGCCAGGGCCGCCCGCTCATCCGCCCGCACCGCGAGCATCCCGGCCGACTCCCCCGAAGAAACCATCATGGCCGCCGTGTTCAGGAGCTCCGCCAGACCTCCGCCCGGGCATCCACTATACAATATCGGGCCCTGGAATCCGAAATGAATTGCCGCCTCCGCCAGCGGGCTGGAGGGCAGCGTGTTCACAAACAGGCTACTCCTCGCCAGCATCCGGCCACCGGCCAGGTAATCCGCGAAATAGGTCCGGTTGGCACCCAGGCACCCCTCCTCGTTCGTGCTGATCAGCCCCACGTCATGGCGGGCGCCAGCCGCGGCTGACATCCCCGCGTCCCGCAGGGCCAGCGCGCAGGCACAAAGGGTGAGTCGTGACGTGGCGGTGAACCGGCCGATATTTTTTATCGGAACGGGAAACAGGCCGGCATCCTTCCAGGGCGGCAGTCCCGCGCCTTCACCATACGCGCCATGCTGGCCCTGGAGCGTGCCGCCCCATTCCGCGGCATTGATCCAGCCCG
>JAABPW010000064.1 GCA_011391785.1 Verrucomicrobiota bacterium
GAGGAAATCAGCTTACTATCTGCTTTGTATCCATGTCCCACGATCGTCCAAGTAAAACGTTGGTTCTCTGGCCTGGCAGCATCACCGATCAACCGGTTGGGCCACAGGTTGGCAACTTCGATTTCCAGATCATTACTTCCTTCCTTTGCAGCGCTTGAAATGTCGACCCGCCACGGCGCGCACCAGACTACACCGAGATCCTTGCCGTTAAGCCGGACCCGGGCCAATTCCTTGACAACACCGAGATCCAGATAGATAGTTTGGCCTGAAACCTGAGATTTGACACCTGAAACCAGAATGGGTTTGCGGTACGTGGCAATGCCTGAATAGTACTTGATTCCCTCCTCGGGACGTTCAGTCCAGTCCTGCAGTTTCTCGAATGAAACCTTGTCCGGCCCCCCTAACTTTGCATCGAAATATACCTCCCATGCGCCATCCAATTCCTGGACCGTCTTCAGCTCCGGAAAATTCTTCTTCCCATTCTGGCTTCTGGATTCCATGGCCGCCGTAGCCTTGGCGAAGGAGGCTGACTTCTGGCTACTGCCTTCAAACACCACAAAGAAACTTTGGAATGCATCGAACTCCATCGGAACGCTTGTCACGCCATCCTTCTGCTTAAACTCAGGCAGATCACGTTTTTCACCGGTCACCGGATCCCAGAGTTGCGCAATGCCCTGCCCGACCCGGAATCTGCAATCCGCCTTGATAGGCGCACCGGAGCGGTTGGAAACGAAATAAATGTCCCGACCTTTAGTGCGTCGGTGACCGTAGCGCACGGGACCGGTCGCGGTGAAATCCTCCTGCACGCCCATGCCTTTCAACACGGCAGCCGTCATATCATATGATGGATAGAGCGGCGGGTTCTTCGGAGACAGTTCGCCACCCCAGTGGATGGCGCCTTTGCCATAACTGCGTTTGATCGCCGTCGATGGGGCGTCCAGGCTACCCCACAGATCCTTCGCGAGTTTCTGGACTTTCTCGTCACAACCGGGATAGCCCGACAGGCTTGGTGATTTGACTGGCGGCGTGCCGACCACTGTAGCTCCGGCTTTCACCAAGTCCCGTATTTTCGCAAGCAGGCCAGGGGTCATCGTTTCCACCTGCGGCAGAACCATCAGACGATACGAGCTACCTCCCTTGAATGCGATCAGCCCGTCTTTCACTTCCGCCATCTCAATGAGAATCTTAGGCGAGCAACCATCAAATCCGTAACCTTTCTTGTCAGGCAACCTGCTGGTCGCCCCATCTAAAGCACTGTCCGGTGCACGAAACACATGCGGTGCACCTTCCGGGGTCAGGTAAAGCACATCGGAAACCGTCACGCCCTGCTGCATCATATGCGAACAGCGTGCCAGATATTGATGGTAGCCGCCTACCATCGGCCAGAAAGTCTGCGTCCGCTCCCAGTGCAGACCGTAACTTGCAAAACTCATCCCGGGTGCGCGATCCAGCCATGGCTGGTGAGAGAACGACACGATTACAAACCGGTTGATACCGGCGGCAAAGGCCCAGTCGCCCTGATTCTTCAAGGTCCAGGGCTTTTCCGTCCAGGCGGTACCTGAGGAGGTAAAAGCTTCGGCCGCGACTATGGGTTTGCTCATGATATGCCCGATGGAGGTGGCCTCGATGCAGCTAAATGCGGAATTGAACCCGTTATGCCAGAATTCGCCCATCGGGATATCGGCAAATGAGCCGAGATCGAGATCGTTGAGCGGGGTCATATCATAGGGCTCGATGGCGAGTTTCAAGCCACGCGCGTGACATAACTTTTTCATGTGGGCGATATGGTTTTCCAGCAACAGGTCCTGAGATGTCATACGCACATCCCAAAGAAAGCGCTCGGTCATTTCACGGCTACCCACCACTCGTCCGGAATAGGCCGGGAAGTACGGCCAGGGATCGTACCCACGTCGTTTCTTAAACTCCTCGCGGAATCCGGGCGTCCAGTTCTGGGAGCCCATCTCCCAGCTATCCGCATCCAACCCGGTAAAACCCGTCGTGCGATCCAGCGGCCGCGGACCAATGCTCTTGAGAAGCGGATCGAAGTAGGCCGCGAAATGGGCTTCCAAGGACTTTTTATCAAACTTGTTGCTCTCGAATCCAAGCCCGGCCGCGGGCGCTGGACGGGTGTTGGCTCCGGTAGAACGTCGCCCCATACGCAGGATGGTCCATTCGCCAGGGGGAACGTCCCATTGAAGACGGCCGTCCGGCTGCAGGCGGTCAGTCAGGTCGATAATCGTTCCGGGATCGATCACCTGCGATTTGTCTGCTTCCAAAAAACTGGCTGGCGCCGGGAAGTGGGTCCTGACACCCGGCATGGAAGTATAGGGATTACGAACAAACAGCGCCTTCTCATCGATGTTCTCGACTACCGGATCGCTCTTTGGAAAAGCGTAAACCGCGACATCCTCGTAAAAAGCCGAGAGAGAATCGCGCATCTCCGGAGTTTGCTGGGCGTGGTACGGAGAAACCCTGGGCTGTGGTCTCGGCAGTATCTCGTTGAACGTTGCCGGGCCCTTGGTGTTCATGCTGACAGGGAGCAGGTGCTGCATCGACCCGTCAGCCTTAACCCATGGTCCGCCGGTACCGGTCCAGCCCGGTCCGGTGATCGTGGTGAACTCAAGCCCGAGCCGCTCGCATTCCAAAACCGTATGCTTGAAGTTAGCCTGCCACGTCTCACTCATGAAGGGCACTTTACCCCTCGGCACCCCCACATCCACATCCATATGGATCATACCCCCGATGCCGACCGCCTTCATCGACTCAAGATCAGCCGTAATCCCCTCCTTCGTAAAATGACCATCCATATTGATCCAGTAGACCCAGGGTCTGGCCGGATGCGGCGGATTGCGAAACTCGTCTTCCAACGAAGCGGCACTCGCCCCAGCAGAGGTAATCAGCATCGTGGCGATGATCGCCAAACACTGAACTGAAGTCTTTTGCAGATTACGACCCAACCTCATCTTTGCCCTCCTATTTCGCCAGAGCATTGCCGTAACCGGTAATCACCGTCGAAGAAATCAGAATGAGAATCGCAGCGACTACCCAAGCCATGGTCCGCCGGCTCACGCCCTTCCATTCCAGCGCAAGCAGGCCGCATATCGTACTGAACACGATCACAAACGCCAGATGGATCGACCAGCTCGAAAAATCATATTTTCCCATCTTGGTCGTGCCCATTCCGTAAAAGAAAAAGCCGGTGTACCAGATAAAGCCCGCCGCCATCGCCAGGAGATAATTCGAGATCAGCCGAGCATTGCCCGGACCGGAGTCACCGGGATCCTTGATGCGGATATAGTCGGCCATCGACCTGTTTCGCCCGTTCAATATCAGGCACCAGACACAGTTCACCGTAAACCCGCCGGCCATGACCACGATAAAGACAGGCGCATTCTTGAATATATCCGGCGCGCCCAATTCCCTGGCCAACTCGGCCATGGGCTGCCCCCACTTGATGCCATAGGCGAACCCCGCGCTCATGATTCCCGAGAACGTCGCCACCAGGAAGCCCTTCCAGAGGGAGAACTCGGAGATGGCAACGCTCTTCTCCAGCGCGGTCATTTCCCTCTCCTTGCGGATACCGGCGTAGCCGCACAGTCCTATTCCTGAAAGGCAAACGGCAACCCCCGCCAGCACCATCCAGCCCGCCCCCGTGGAGAGGAGAACCCCGAACGTCCCCTGAACCAGGGGCGGAATCAAGGTTCCAAACGCCGCGCAATAGCCAAGCGCAACCGCCATGCCCAGCGACATCCCGAGGAAGCGCATGGTCAGGCCGAACGTTAGGCTGCCAAATCCCCACATCATCCCGAACAAATAGGCCAACACCAGGCTCTCCAGCGGACTTTGCCGGAGAACCGCCAGCGGATGCGTTCCGGTCAGGACGGCAACCAGCCAGGGCGTGACCACCCAGGCCGCCAGCCCCTGCACCAGCCAGCCCGTCTCCCAACTCCAGCGCTTCACCTTGCGCAACGGCGCATAAAAGCTTCCATGGGCGACACCGCCGATCGCGTGCAGGACAACACCAAGTAACGGATTTGCAATCATAGTCGCACCCCTATACCAGAAGTTAGAAGTCAGGATTCAGAATTCAGAATACAAAGCATAACCATATTTCTCATCCTTCATTCTGGATTCTGACTCCTGTCTCCTGCCTTCTGTTCTCTCAGAACAATTTCGACATATTGATCCCGCCAGCCCCCTCAGGGACGGTGGCGAGCGCCAGGATTTTCTCGTCAATGGTCTCACACAGGCTACCCGCCGCCCGGTAAAGGGCAAGCACGTTCGCCAGCGGCGAACCCACCTGGATCGCATGGGTTGGACCAAGGAAAAGCCCGCCTTCGGGAAAGAGCTTGAGCCGGCGCTTGACCTCGGTTTCCACCTCGGCAGGCGTCCCGAAGGCGATCGTGCTCTGGACGCAGACACTGCCGCAAAATGTCAATTGCTGACCGAACCGACGCTGGAGTTCAGCGATATCCATTTCCGGAACCGACGGTTGGACGACATCATACACATCAAGGCCGATCTCGATCAGCCGGGGCAGGAACGCCATCACACAGCCGCACATGTGCATCATCGTTTTGGCGCCATAGGAATGAACCATATTGAAGTACTGCTTGAACTTCGGAGCAAAATGCCGCTCGAAAATCTCATGACTGATCACCTGCGCCTTCTGGGTGCCCAGATCCTCCCCGATGTGGGTGAAGTCAATCAGGCCGCCCGCCGCCTCCAGGACCCGGCGATGCATCTCGAAATAAAAGCGGAAACGCGCCTCCATGATCTCGAGATAAACCGGGTCATCCGTGATCAGGTCGATGAGCACCTGTTCCGTCCCCCGCGCCCGCGCGATGCTGTTGATGAAATCCATGTCGCCGGCCGTTCCGAAGCAAATCGCCAGGCCCTGATCGCGCAACGTTTCGCACTGCGCCCGGATGGTGGAGTAGCTGAACCAGTCGGCGGAGGGGAAGTGCGAGCGGTCAAGGTCCTCCAGCCGCTCCACCCCGGCGAAGGGCTGATAGCAGGACTCCAGGTACTTCCCGCCGGCGAACTCCGCGTACTTGTAACGCTCGCCCCAGTATCCCTCGACGCTGCCGTCGGGGAAGGTCCGCATTTCCGGGCCGGTGTACACCGGCTCGACATACCGGAAATCATCCCCGACAACCCGGAGCAACTGCTCCATGGTCTTCAGGCCGAAATGATCCATGATCATCCGGTTGACTTCCGGGGTACCCTCATGCTTCACCGGAATCCGGTCATAGCCCCTGCGCGCCATTGCCGAAATCACCCTGTCGCGTGATGTCATGATGAAAAACCTCCTGCAAGAATCCGATCCACCAATACCTCATTTCGTTGAAACATACCCCACATCGTCATTTACAGGAACGCCGGTTTGCGTCTATTATTCACCATATTGCGAATCGTCCTATCCATGCACGAGGCACCCAGGGTCATGCTGATGATTGAACCGTCGCGCGCGTATGAACGTGCGCTGCTGCGGGGAATCGCGCGGTATTCCCAGCTTCATGGCCCCTGGATTTTCTCCCGGGAAGCGCCGTTCTGGGAAAAACGATCCCGTAAACAGCTCATCGAGGCGATGGAATCGGTTGACGGCATCATCATGAGGGAAAGCTCAGCCATGGCGGAAATCATGAGGCTGGGCAAGCCCTTGGTGGTGTCCAATTACGTCACGGAACAGATCGAGGGGGCTCCTAATATCACCAGCAACCACCGGGCCATCGGCCATATGGCGGCGGAACACCTGCTCGAGCGGGGATTCCGCAATTTCGCCTTCTGCGGCTTCACGGACCTTTTCTGGTCTGATCAACGCGGCGAAGGATTCCGGGCGCGCATCGCGCGGGCCGGACACCGGGTTCACGTGTACGACAATGCACGCCGAGGCCGGCAGATCACGTGGGAAAAGGAACAGCAGTTCGTGGTGGAATGGTTGCGTTCCCTGCCTAAACCGGTCGGCCTGATGGCCTGCGTCGATGAGCGGAGCCAGCATGTCGCCGAGGCATGCAAGGCGGCTGGGCTATCGATCCCCGGCCAGGTGGCAATCGCGGGGGTGGATAATGATGAACTGATCTGCACCCTCTCCAGCATCCCCCTCTCCAGCGTTGCGATTGCCGCCGAGAAAGGCGGCTACG
>JAABPW010000065.1 GCA_011391785.1 Verrucomicrobiota bacterium
CTCGCTTTCGTCACGACACCGTGCAAGAGATGCGAGTACAGGGCGCGGCATATAGTCAAGCGCGGGAATAATGACTATTTGCGTGACTCCCCGAAATTTGTCATGTGCCCTGTTACCGGAAGATGATGTAAAGGGTGATGAAAATCACCAGCACTACGACCGACAAAATGCGGTAGTTCCCCAGCGCATGTCCATGCGCCTCGCCACGTAACGGCTCTTTCCAGTCCTTCCAGACCAGGATCTCTGCCTCAGCCTTGAGCGGCTCGGGGTACAGCCTTGAAAAGAGCACCATCACCCCCGCGCAGATCACCGCCAGATAGAAGGACATCATCATGAAGTTGACGTTCCAGAAGGTGACTTCCTTGAACCAGTCGAGGAAGAACACCAGGGCGCCCAGCAGGCCGCCGGTGACCATCGTGATGTAGGCCGCCTTGCCCGAGGCCTTCCGCCAGAATACCCCGAACAGGAACACCGTCGTGATCGGTGGCGCGACATAGCAGATCAGGCGAGACAATCCCTCGAAGATCGTGTTGTAGTGCCCGAACATGGGTGAACTGGCAATGGCCACAATCGTGCCGACCACGGTCGTCCATTTTCCAATCTTGACCAGCTTGTGGTCGCTGGTCTCCGGCCGCCAGCGCTTGAACATGTCGTAGGCCACCAGGGTCGCCGTGGAATTCAGCGCGGCCGAACACGTCTGCATGGCCGCCGCCAGCATCGCCGCCGTCACCAGCCCCTTCAGGCCGACCGGCAGCATATGCGTGATCATGAAGGTGTAACAATCCGCGGCCGCCTTCGGCGCCTGCCCGTCGAAATAGTTCTTTTGCACCAGGGCCACGCAAATCACGCCCGGCAGCACGAAGAAGAACACCGGCAGGATCTTGAGGAACGAACAGAACAGCGGACCGATCCGGGCGTGTTTCTCATCCTTGGCCGCGAGCACCCGCTGGACAATCGTCTGGTCGCAGCACCAGTACCAGATCCCGATGATCGGATACCCGAGCAGGACCGAATACCAGGGCAGGCCGGACGGATCATCCGCCCCTCTCAGTATTGTAAGGAAATTGGCAGTACCCCAGTCCACCTTGCTTCCCGCCACCGCCGCCAGGGGATGGGGATTGGAGGCCAGCGTGTGGGCCAGCTCGGTCCAGCCGCCCACCTTGATAAACCCGACCACGGTAATGCAAATCGCGCCAACCAGAAGCAGGACCGCCTGCACACTCTCCGTCCACACCACCGCCAGAAGTCCGCCGATCATCGTGTAGATGCCGGTCAGCACGCCAATGACGATGATGAAGAACATCAGCGCATCGATCCCCATGATCGTGGCGGCGGGATCAATCCCGAGGATGCCGCGCATGACCCAGGCGGCGGTATACAACGCCACGCCGATATGGATCACCAGCGCCGAAAAAACGGAGACAACGGCCAGGACGTCGCGGCACTTCCGGTTGAAACGCCGCTCCAGGAAATCCGGCAGGGTCGGCACCTTGGACCGCAGGTAGAGCGGCGCAAAGAAAAGCGAGAGCAGGATCAGCGTGAAGCCCGCCATCCACTCGAAATTCCCGTAGGCCAGCCCGTACTTGTAGGCCGCCTCGGCCAGGCTCACGAGGTGAACCGTGGAAATATTCGCCGCAAACATGGCGAGTCCGATCACGGGCCATGTCAGGGTGTTGTTCGCAAGGAAGTAATGGCTCCCCTCCCCGCCGCTTCTCCGCTTCATCCCTGCAAAACAGCCTAGCGCCACAACGCCCACCAGGTAGGCAATCACGATCCACATGTCCAAGCCAGCAACCATCATGATCTCTCCTCACGGCCTATGGCCTTGTTAGTCCCGGGGAATGCCAAATCAAAGTGGCGGAAAAAATAACCCGTCAGCCGTTATTTCGCAAACTTTTCCGCCTCTTCCGTCGCGATCTGCGTCCACTCCCACAGCCGTTGCGGCTGGTAGCGCACCGTGGAGATATCCTTCATGATGAGCTCGACATGGCAACGCCCGCCGGTTTTCTGCAGGAAATCCCGGATGGCGGCGCGGGCACGGTCCGGATGCCACGCATCCTCGGCCAGGATCGCCGGACTGGGCTTGTGGCTGAGCACATAATCCCCGCCGAAGCCCGAGATGATCCTCTCCGCATTGCACCACGGGCTCGCCGAGACTTTCCGGAGATTGGGAATCCGCTTCAGCATCTCCACCTTGCGGTCCAGCGGCTCACAGCATCCGTAATAGGTCATCCCCCAGCGGCTCAGCCAGCGCAGGTCATGCTTCAGGGCAAATTCCCAGTGCATGTCGGGCGAAACCTCGGAGAATATCTGGGCATTGGAACACCCCCACATGTTTTGGGACCGGACATGCCCCGGATCAAAATCTTTCCCGGGCAGTTCACGGGTATACCCATACCCGCCCGAACCAATCCGCGTGTTGTTGTTGTCCAGCGCGAGCAGGTGCTGGGCTTCAAACTGATCGAGCTCGGACATCCAGGCGTCAACCATGCGCTCGACGCCGGCATGCACCAGCTCCGGCCGGTCCACCATGTCGATCATCGCCTCCTCGATTCCCCACCAGCGGATCAGGTAATCCCACGGGGTGAACCAGATGTGCGACTGCCCCGTCATCCTCACCGGCATGATTCCCTCATACACATCGCACATGGCATGGAACTGGAATGCCGTCGCCTTCTCATCATGCGTGATGACCGGCATCCGGATCTTGTCGAGATCATCGAAATCCCGAATCTGGATCTTGAAATGACGCGACACAATCTCGTTGGTGTCGTCGGTCTTGACGACATCGACATCCTCGATGATGCCGAAATCCGTGCTGTGGATCGCCAGCGGACAGTCCAGATGATCGCTGACGACCATGTCGCCCGGCAGATGCCGCCACTGGTAGAGCGTCCGCCGCAATTCCCGCTCCTGGTCACGCGCCCAGGGATGCTCACACGCGAGGGTCAGCTCATCGCCGACATTCATCTCGTTCCAGCAGATCTCGTTGATCCAGACCATCGGCCGTTCCGACTGGAGATCATTGAGCTTCTGCCAGAGCCTCGCCTTCTCCCGGTGGACCGGCAGGGCGGCCACCGCCGCCAGCTCCGAAGCCAGCCGCCGCAGGATCTCGCGGTCATTCTGCTTCAGGCGGATTTCCTCCGCGACCGATGGCGACACGTAATGACTCGGATCGTGCAACATGTTACTTACCCCGCCCCGCCCTGATCATCGCGCCAACCTGCCGGAGGGTCTTAACGTCAATCTCACGAAGCTTCCCCTTGTAATCCGGCCCGACGTCGATCGAGAAGATATTGCCGTATTTCACCGCGCCCAGGTAATCCGCATAAAGTTTCTCCGCCGGCAGACAGAGATTGTCGTGCTTGGGCAGGGAATAGAACCACATGGCCCCACCCTGGTGGGCCGGCAAAATGGGATAGGTGAACTCTGCCGCCAGATACGTACTGACGCGGCCGGCGTCATTCGCGCCAAGTCCGGCGCCCGAGTGGTCATTCAAGGGTGACGGGCGTCCCATTTCCCCGATCCGGATATCACCTGGCTGACCATGGTTGTAGCCAATGAAGCAACCGGGCTGGAACTGCTTGCACCAGGCGGTTGTTTCGGCATGCCCCAATCCGCCGTCGGTCTGTGCGGTATCAAACCAGATATATTCAATCGGCCCGTACTGCGTCAGCAACTCCTTGAGCTGGGCTTTCTTCATTTCCGGAGTGTAGCCACCGGGGTGATAATCCTTATGGTCATTGAACTCGCCCTCCGAGAAGTAGAGCGCCAGCTTGATCCCGTACTTGTCGCACGACTTCCTGAGCAGTTTGAGCACATCCTTGCCCAGCGGCGCCCGGGTCACCTTGCGCTCCGTGGTCTTGGTGTCCCACAGGCAGAAACCATCGTGGTGTTTTGTCAGGAACAGGATGTAGCCCATCCCCGCCTCCTTGGCCGTCCGAGCCCACTGGTCGGTATCGACTTCCGTCGCCTTGAAGAACGAGATGTCCTTGATGCCCGGCGTCCATTCCTTTTCCGAGAACGTGCTGAAGCTCCAGCAGATGAACATGCCCCACTTCAGGTTCTTCAGTTCCTCCGCCCGCTTGTGGATGTCCACCGGCTTCGCCAGATCGGCCTGCCGGGAAGTCACACAGGACGAAGCGCACAAAAACAACGGCACAAACACCAGGGCAAGCATTCTTCGTATCATGGATGATTCTCCTTTTGGGAATAGCTGGTTATTAACTTTCGTGATAATAGCCACATTTTCAGGTTGACGTATATGGACAATCTTAACTTATTCATGTACGATCCCTCACCGTGAAGAATGGATGAAACCATGATCGAAAACTACAACCTCACCTTGTTGTCCGGCGGGTTTTACCGCTGCGACCCATCCTGGAACAAGACCGCCTCGGGCCTAGACCAGTGCTACAAGGTGTATTTCCCCGTATCCGGTAGCGCGGTACTGGCGATGGACTCAGGCCGGTTCAGGCTGGAATCCGGTAAAGTCCATTTCATCTCCGGTTTCCGGCTGAAGGAACAGACCTGTGCCACGCGCATGGATGTCTACTGGCTCCATTTCGTGCCGGAATCGATCTACCTGCGTTACCTGCTGGACCAGCTCCCGCCGGTCTGCTCCTGGCCCCTCCAGGAGAGCGGCTGGCCAAAGCGGAGCTACGAGGAGATCTGCCGGATATTCAAGGATCCGCAAAGCAAGGCGAACAAACCCCTGGCCGACAGCTCGCCCGTGAGCGAGTGCCGCATCCAGGGCCTGCTGTTGAGCCTGATTGCCCACCTGCTGGAAAAAACGGACAAGGAGGCCTTGCTCCGGTTCGCCCCTGAGTACTACCACATCAAGCCGGCCCTGGACTTCATCAACACCTGCTACCGGGAGAATCCCCCGCTCCCGGCGATTGCCGCAAGGGCCGGAATGGCGCCTAATTATTTCCACCGGGTTTTCACGCAACTTTTCGGCCTAACCCCTTTCAACTACATGCTCGCCCAAAGGATGAACCGGGCCCGGCATCTGCTGGCCAGCTCGACCCTGAGCATCAAGGAAGTCGCCGCCGCCGCGGGCTACGAGAATCCCCTGTACTTCACCCGCGTGTTCACCGCCCAGATGCACATCGCCCCCTCCCGCTACCGGAGCATGACCCTGTGGTCCACATAGGAAGGAGGCAGTAGTCAGTAGTCAGAAGCCAGGAGTTTCTGAATACTGACCTCTGAACACTGAATACTCCCTCTCCCCCCCTCCCCCTCCTATCCGCGTTTTCAGCGTCCATCTGCTGTTTACATTCCCTCCTCTCTTCTCGATCCTGACTTCTGACTCCTGAATTCTGACTTCTTCTTCCTCTCCCCTTGCCTTTCAGAATCGCCAATGCTAAACAGGTTGCGCATGAGCTCTAACGTCAGCATAAAGGATGTCGCCGAGGCCGCTGGAGTCTCCAAGGCAACGGTATCACGGGTCATCAACGGACAGGGCAAGGCGGCCCGGATCAGCCCCACCACCCAGGCCCGGGTTCTCGCCGTAGCGCGCCAGCTGGGTTACAAGACAAACCTGATCGCCCAGAATATCTCGCTGGGACATGACACCAGTCCGGCCACCCCGCCGCCTGCTCCGGCCGCCATGGGTGGGGACAGGGAACTGACTGGTTGGATCGGCCTTGTCCTCTCCCCTGCCAGCCAGATAGCGACCCTCACCATGATCCCCGGGCTGGAGCCTGTCCTCGCCACCGCAAATTACCGGCTAGCCCTCATCACCGTTCCCTCCGATCCGACCGCCGTCCGGGAACGGTTACAGGCGCTGCTCAACGCCGGGATCACCGGACTCCTGTGTTGCCCGTCAGTCTACCCCGCCGTGTCCGCCACCGCCTCAGCCACGGCACCTGGCCGCCCGCCATGCCCAGCCATCGTCCTGTGGGCTGGCGCCGCCAAGGCGATGGTGGCCACCCTACGCGGGGAAATCACGGGAACTGCGGAGCCGGAAGCGCCAACGCCCGACAAACCGGCGGACATGCCGGAACGGCCCCAGCCGGTAGCCGCCCCCATAGCCATACCCATCATACCCAAGGCACCACCGCCAGCCACCTCGGCCACGCCAGCGGCGCCGACCGCCCCAGCCACCCCAC